>CACWIW010000244.1 GCA_902761035.1 uncultured bacterium | reverse complement strand
CGCGCCAGCGGGGGCGGATTCTGTTCCCACAGTCTTGTCGTGATCCATCAAAGTTATCCTCATTTACTTTCCCGTGCGAAGCGCGGGCGGCGGGCTACATGGGAATTGAGGCTTTTTCTGGCTCCCTTCTTGGGTTCTCCCTGCGCGGCCCGCTCGGTGAGCGGGCCCTACCAGATGAAGCGGCATGAGTGCCACTTCTCCGAAAGGCCGCGACAAGCGCGGCCGCTCCCACAACGGTGGTTTCATCGAAATCGCCCTACCACGTTGGCCCGGCGGGCGAGAATCAGTAAAGGAAGCCGAACAGCCACAGCGGTATTTTGTTGCCGGAGCCAATCTCCACGTCGTCGTATGCGACATAGCTCTTTGGCAAGTCCTTTATCTGGTCAAATGACTTTCCCTTGCCTCCGACCTCAAAGAGCCATTCGCCGTCCACGAGGAAATCGCCTTTTGGATGATGCGCTGGTAGTATCCGCTCGGTGACTCCTTGTAGAACGGGTAGTATCCATATTCGCCGTACTTGGCAAACAAGCCGATAACCTTTATCCCGCGCGCGATTTCGGCGGCTATCTCCCGATGGCGAGAAAGAATGTCCTCAAGAGAAATCGGCGCAATATCTTTTATCCCCTCAAACGACAGGAACTCCCTAAACGACAACCCCGTCAATCAATCGGTCAGATATCTCCTTCAGCTTCACAGCGTCATCTGTCATTCTCGCTTCTCCTTGCCGAATGTTTACATTCACTCATACTCAACGGAAAAGAATGAATGTAAACACTCGACAGGTGGTCTATCATTTCATTTCGCCGTAGTCAAGTGCTAGTGGTTAGTGGGCGCAACTGCGTTTTTCACCCAACGAAAACGCTGACCTCCCTTATGTTCTTACTGCTCACTGTATGCTTCCAAATAAACTAATGGCAGGGATTTCTCCCTGCCATAGGCGAAGGACATCCTCCGCATCCCGGTGACTCCGACATTGCTGCCTTTGCCGAAAAGAAGTTTACCACAACGCGGCGCGTGGTGCAAGGGGGATCGGAAAGTTTTTTCAGTTGGAAAGTTTTAGGAGGTTGGTTGGTTAGTAGGCGGGTGGTGCCCCGCCTGGAAGGCGGCGTTCCCAGTTAGGCGTGGAACTTGAGGGGGAAGATTACTTCTCGACCGTCAAGGCAAAATGGACAAGCGACTGGGCCGGCACGATGGACGTCCAGTCCTGCACGACGCATTCAAGGTGCGAGATTCGCGGCGAAACGTCGCCCTTCGACGCTTCCCACAGGCGTCTCTCCACCCCGCCGGACACGTGCATCCCTTCTGGTAGCCGCACGCGGACCGCGATTTCACCATCGCCCGTATTCAGGGCGCTCACGAGCATCCGCCTCTCTTTCATCAGCACGGCGGGCACGATCCGATCGTCCGACGAGGCGGACGCCACGTATCGTCCGCCACACGTGTCGTTCACGACCGACTTGAATATCTCGTACTTCGCCGTCGTCTCCGGCCCGTGCCCCCTGTTTGAATACACCATCGGATGCGCGGCGCCCTTCCATGGGCCGAAGAAGAGCCAGGTGTCGATTCCGGAGAACCCCGCAGCCAAGTGACGCCAGAGGATTATGGAGTTGAGGATGTCGTCGGACGGGTTGCGCGTGCCCACCCAGCCGTGCATTTCCGTGTTCCAGAGCTCCTTGTCCGGGTCCACCGCCCGGACTGCGTCCGCGAAGGCGACGAGGCCGGCCTCGTCAAACTTGTTCCGGTCAGCATCAGGCGTGTTGTGCGTCGCGACCACGCCAATCCGTTTCAAGACCTCGCCGCGCCGCGCGGCGACCGACGGCACGTTCAGGAACTTTTTCAGACCATCGCCCGGACTCCACGTGGACGGAAACACGATCTTCGGCATGGTAACGGATCGGTCGAGAAGCGTGGGGATTCGATCGATCACGTAAAGGACGTTCTCGATGTCCCCGCCCCACATCGACTGGTCCTCGTTCATCAGGTCAAGGTACGCGACGTCAAGTCCCTCCCGCCCCATCAGGTTCAGGTAGTCCGCAAGGTAGCGAGCCCACTTGTCCTTGTCCACCTTCTTGTAGACGCGCTTGACGACTCGTTTGTGTCCGCCCACCCAAAGCGGATACGCCGCCATGCCGATATTCCCGTTCTTGAAGTTGTCGGCGAGCCATTTGGCGTCCGCCTTGGAATTGTACACTTCCTTCATGGGGCGCGGGGACGCGAAGAAACGCAAGTTCGGATTGTATTTCCTGAACGTCTTCATCATCGGGATGATGACATCAGAATAAGCGCTGACGTTGGTGACGCCCTCTTCCCGCTCGTACACGCCGTTGATTGCCACGCGGGCGAAGTCCACCTTCAGACGTCCGACGGCCATCTCCGCCAGTTGCTCGCGCCGCTCCGGCCAGAAGAACCACAGTCGTTCCGCGTCGATTCCGAAATGGACGGGTTGCCGCAGTTCCCCCGTCACCGTTACCGTCACGGTGTCGTTGGCGGCACCGAACGCCGGGAGAGCCGCACATGCCGCGGCAATCGTCAACAGCATCCATCTTTTTGGTGTCATTCTTTTTCTCCTTATGCAGCGTGTGGATCCGACATTCCCTCCGGTGTGATCGCAACAGGCGGGTCAGCCGAATTTGGATTCAACGAGGTTTTCGCCTTCGTAGCGGAGCTTGAGGATGAAGAAGTCGTTTCGCTCGTCAAGGGCCTTGAGGAAGAGTCTGTCCCCTTCCCACATCTTCTTCGTGAGCAGTTCGGCCTTGGGCAGCCACACAAGTTCGCCTTCGTCGCACTCGGTGAGCGCGCCGGCGAACTCCGTGCAGGTGAAGAGATGCATGTATTCCACGCCCCATTCATCTGAGACGAACGTGACGAGCCCGCGGAAGCGCGGATTGAGCATGGTGAGGCCCGTTTCCTCCTTCACCTCGCGCAGGGCGCATTCCTCGGGGCTCTCGCCGTACTCGAACTTGCCACCCACGCCGATCCACTTGTCACCGTTTTCGTCGTGCTGCTTCTTGGTACGGTGCAGGATCAGGTAGCAGCCGTCCTTCTCGATGTAGCAAAGCGTGGTCAGTCTTGGGGTCACGTTGTCCGTGCCTTTTGCCATCTGTTTTCTCCTTGGAATCTCTCACGACTCGACTCCGGAAAACCTATCAAATCGGCAACGCGGGGAGAGGGCTCGCGAAAGATTTGATAGTTGGACATTGTGAATGGTGAATAAGGACTATGGGCGGCGGAATGGACGGCGGGGCGGCGTAGGAGAACCGAAACCAGTGAAGAACGAACCTTGAGACATGCCGCTCTGCTCGCCGCTCGCGAAACCTTGGGCATAAGCCTCCTCAATCATGCGATAACGGTCTTTTGACATCCCCTCGCCCTTCGACGGCTTTGCCGTTCCAAACGGACGACCGGTAAGGGCATCTGCCTCACCTGCCGAGAACGCGCTGATTGCAAGTTCATCCGGCATCTCCGCAACATGGACGCCGTCGTCGTTCTTCACGGGCTCCCAGTCCACGACCGATCCGCCGGAACTTGCGAAGTACGGGCTCACGAGGAGGACGTAGTCCCCCTGCTGCACCACCTTGAAGTCCTTGACGACAAACTCCTTGTGCTCGTGGATGTCCATGAGCGTCTGCACCATCGCTGGCGGATCTCCGAATGGATAGAGTTTCTTGAGTACCCTTTCCTTCTGCCCTTCCGGGATCAGATACTCGACCGTCTCGCCGTAGAGGGTCGATATCGGCTGCGTGGGATAAGGCAGCGTCTTCGGCGCGGGATGCGTCCCGTTGGGGCCGAATATGCTGTCCTCAAAGTTTGACTGTGGATTGTTCAATGCCATTTCAATCTCCTTGTTTCTCAAGTTTGGACCACTCGCCGATGATATCGGCGAGAACAGGACTCGACGCCTCGCCCTACCCGCGGAAGTCGATGCGGGCGTAGGAGTCGCGCTGGACGCCGCGCGCGTAGCGCACGGCGGGACGGCCGAAGAGCATCGCGTAGAACGGCGCCGTGCGGCGAAGGCCAATCGTCTGCTCCAGCAGTTCGGGCACTTCCTGCTGCACCATCTTGAGGAAGCCGCACCAGCACGTGGCGATGCCCGCCGCGTTGGCCAGCATCTCGAATTGCGCGCACGCGATCGTCACGTCCTCAAGCGGAGTGGTCACGCCGGGCGCGGCGTCGTCGGACGAAACGACGAGCATCCCGCTCGCCCCGCGGAAGAACATGTCGTCCTCTCCATTGCGCATGCGGATCGCGGGCACGGCCAGCCAGCGCGGCAGCAGCTTCGCGCCGTCGCGATGGCGTTCGATCACGGAGATGAAATCGCGGCGGAAGCCATCCATCGACTCGCGCGTGGGGAAGCACGTGAACGTGAGAGAGCGCGCATTGCAGCCGGTGGGCGCGTTGCCGAGCACCGAGAGGATGCGCGAAAGCGTGGCGCGCTCGACGTCCTCGGCGGCGAAATACCGCATGGAGCGGCGGGTGCGGAGCCAGTTCTCGACTGCCTCGAGGCTCGGCAGCGGCAGGTCCTTGACCGGCACGGAATCCTCCGGACGCTTCCCGTCGAACGTGACCGCGCCCGTGGGGCACACCGCGAGGCAGTGCTGGCATTTCATGCACCGGTCGGGAAAGGCCATGCGCGGCGCGCCGCCCTCCATCTTGAGCGCGCGGAAGGCGCAGTCGCGCACGCATGCGCCGCATGAGACGCACTTGGAACCATCTACTTCGAAAAGGTCTGCCATCTGTTTCCTCCTTGGAATCTTTGGTTTTTCCCTGACTGGGCAAACAACTGGTAAAAACAACTTTGAGAGAGGCGCGCGGGCTAACTCGCCCGCGCATCTATCCATCTATGTTTGCAAGAATCTTGATATAATTGTATCGTTTTTGAGTGGACTATGGGCACGGGCGAGTTGGCCCGTGCGCCAAAGGGAAGTTGTTTCAAATAGTTGTTTCCAATCATCAGAAGGTTCGGCGGTGAATTACGCAGATGCGCCCAAACACTTGATTTCTGACCGTTAGAATGGTAAAATGATTGTGTTTCTTCGTGCAACAACCAAAAGCAAGGATTACAACCATGAAGAGAATATCCGCAATTGTTCTAGCCTCGCTGCTGGCCATCGGCGTTGCCGGATGCCTCAGTGCGCCGTTCCAGCCGCCGAGCGGCGTCGTGTCGGTGACAACGGCCCCGCTTTCCACGGAGGGAAACTGGGACGTCGGATCAAAAAAAGGAGAGGCCTCGTCCTTCAGCGTGCTTGGACTCTATGCGTCTGGCGACTGCTCGATCGCGACCGCCGCGCGCAACGGCGGTCTCAAGAAAATCGGCCATGTGGACTACGCATACGTCAACGTCATTGGCATTTGGCAAAAGGCGATGGTCATCGTATATGGCGAGTAACATGAAATTCGTCCTTGTTGCCGCCGCTGCACTTTTGGCCGCATGCGGCTGCGTGTCCGTCAAGGGGGACAAGACGCTTGTCCCGCCGACGGGCCTGTACGCGCATTTCCGCGCTCCGCTCTCAGTCAACCGCGAATCCGTCCCTTGTACCAACCTCAAGCGCGGAACAGGGTCGAGAGCGATCTACCTGAAGGAATGGATCTACACGGGGCTTAGCGCGGACTTCTGCGACATGGCCTTACGCGATGCCATCGATGACGGCAAGCTTACGAGGGTGTACTTTGCCGACTACGAACAGGAGACTTTTCTCGGATTCATCACACGCTTCAAGGTCACCGCCTACGGCGAGTAGGCGTCCCTTAAGAGTTGTCCAAAAATAACTTTTACACTCTTGCGCATGTAAACGTCCATGTCGCGAGTACGGGCGCGAGGGGTTCCCTGTGTATATAAAGGACGCGCGCGCGCGAAGGAGATTACGCCCCCCAATCCTTCCAAGCACATTGACATGTCCGTTTGGCCCCATGCACCTTGGGGTATAACGCAAAAGTCTAGGCCCCTACAGTGAGTGTGTCATTTTGACACAGTTGGCACACTTCAATGCTGCGCACCGTCGAAGGTTTTGGTGCGCACCATTTGATGCTTTGGTGCGCACCATTTCATGCTCCGCTGCGCACCAAAGCAAATTCCGCAGCAAACCGCGCTTTTCCCACGAGTTGAGTGTGTCAAAATGACACACTCAATTGAAAGTCCAAACACACCCAGTGCTTTCGTTATTGGGAGATTGGGTGTCTCGGAATTAAGGAGAGTTACAACTTCTCCATCCTCCAAGACTCCGAAACTCACAGCAGCGAAAGCAAGAGGTTTTGCCTTTGAACTGCTTCCTGCTTGTAATGGCCTTTAGAGCCCCAATTTATGACACCTAGGTGTCACGGATCACGGAAAGTGATTGGAAGTTTAGCCTAAATTCGGCAGTTGTGGAGTATGTTTCAAGAAAGACATTGTTCAACTGCGATTTTTAGGATAAATACACAGGTCAGCGCTGGACACGGCCCGTGGCATTGCCGGCGGCGAGAGCCTGCACCTCGGCCACCGACGCATGGTTGAAGTCGTGCTCGATCGAGTGCTTCAGGCACGAAGCCGCGACTGCAAAGTTGATGGCGTCCTGCGTACCGTACCCGTTCGCGAGGGCATAGATGAGCCCGCCACCGAAGGAGTCGCCACCGCCCACGCGATCGACGATCTGGATGTCGTACTCAGGAGAGAAGCACGCTTTGCGTCCATCGAAGAGCATGCCGGCCCACTTGTTGCGGGACGCGGAAATCGAGGTGCGGAGCGTAATGGCCACTTTCTTGCAACCGAAACGCGTGGCAAGCTGGCGGGCGACGGAGATGTAGCCCTCCTTGTCGAGCTTGCCGCTGTCAACGTCCGTACCCTCCGCCTTGATGCCGAAAACATCCGCCGCATCGGCCTCGTTTGCGATGCACACGTCTACGTAGGGGACGAGCTTCGACATCGTGGCTCTGGCCTGCGCGCGAGTCCAAAGTTTGCCGCGGTAGTTGAGATCGCAACTCACCGTGATCTTATGGGCCTTGCAGTACTTGAGCGCATCAAGACAGATTTCGGGGCATTCACCGCCGAGTGCGGGCGTAATACCGGTGAAGTGGAACCACTTCGCGCCCTTGAATATCTTCGCCCAGTCGAAATCCTTGCGGGACGCGGTGGCGATCGAGGAACCAGCGCGGTCGTAGACGACTTTCGAGGCGCGTTGGGAAGCACCTTTTTCAACAAAGTAGATGCCGAGGCGCGGACCGCCCCACACGATGTCCTTCGTATCGACGCCAAAGCGACGCACCTCGTTGCGGGCAGATGCGCCGAGCGGGTTGTCGGGGAGCTTCGTGACGTACGAGGCGTCCATGCCGTAGTTGGCGAGCGACACGGCGACATTCGCCTCGCCGCCCGCGTAGGAGCACTCAAACTTATCCGCCTGGACGAACCGGAGATAGCCTTCCGGGTTCAGGCGCATCATGATTTCACCGAAGCAGACGATTCTTTTAGTCATTTTCTTTACCTCAGATAGCGAGTCTTCCTTGCCTCATTTTTTAGCCACAAAGCCCGCAAAGAACTCTTCTTTGCGCCCTTTGCGTCCTTTGCGGCCGGATAAAAAAAAGAAAGCCGGCGGCGCCCTACTCTCCCGCGGGCGAGTCCCGCAGTACCCTCGGCGAAGAGGCCCTTGACTTCCGTGTTCGGAATGGGAACGG
>CACWIW010000243.1 GCA_902761035.1 uncultured bacterium | reverse complement strand
TCGGACAATATCTCCGTTTCGTGCGGCAGGACGTACTTCAGGTAGAACCGCGTATAGTTGTCGGAAAGGCGGTACTTCACCGTCCGCGCCTTTTTGCCCGTCTCCGGGTTGTACCCTTCGTCCTTCGTGACGAAACCCGCATCCACGAGAATCTCCAACGTCTCGGAAAGCGACCCGCCGCGTTCGACGCCGAGTGCCTCGGCGACTTCGCTGCACGTCCGCGGGCCATCGACGAGCGTACGCAGGACATTCTGCTTCATCAGCGACTCCTCGCCAAAAACCTGGCTGAAGATCGCCTTGAAGTCCTTGAACAGGACGCCGTCCCTCCCGAAACACATCCTCTTGATGTTCTCGTTGGCGCTCAGTCCGGGATTGACCTCCTCGAGATACCTCGGTATTCCACCGGTCACCGACAGCACGTCGAGAATCTCCGACGGCGCAAGCCTCGCGGCAGCATCTCCCCAAAAGGCCCTGCACCGCGAAAGCGGGAGCTCGCGGACAACGATGTCGCGCGAGAAGCGTGCGGCGAACCCGGTGTTCTCAAGGATGTTCCTTTTGATCCAAGTAGAGACAGAACCGCAGATCACAACGACAAGATGATCGTGCTTTTTCAGCATCGTGTCCCATGCGCTCTTGAGCCTTGCCGGGAAATCTGCGTCGTACCGCCCCATCCAGGAAACCTCGTCAAGCAGCAGTACCGTCCAGTCGTCCCACGTAATCGCCTTGTCGAGTCGAACGAATGCCTCGTACCACGACGAGACCTTCGTCCCGTCGACGCCTGTCTGCGCGGCCAGTTTCTCGATGAAGTTGTCGAGCTGAACCTGATTCGTCATGCCTTCGCGTGGAAGCAGCCCGTCAATGCTCACGAACCGACAACCGTTGCGCCGTGCGAATTCCTCAATGAGCGTCGACTTGCCAATCCGTCTGCGGCCACGACAGGCGACAAGCGATGCCGTCCGCTTTTCCAGCAGCAACCGCAACGACTCCAATTCGTTTTCGCGTCCAACAAACATTTTAGCATCTTTCTTAAGTTGCGAAACGCAATGATTATAGCATATTTATCTAAACTGTGCAATAGTCTCGGCACAAAAACTGAAAAAGTTCATTTTTGTGCCGAAACCGTTACCGTTCAGGACGCGCCCTCAGGTGGGCACGGCGGGTGATGAGACTGGGCTCATCATCAATGAACGACGATTTTCACCTTGCCGTCCAAGCGGCGGCCGCTCACGCGGCGGCCGTCGGAGAGCGCGATGTTTTCGAACGAGACGTCCTTCCACTCGTCGGGACATCCCCTGAAGAACTCCGGCTTGCCGTTCACGTCGTGCGCCATCATCTCCATCACCGCCGCGCAGGCGGAGAGAAGTCCGTCCATGTCGAGAACCTCGTGCCCGAGGTGCCGTCCGTCCTTGCCCAGCTTGGGAGTTGAAGACACGAACTGGCAGAATCCCGGCTTCCACGCATAGCACCTCGGCGCATGTCCGGGGTTGGTGAAGTACTCGTCGAAATCATGCAGCAGCTTCACCGCCTGGGCGGGACGCCCGGCGTGGACGTTCAGCACCGCCGCCCATGGTACGCACCAGCCGGTCCACGCGAAAGTACCATGCGCGTCCCACGTCTCGTAGGTCTTCTTCACCGTCGCGGCGGTCGCTGGGTCGGCGAGATCGAAGATATCGAACGGGAAGAGTCCGGCGAGATGCGAGTGGTGTCGGTGCGACGCGCTGAACGGACGGTTCTCAAAGAGCATGATCCCGCCCTTCTCGTCGTCGATGGCGGCGAGGGGCAAACGCTTCTCCACGTCAAGCCACATCGGATCGGGCGTTTCGCCGAGCATCGCGGCGGCGGCGATCAGGTTGCGGGCGAGACGGTGCGCGGCGGCGAGCTGGAAACTCGGATTGCGTCCCACGGCCGTCTCGAAGGTTGCGCCGCCCCATTCCGGAGAAGGTCCCGTCGGAAAAGCGAGCGCGCCCTTCCCGTCCTCCACCATCATCGCGCGATAGACGCGCATCGCGCCCTTCATGAAGTCGTAGGCGTCGCGGCGGAGAAAGTCCACGTCGCGGGAATACTTGACGTAGCGGAACATCATGTCCGCCACCCACGCGGTCGAGCCGTGGTCGATCGTGCCGGTCCAGAACCCGCCGATGTTCACGCCCCGGTCGTCCACCGAGTGCGGCAGCACGTAGCCATCGACGTCCGCGAACTTGCGCGCGTTGTCGCGGAGGCGCTCCCGCCAGTCGAGGACCATGCGGAAAAGCGGCATCATGTTCGCGAAGTGTCCGCCGCGATAGGCAGGCGAGTAGCACTCCTGCACGTTGATGTTAAAATGGTAGTCCGAGCTCCACGGCGCGATGTAGTTGTCCTCAAGCCACGCGCCCTGGAGTCCGCACGGCACGCCGTCCGGATCGGTCATGCAGCCGAAGCAGTACATGCCGTAGTCGAAGAGACCCTGAACGACGGGATCCGGAACCTTCACGCGCGCACCCTCCGCCCAGAACTTCGTCCAGTGCGCCGTGGATTCGGCACGAACCTGCGCAAACGACTTGTTGTTGTACGCTTGTTGTCGCTGCACCTGGTCGAGGCCGCCCCTCCACGTCCGCACCGACAGCTCCCCGTCCTTCAGCTCATACGCGAGCGTGACGGATTCATCGGCGGGCAATTTCCACGTGAAACCATTTGCACCGTATTTCGCCGGCTTGAACGACAATTTGCCAAGCTCTTTTTTGACGGCGGGCTGTTCCATGCAATGGATCGCCCTTGCCTCACACTTCACTCCGGCGGGCAGCTTGATAGCGAAGGCGTGACTTGCCTTGCTCATCGCGAGTTCCGCGCGGCAGGTACGGCCGTCCAGGTCGAAGTCGATCGTGCCGATGCCGGTCTTCACGTCAAGCACGCCACGACGCAGCGTCGCGCCGGGGATCTTCAGCTCCACGCGTCCAAGCGGAAGCGTGAACGGGTTGCGCGGTTCGCCGCGCGGCGTCACTTTCTTGAAGAGGCCGAGGAGACGCGCCTTGTCGCCCTTCACGATCGCATCGGTGATGTTGGTGTAGCTCTGCTCCTTCGTCCAGCCGTATCCGCCGCGATGGTCCCAGAGGTCGACGCGTCCGACGGTGAGCTTGATGGTGTCGCCGCCGCCCCATGCGAGTACGCCCGTCACGCCGTCCGCGAAGCGCATGCCCTCCTGCGGCGTCTCGTCGCCGGTCGGAAACAGCCATTCCAGCGGCTTCGCCTTCTTTTCCACGAGATCGTTCCACGTGCAGGGACGCAGAACCCGCGGATCGAACGAGTAGTCACACCGCTTGCCGTCGAGCCACACGCTGGTCTTGCCGTCCTTGAGCGTCGCCACGACGCACTGGGGACGCCCGCAGGTGAACGGCTGGCTGTGTCCGCCCACGCGCTCGCCGCGACAGTAGAAGCGGGGACGGTCCGGCCAGGTGTCGATGAGCCAGCCGTCGCATCCGCCCGTCGTGTTGTCGATGAGGCGTCCGCCGGTCTTGTTGAGGACGACCCAGCAGGCGAAGGTGAAGCCCTTCGAGTAGTCCGCCTCCTTCACGACGTTGCATATTTCGCCGGGTGTCGGCACGCCGCCCCACACGAGGCCGTCCTTCGCGATGGCCCCTGCGGCTGTGGAGGCGTCCTTCGCATACGCGGCCGCCTCCGCGTCGGAAACCACGCGCGCGAACACCCGCGCGTCGAGGAAGCGCCCGTCGAGCTTGTGCGTACCCTTCGAGGTGATGCCAAACGACACCGGCAGTCCCTTCTCAATGGGCACCTGTCCCTGTACGCCCAAAGCGAGGCAAGCTGACACCGCTGCCGTCGCAATCATCCGCAAGCCCCCACGTCCCCTGCTGCGGATTTCACCAAAACAACTTGAATCTCTTATCGTTTGCATGGCGCGTATTGTACCACGCCCCATCGCCCTACGCAAGAGAAACGGTCTGGTGAATTTTGGTCAACCCTGTTCTAGAAAGAGAATTAATTGCCGCTTTTCGACGACATCAGGAGCTGGGCTGTTTCCGCCAGACGAACAAATTCCGCGCGCCAGCCGTCCTCGTCGCGTCCCCGTGCCGCGCGCGCACGCGCGATCAGCGACTCGTAGGAGGCCGAACCCTTGTGCGGCGAGTCTTCAAGCAGCAGCGCAAGCTCCACCACCGCCGAGGCAAAGCGGAACGATTCGGACGGCGTGTTCGGCGTGATGGCCGCCGCCGTCACGGGCAAGTCCATCCGCGTGCTCGTGTCTGCGTCCGGCAGCTTGTAACGCAGCTTCACGGTCAGCAGCTCGGCGCTGCCGACGGGTGTCTGCTTCTGGTACTTGAGCGGGTCTACGTTCGCCACCGTGCTCGTGGAGCCGACGGGCACGAGTTCGTAGAACGCCGTCATCGAATGGCCGCTGCCCATTTCGCCGGCGTCCTTCTTGTCGTCGTTGAAGTCCTTTGCGGCCAGACGGCGGTTCTCGTAGCCCAGAAGCCGGTACGCGCCCACCTGCGCCGGATTGAACTCCAGCTGCAGCTTCACGTCCTTCGCCACGGTGAGCATCGTACCGCCGAACTCCGTCATCAGCACTTTCTTCGCCTCGAGCACGCTGTCGAGGAATGCGTAGTTGCCGTTGCCCGCATTCGCCAGTTTCTTCATCATTGCGTCCTTGTAGTTGCCGTATCCGACGCCCAAGACGGTGAGAAACACGCCCGTTTCGCGCTTCGTCGCGATGTAGCGCTCCAGCTCGGAGGGGTTGTTGATGCCGATGTTGAAGTCGCCGTCCGTCACCAGCACCACGCGGTTGTTCTTTTTCTTGTCGAAGTTCTTCATCGCCTGCTCGTAGGCGAGCTGGAGGCCCTCGCCGCCCGACGTGCCCCCACCCGCGCGCAGCTTGTCCAACACGCCGCGAATCTTCGCCTTGTCCGCGCCCGAAGTCGCGGGCAGCTCCACCTGCACGCCGCTCGCGTAGGAGACGATCGCGACGGAATCCTCCGCGCGC
>CACWIW010000242.1 GCA_902761035.1 uncultured bacterium | reverse complement strand
GACTACCGCAGGGCCAATCGAAAGGTGAAGCCCTTCATCTGGACGAAGCTTTCGCCGCTTGCCGAGGGTCAGCGGTTCTACCGTAGCCCGGAGCCTTTCCTTATGCAGGCTGATCTTGAGGCGGTCGCTCAGCTGTGCGAAAGCTTTAATTGGAACAGCGGACACTGTAGCGTTGATATGCAGGAGCCACTACGGGAAAAGATGGACGAAATCTTCGCCCGCGACAAGATACATCCGAACGCCGAAGGCGCACGCATCATCGCGGAGGCGACTTTCAATGCGCTGATGGATCCTGACAACCGGAGTTGCTGCACGTGCTTTCCAAAGGTCCCGCCTTGTCCGGATTACAAGCGCGCGCACGAATACTGGCTCTGCGCCGGACAGTCCAACATGCAGAAGGGCTGGGGCGAGTTTAACGCGTCGCCCGCCGAAAAGGCGCGCGTCAAGGGCGAGCTGGAGCGGCTTGCGAAGTGCAACATCTGGTTCTGGGACTTCAACGACGGCAAGTGGAACAAGTTGACGACTCAAAATGCTTTGCGAAAGAGCGCATTCGGCGTTTCCTTCGCGATTCGGCGCGCCGAGGCGACGGGCAAGGCGATTTTCATGCTTTACGTCGCGGCTGGCGGTGCGCCGACGGAATCATTTCTTAGCGAGCAGACGATGTGCGCCATTGGCAAGGACGGCAAGCCGCTTTACCCGCATCTCGCGGCGATTGCGACGAACCGCCACCGTCTTGACCAGAACAAGGACTTCCCGTGCAAGTGGGTGGCGAGGGAGTATCCGCGCCGCAGGGGCAACAGGGAAGAGGCCTACTGGTGGCCGGTATCGAAGATGTACGACCATGGGATCAAGCCCATCAAGGATTGTGGAATCAAGGTCGATGGAATCCTTTGGTACCAGGGCGAGTCGAATGCGACCACGTGCGTTGCGCCGGATACGGCGCTTCCCTCGGATTACATTGAAGAGACGCTTCGTGCGGTCGTCGCCGAGTTGCGGGGTGACCGTAAGATTCCCTTCATCATGATGGGCTTGCCGAAGATGAACCGTCCGTGGAAGCCGTACCGTGCCGCGCAGAAGAAAGTGTGCGAAGAGACTGGGGTTATCTATGTCGATACCTTCGGCGCGGGCCTCGGCGATATGCACGATGTGCATCCGAGGGATAAAACCGTTTTCGCGGACCTTGCGATCAAGGCACTGGAAAACCAATAAGGTAGGGCGGTCGCCCCGCGACCGCCGAACAAACAGTAGGTTAACAACAAGCAGGAGAAAAATGATGATGGCGCGCAAGTTTTTTTTGGCGGTTGCAGGGGTGATCTGCGCGGGAGCGGCGGTGGCGTCGCCCGTGGCGGTGGATTGGAAGGCGGGCGAGACCGCGCCCGCCAAGATTGCGCGGCCATTTGCGGGGTTTCTCAAGGATGGCACCTTCCTTGTTGCCGGTGGCAGCGATTTCGTTGAAGGAAAGAAGGTTTATTGCTCGGGCATCTATGCCCGAGCACAAGACGGCAAGTGGGCGAAGATCGGCGAACTGCCGCAACCCATCGCCGAGGGCGTTTGCTGCGAGACGTCAAAGGGGATCTTCTGTGCGGGCGGCGTGAGCGGCGGTCGCGGGGCGACCGCCCTACCGGTTGCCGATGCATTTTTGCTGACGCTCGAAGACGGCGCGTCTCACGTCTCGCGTCTCACGTCATTGCCGCCCCTCCCCGAGCCGTTGTCGATGGGCGCGGCGGCAGCCGATGGCACGAAGGTCTATGTCGTTGCCTCAACGAAGGTGTGGTTTCTCGATGTCGCGAAGGCGTTAGATCCCGACCCGGCTGTTCGAAAGTTTGGGGAGTGGGTGCTTGTCGCCGAACTACCCGGTCCCGCGCGCTCGCAGCACGTCGCGGCGATTCAGAACGGCGACCAGAAGGAGAAAATGCTCATCATCTACGGCGGTTTTGACGCCGAAACCAAGCAGCCACTCCACGATGGCTACGCTCTGATTTTGTCCCCATTGTCCCTATCGTCCCCATTGTCCCCATCGTCCCCACCGTCCCCATCGTCCCCCTCCACCTGTTGGCGCACCCTCTCCCCCCTCCCCGAAAACACCACCACCATCGGCGCGGCGTTTCTGCCGAGCGGACACCAGCACATACTGCTCGTCGGCGGATTCGGCGAGAAGGGGTGGATCGACCGCGCGGTGAACGGCTCGACGGAAACCGACCCCGTGAAGCTCGGATGGCAGAGGAAGATATACGCATACAACTGCGTGACCGACGCATGGTGCGAATACGGCGAGATCGCCCCTGACGACTCCCCGCGCTGCGGGGCGGCCGCGGGCATCAAGCCCGGCAAGACGCCGGGGGAATACACGATCATCATCGCGGGCGGCGAAGTCGCGCCCATGAAGCGCACGGACGCCGTGTCGATAGCGAGCTTCAGGAAGACCGGCAAGTTCGGCGCGACGGCGTGGGCGGTCGTCGGCGTGTATGCACTTCTGATGGTCGCGATGGCCGTTTATTTCATCCGCAAGAAGAAGGATGAAAACGATTACTTCCGCGGCGGCAACCGCATTCCGTGGTACGTCGCCGGAATGTCCATCTTCGCGACGATGCTTTCGTCGATCACGTTCATCGCCATCCCGACGCAGGCGTACCTCCAGGACTGGCGCTACTTCGTCATGGCGTTCTTCATCATCGGCATGGCGCCTGTGGCGATCTACTACTACCTGCCGTTCTTCTGTCGGCTCGGCATCACCTCCGCCTACGAATATCTCGAAAAGCGCTTCAACCTCGGCGTGCGGCTGTTCGGCTCGGCGGCGTTTGTGGTGTTCATGGTCTGCCGCGTCGCGGTCGTGACGCTCCTCCCCGCTATTGCGCTTAACGCGGTGACGGGCATCTCCATTGACGCCTGCATCCTCATCTGCGGCGTCCTCACGATGATCTACTGCTCGCTTGGCGGTTTGGAGGCTGTCATCTGGAGCGACTTCGTGCAGGGAATCGTCCTCATGGGCGGGGCGGTCTCGGTGCTCGTGCTGCTCATCCTCAAGACCGGACCCGACGGCGCGCATTTCTCAACATTCTGGAACGTCGCCACCTCGTGCGAGAAGACGCGGATGTGGGACTTCCGCCTCCTCTTCTCCCAGCCCGTGTTCTGGGTCGTCGCAGTGCAGGGGCTCATCTCCAACCTCTCCAGCTACACGAGCGACCAGTGCGTGATCCAGCGCTACATCGCGACGCCGGACGAAAACGCGACGAAGCGCTCCCTGTGGTTCAACGGTTGCATGAGCGTTTTTGCGCAGATTGTGTTCTACGGAATTGGTACGGCGCTCTTCGCGTTCTACCGCACGAATCCGGCGGCGATGGACGTGACAATGCCGAAGGGCGACTCGGTTCTCCCGATTTTCATGGCCACGGAGATGCCGCCGTGGCTCGCGGGCCTCGTGATCGCGGCCGTGTTCGCGGCGACGATCTCCACGCTTTCGGCGAACCTTAGCTCCGCCTCGACGGCGGTCGTGACCGACTTCATCAAGCGCTTCAAGCCCAACATCCCCGGCAAGGCTCAGATTCGCTGCGGACAGGTCTGTACCTACGTGGTGGGCGTGGTGGGCATTTTCGCGGCGCTCACGCTCGCGCGGATGGAGTCGAGCGCGCTCTTCGACAACTTCAACAAGTACATCGCGATGCTCACGGCTGGTCTGACGGGGCTCTTCTTCATGGGCGTGTTCATCCCGCGCATCAAGGGCGTTGCGGCGGTGCTGGGCCTTGCGGCGAACTACTTCGTGTGCTTCAGCTGCGAGATTCTTCATTGCGACGTGTTCGGACTCAAGTTCCACCCGTTCCTCCTCGGCGGCATCGGACTCGTCGTGTGCGTGGCAGTCGCATACATCGCGTCGTTCCTCCTTCGCGAAAAGGGGCGCGACCTTGCAGGTCTCACATTGAAGACGCTTAAGAAGCCCAGTGGCTCTGTGCGCTGACGCACGGTTTTGGTATAATATCCAACGATTTCCAACGAACCACGAACCACGGAAGGTCAAAATGACATACGAACAAGCCAAGGCGGCATTGGAGAAGAACGGGCAGGGCCATGTCCTGCAGTTCTGGAAGAAACTCTCTGCGGCGGAACGTAAGGCGCTCCTCGCGCAGGTCGAGACGATCGACTTCAAGGAACTGGCGCGCTGCAAGGCGATGCTGTCCGGCGAAGGCGCGGCGTCCGCGAAGAAGGGCAAGCCCACAGCCCCGAAAGTGCACGAGCTGAAGGGCGCGGCCCTGAAGCGCGCTGTCGAGGCCGGCGAGAAAGAACTCGCCGCCGGACACGTCGGCGTGCTGCTCGTTGCGGGCGGACAGGGCTCGCGTCTCGGCTTCGACGGTCCGAAGGGCGCGTACTCGATCGGTCCCGTCACGGGCGCGTCGCTCTTCTACTTCCACGCGCGCAAGATCCTCGCGCTCACCCTCCGCTACAAGACGCCCATCCCGTTCTACGTGATGACGAGCGCCGCGAACTACGCCGCCACGGTGGCGCACTTCGAGGAGAACGACTACTTCGGCCTCGACCCGGCGGACGTGATCTTCTTCAAGCAGGGCATGTGGCCCGGCATGACGCCCGACGGCAAGATCATCCTCGACGCCCCCGGCCGCATCTTCATGAGCCCGGACGGACACGGCGGCATGATCGCCGCCCTCAAGGCGAACGGCTGCTTCGACAACATGCGCGCGCGCGGCGTGAAGACGCTCTTCTACTTCCAGGTGGACAACCCCCTCGTGGAGATCGCCGACCCCGCGTTCATCGGTCTCCACACGCTTGAGAAGAGCCAGTACTCCCTCAAGCTCACCGCCAAGCGCGAGCCCACCGAGGGCCTCGGCATGGTCGTGAAGCGCGACGGGCACTTCGACATGATCGAATACACCGAGATGACGGATGAGATGAACAACCGCCGCCGCGCGGACGGCGAGCTCTACTTCAAGTACGGCTCCCCCGCGATCCACGTGTTCGACCGCGCCTTCCTCGAGAAGGAGGCC
>CACWIW010000241.1 GCA_902761035.1 uncultured bacterium | reverse complement strand
TAGGTGACATGGCGATAATTATATCATAGATGTCCGAGAGACGCAATAGGGTATTGGGTGATTTCTACTTTTCGGGGTTACTCAAGTGGCAAACTTGGGTTATATCATATCCAGCCCCGCTCATGTGGAAAAAAATTGAAAAATCTTCAAATGAAATCAAATCCTACAAAAAAACGAGCATCCCCGGCGCGGAGCGCACGGGGATGCCTGGCTTGCCGATTTCAAAATCGGCGGTCTCGTGATGTTAGCGAATCCGGATGAGGAGCGGCGGCGGCATGAACTGCTTGCGCAGCGTCTTGATGTCGTCAACCGTCAGCGCGGCATCGTACACGCGCCAGTCGTCGAGGTAGTAGCCGTCCGCACCAACCTTGCGGGCACCAATCGCCCCGCCGTGGAACGAACCAAACTGTCCCTGCTGTCCGATCGCGAAGGAAATCGTCTTGTCGGTCGAAGCGGAGAGGTTGTCAACGTAGAGCGTGGTTCCGCTCGCATTCGCGACAACCGCGAAGAAATGATAGCCATTCGTGAGGTCCTTTGTTCCCGAAACGACGACCACCTCTTCCACGGTTCCTTCTTCATTCCGTGCATAGACCGCAACGGTCGTGCTGTTCGAGACGACAAGGCCCAGCGCAGGGTTACGGTTGTTGGTGTTGCCGAGTCCCCACAGAACCACTCCCGTCTCCTTCATCTTCGCGATCGCCGTGACGGAAACCTCGCCGACGGCGAACGGCGAGACGCCGGAAACATTTGTATCCCAGTATGCCGTGTAGCCGGAGGCGAAGACATTGACTGCGCTGCCGTCACGTGCCGGCACAAAGGTTGCGCCGCTGGCCTCTCCAAAGGCGTAGATCTGCGTCTTGGAGTCGGAAGCCTTGCCCGTGTCGACCGCCGCACCGTTGTTGAAGTCGTAGTGCAGGAACGGCTGCGGGATTGCCGCGCTGAACGTCGCGGTCACGGTGTTGCCGCTGATGACCGTCGTAAAGCGCCCGCCCGCAGAGACGGAGATCGTCCCAGTAAGCGTCGTCCCGGACGGCGCGGTGAAGAGCGTCAGGACCTGTCCGTTGGAAAGTCCGGTCTGGTCGATGTTGGACGTATCGACCTTCGGGATAAAGCCGCTCGGCAGATTCCAATTCGAGGCCGTCGTTCCCGTTGCCGTGGGCTTGAGCGTCAGCGAGCCAAGAGCCGAGGGCGCCGTCGCGAGGTTAATTGTGGCGCATCCCTTGGCGACGACGTTGACACCCGCGAGATTGCTGGCGGAATTGCTCAGCTCCAGCGTCGCGCCATCCAGGACGAGCGTACCAGTCGTGGCCGCGCCGTTGTTCGCGTTGACGACTGGGAACGTTCCCGTCCCACGCACCGTGAGCGTATGGCCGTTGAGCCCGAGACGCGCATTTTGCCAGCCGCTGTGTACCAGACCCCAGCCCGCGCCGACATCGACAAGCGCATCGCCGGTAAGAACGAGCGACGAAATCTGACGGCTCCCGCTCGTAATCGCGGTCGTACCGGAATACGTCACTGCGCCGGAATAGACGCCGCCGGAAAGGATGCCCTTGCCTGCGATCGTCAGCGCGACGGCACCGTCTCTATTCGCGACATTGTTGATGTCCACCGTGCCGCCGTCTTCAATGACGACCTGCCGCTGCGCCGTGTATGCCCATCCCGCCTGGTATTCGCCATATCCGCCGGCAGCCGTTGTCGAAAGCGCGCTGCCCGGCTTGATGGTGATGCCGCCTGTCATCGTGTTGGCCGCCGCCAGCACGACCGTGCCGTACGTCTCCACCGCGCCCGCACCGGAGATGGCGGCACTTTCCGTCACGCCATCGAGGCGAAGCACCGTGCCGGAGTCGAGGCTGATGCCGGTTGTCGCGGAAATGTTGGCGTTGCGCGTGAACGTCGCGCCGTTCTTGACGCTGATGTTGGCCGCCGTGATCGTTCCGTTGCCGGAGAACGTCACCACGCCGGATCCCGTGATGGTAAGCGAACCGAGCGTGTAGGTTCCGGAAACCGTGATCGTGGCGTCATCGGAAAGCTCGATGATCGCGTCGCCGTCGTTGCCGGGCATCGTAGAGTCAACCCAGTTCGCCGCCGTATCGAACGCAACCGTCCCGCTCGCCTCAAGCACCGGCACGGGCGGCATGATGGTGAGCGTTCCGTCGGAGTACGTGACGCGCGGATTTGAAACCACATTGCCGTTGGCATCGTAGAGTATGACGTTGGCGGGCTGGGCGCTCGTCGAAAGCTCGATGACGTCGGATGCGCTCTGCAGCTGCGCCGCGAGCGTACCGCCCTGCGCGACGGTGATCGTCGCCGTCGGACGGCTCTCGCCGACGTTGAGCGTCACGCCTGTGCCGACAGTAATCGTGCCGGAATCCGCCGTAAGCGCAGCCGTCGTCACGACGACATCGGCCGTAGCTTCTTGATCCTTGAGGAACGTCACGCTGCCATCAAGCGTCAGGGACGCCGTAATGGTCAGGTCACCCGTCAGCATGGCGCTCGCCCCACTTCCGAAGGCGAGATTGGCGGTTTCGCCGGCACCTCTAAAGGCAGTATTGACCTTGAAGGCCTTGTTTGCCGTCGACAGCGTTCCGCCGTACAATCCAAGCGCCGACATGGGAACGATGCGGTCCGTGCCATTGGCAAGGCTCGTGCCGGAATTCAAGATTACCGTTGTGTCGCCACCATTGTTGTTGAGGTTGTTCCACTGGTTGACGCTCATGGCACCGCCCTGCACGTCAATCGTACCGGTTCCCGGGGTGTTCATGTTTGTTCCCGTAAATGCGCCGGCACCCGTCTTTGTGAGGGTGAAGCCCTGCAGATAGCACTGATACCCAGCCTGCGTCTGGCCGACCTTGAGTTCATTTGCGCCGCCGATGGTCGCGTTCGCCGAGAGGTACAGACCGCCGAGAATCGCACCGCCCGCGCCGCTGGACGAGGTGAGCGCCCACGGCCAGTTGCCCGCGCCTGCGCCCGCGATCGTGACCGCATTGGCCGCGTTGACGGCCATGCCGTTCCCATCGAACGTCGCACCGCTCGCCACGACGATTGAAGGCGTCGCGCCAATAACGGCGGGAGAACCCTGCTGGAACACGCCGCTTTCGACCGTCGCCTTGATCGCGTAAAGCGAACCGGTGCTGTTTGTCGAGACATTGATGACAATATTAGTGTCGCCGCGCACCTTCAAATCGGCGAGGTTGACCGCCTGGTCAACCGTCAATGCGGTGGAGGCAGAGGCCACGATCTCGACGTAGCCGGAAGCTGGCGCGTCGACCGTCTGGCCGTTCAGCGTCCACGTGCCTGCGCTCCAGGTCGTCGCCGTGCCGCTGAGCGTGAGTGTGTATGTGCGGATGTTGTCCGGCGTGTTGGGCGGCATAATCTCAATCGCCGCGATGCCGCCGCGGGAATTACCGTTCTTGGCCAAACCATATATCGTGAGCGGTCCGGACAGGTTCTTGATGCGCAGGGCGTTCACGCCATAGACAGGCGTTGAAAGAGCAGCCTTGCCCCAAGTAGAATTGCCGACAACAACCGCGCCGGCCGCGGTATCCCACGTGTAGGTCGTTCCGTTCACGGTCTTCGCTAGAAAATCACCACTTGCAGTGTCGGACGAGCAATAGACGATGACGTCATACGTTTCGTAAGGAACGTTGGAAAGCGTCACCGTAGCGCCATTCCCGCCATTGGCGCCGTCATCGAGATAGCCGCTGATGATCGTGCTGCCGGAACAATTCCACGTATTGGCCGATGACCACTTCAAAGTCGAAAGGCCGTCGGCGAACATCGCAGTGGAAGTGCCGCTCGCGGAATTATTGTCGTGAATCCAATTGTCGGCGGTGGCAAGAGCGCCGGAAACATCCGTTCCGTTTGCACTCCTGAAGTTGAAGCCAACCACGCCCGGCGTAAGCCACGAACGGAGGAGACCGCCCTGAACGCCGGAGAAATCGACATTGGCAAGATTATAGGAGGCATCGGGCTGCGACGCGGCAGCGAGCGTGATGCTGCCGGTACTGGAAACGGATTGAATCTTCTCGCTGAACGCCGCATCGACCGTAATCGTCACGCCGCTGGCGACCGTAACCTTGGCCGCCTTGTATGTAGTGGAGTCGTACTGGGCGTTGATGGCGGAAACGGACGTATTGGCATTCACGTCTATCGTCTGGATCTCAGACGGCCAGACATAGCCCGTCATCTCGGCTTCGGTCAAGATGCCGTCAAAGATGGCGATGCCGGTGATCTTCATGCCCGTCGCAGCCGAAAGCAACGTCGCGCCACTCTTGGCGCGTTCGCCACCAATCGTGCAGCCGTTGATTGCCGTATCGCCACTGGCCTTAAGACCGCTCTTGTTAAAAAGTTCTAACCTTGTTCCGTCTGTATTTACATAATAAAGACTGGTTCCATTGCTCTTGTGATAGCAGAACGCCAACACGCCGGATGACGCTGAAAGAGTTTGCGACGCATTCCCCCAGTCGGCAGTATTCCAAATGCCGTTTATCGTTCCGCCACTGGCCGCATACACGCCGGTTCTGTTCTCGTCTTTACCGCTGCAGAACGATGTCACAAGCGTCTTCTGGGCATCGAACGCAAGATCGGAGTACTTGAACATCACCGTCATTGCAGCCGAAAAGCCTGCCGTGGAATCCACCTTCACGCCGACGGACTGGTCGATGGTGATGGTCGAATTGTCTTGGCTTATGGCATTGCCGCTACGATTCAGGGTAAAACCCGTCTGCGTGGCGGTGAAGTCGCCGTCCCATACGGCGGCAGGCGTCGCGGCGAACGCGGCAGTCGCGCCAACGGCGGCGGTGAGGAGAGCCAACAGTTTCTTCATGTTGTTGTTCCTTATTTTGTAAAAAGTCCTCGCGGACACCAAAGCCACTCGACAATGGGGCGCAAAGGTAGATAATAGTATCCTGAATCCGTGAAGGTATGCACATAGATGGTTGAGATTGCGGCAGAATCCGCGTTTGGCGGGGCAACGGGCACTCGTGCGGGTGTTTTCGTTCCT
>CACWIW010000240.1 GCA_902761035.1 uncultured bacterium | reverse complement strand
TCTCCGCGCAGCCAGCCTTCCTATCGGCATGTCGTTTTCTTTGCCGTACAGATTCCTTTCATTCTGTTAGTTCTGCCGAGCTTTGCTTGGCGCACCATCGTCATTCCTTTCTCAAGACAAATCTTCTCCAAAAATTACAACACGGGCATTTTACCAAAGAGCGGTGACTCTGACCATAACTTCTGCGAGATTTTTATAGAAACTAAAACGAAACAACGAAATGACGTTCGGCGTCACTTCCTGTCGTCGTCGGCCAGTTTGTTGAAGCGCTTGATGACGTCGATTTCCTTTGGGTCGTAGGGTCGGAGCGACGGACGATAGAGGTCGTGGAACCACTTCGTCATATCGTAGCTCTTGCCGAGTTCGGACCCCTTCTCCACCTCGCGCCACATGCTCTCCCACGGCTCGTACGTCTGGTACTTGCCGGCAACGAATCCCCAACACGTGCAGCCGATGTTCTCAATGTAGAAGAGCGGGTACGCCGTGAAAACGTCGTTGTGCTTGATGCGTGCGAGCCATTCGGTGTTGATCATCGGGCGGCCGTAGTGCTTCTTCAGGAGGCGGATCACGCGAATCTGCCGTTCATAGTCGCCGTAACAGTGATAGGAAACAATGTCGGAGAGCTTGCCGGCGAGAATCTGCGCCTTGTTCCTCCCCTTCGGGTTCGTCCCGAGCTCGCCGGCCCAGAGGTCGGCGGCGAGCGGCTGCTTCGGGTTGATCTTCCAGGCGAGCTCGAACAGCTCCCGCAGCGGTTCCACGCTCGCTTCGACGCGATTGGCGTTGCCGGGCTCGTTCCAGATGTTCCAGAAGAGGACGCGGTCGTCGTCGCGGTACTTGGTCATGAGCTCCTCGCACATGGCGAAGAACTTGGGCTTCAGCACGGGGTCGTCCACCTGCGAAAAGCCGATTTCGCCGGGGAAGGAGCCGTGCTGGCTCTTCTTGCGTCCGCCGTGGTAGCCGACGTCGTAGCTCTGCGGACCCGGCTTCGGGAGCTTCCATATCGACTTCGGCCTCATGCAGTCGTTTCCAAGGACGACGATGGCGCGCATCTTGTGCTTCGCCATGATCTGAAGGCATTTCTCGAAACGCTCCATGAACCCGTCGTGCTCCTCCAGCCACACGCCGAACCCCTGAAGCTCCACGAGGATTCGGAGCGTGTTGAAACCGATGGACTCGGCCACCTCCAGCTCGCGATCCATTTCCTCGAACCGCTCCTTGGACCCGAGTTCCTGCCACTGGTCCACGCGGTTGGCGCACGAGGCGGGCATGTAGTTGCACCCGCGTATCCACGGCTGGGCGTTGTACCACTCCCACGCCTGCTCCTTCGTCCACGGGCCCGTGCGCGGCACGGCGAGCAGCGAAAACGGCAAAAACGACGCAAGGCACAGAAGCGACAAGGCTTTTCCCGCTTCTCTGCACACGTTCTGACCATACGAACAATGCATGATACGATCTCCTGATGAAGTTTGCTATTGTATCCAAGGCCTATTATTATAACACAACTGATTAGGCACTACACGCCAATTGGAAAGAAAACACATGCTTTCTCAGACACGGCGTACGTAGCAAACTATCTCGTCAATCGGCGAAGAAGCTGATGACGACGTTCTTCTCTCCGCTCTCGACCCCGTGCGGGTGGTGCCCGTATTCCACATGGGGCAGCACTTTCGCGTCGCCGCCCGCCGCTTTGAACTTCGCGGCGAATGCCGCGGAGTTGACGGAAGGCTTCACGGCAATATCGGAGGTACCATATACGAGCAAGACCTTGATGCCCGCTTTCGCGATTTCGCCCGCGCGGTTCACCGGCATCCTCGGATCGTCGCGCCATGCGGGAGGGACACGCCCCGTCGCGGCCGCCCACGGACCCAGCCCTCCGTTTTTGGACGGCGTGTAGCCGTCAAAGGTGAGGAGCGCGTTGTCGAAGTAGATTTTCGCCACGTTCGACGGTTTCGCTGCCGCGTACTGCGCCGCCATAAATCCGCCCCAGCTGATACCAATCAGATTCGCCTTCGGCGCGAAGCCGAGCTCCTTCACGAGGAAGTCTTGGAACTTCGCCGCCGCCACGACGCCCGCGCCGTCCATGCGCGTGTCGAAGAGGTCGATATAGGCATAGTGGAAGCCACGCTTCAGGAGATCGGCTACGCACATACGTTTCACGTCACAGTCTGGCCAGAGCATGTTCCATATCCATGTGGAATCCTTACGTGGCGCGATGGACGGTTCGACGATCCACGCCGTGCGACCGTTGAAATCGAACTTCGTGCGACGGTAGCCGTGCCACATGTCTCGCCCGAGAATCTTGTACGACTTCGCGATCTTCACGCGCATCGACTCGCCCTTCAGTTCCGCGTCCGCCTGCGCGTTCACTTGCTTGATGATGTCGATCTCCGCCGGATCGTAGGGACGGAGCGACGGACGATACAGGTCGTGCATCCACTTCGTGAAATCAAGTTCAGGGCCCTCGCCCCTATTGTAGCGCGCCCAGAGCGACGGCCACGCATCGCTGGCGGACGGATGGCTCCGGCTGCGGACGAGTCCCCAGTTGACCGCCCCCACGCCCTCGACGCTGAACATCGGATAGCAGTCCGCGACGTTGTTGTTCTTGACGCGGTTCAGCCATTCCGTGTTGATGAGCGGACGGCCGACGCTCTCGCGCAGGAACTCGATGCGCGCGACCTGCGCCGCGTAGTCGCCGTAGCAGTGGTAGCTGGTGATGTCCGAAAGCTCCGCCGCCACCTTTTCCGCCTCGTTGCCCTTCCGTCCGAGATAGTGGAAGAGGTCTGCGGCGAGAGGCTGGTCGGGATTTACCTCCCAGGCAATCTTGAAGAAGCGTCTCAAGATTGGCGCGGCCACGTCGCCGTGGTGGTTGTAGCCCGGCTCGTTCATGAGGTTCCAGAAGAGGATGCGCCTGTCGTGCGCATGGAGACTGATCAGCTCGCGCACCATCTCGTACAGCTTCTCGCGATGCTCCGGAATGTCGAGGATGTTGTAGCCCACGGTGTCGCCGCCGGTGTGCGGACTCTTCCCGCGACGCTTCATGCCCTTGTAAACCTTCGTCTGGTCGCCCATGCGCTTGAGGAAGAAGTTCTCCTTCGGTGCGGCACAGTCGTTGTGCAGGACGACGATCGCCCTCACGCCGTGCCGCGCGCACAGGTCAAGGTAGCGGTCGAACCGCTTGAGGAATCCATCATGCTCGTAGAGCCATACCTCGTAGGAAAGGATGAGCCGCACGGTGTTGAAGCCTGTCTCATGGGCAAGCGTCAGCTCGCGTTCGGCTTGCGCGAAGCGTTTCTCGAACCCCCATTCCTGCCAGATGTCGACATAGCCGCGGCAGTCGGATGGCACGAAGTTGACGCCACGGATCCACGGCTGCTTCCCGTACCACTCCCACGCCTGTTCCTTCGTCCAAGGACCGGTGCGCGGCGCAGCGAGTGCCGCGACCGCCATTGCCACAGCCATCACTACAAAACACAATCTCCTCATCGTCCTACCTCTTATGGTTTTGCGCTTTTCCAAACTGTTCCCTATTTCATCGGAGTGCATACTTTCCCTAAAGCCTATAGAAACATCGCCATGTACAGCGGAAGATGGCGTATGCCGTCCTTGACCATTACATCCTTGGTGTAGAATATGTAGGCATCGCCAAGCCGCCCCTTGAACTTGCCCATGAACTTGTCAAGGGACGCATGATGCTGATACGCTCCGCTCTTCACCTCTACTGGGCATATCGACTCGCCCCTGCGAACGAGAAAGTCGATCTCCATCCGCCCCACGCCGTCGCCCTTGTCCGGACGGGAATAGAAAAACAGCTCTAAGCCGTTCATCCTGAATGCCTGGGCAACGGCGTTCTCCGCAACCATGCCCTCGTTCACGGAAAGTCTGTCGAGCATCAAGGCGCGGTAGAGTTCGTTTTCCGTGAAGGGACGGTTGGCGAACACCTGCGTGATGAGAAGCCCGGTGTCCGACGAATAGAGCTTCTGAGTCCCGAAATCCTCGCTCATCGCCAACGCGACGTCTGGATCGGTGGCGTTGCGCGCTATGTTGACGATTCGCGACTCATCAAGCCACCTGAACGATTCGGCGTACTCGCGCATCCGGGCGTTCGAGTCAACGGCGGAGAGGAAGTACTTCTTTTCCTTCTTGGCGAGCATCCCCGGAAGCTGGCCGTATATTCCCCTGATCTTCGGCGCATCAACGCCGGCATATTTCGATATGTCGTTTCCGTAGAGCTTGAGTATCGAACGTTTGATCCTGTCCACATTGCCGAAATCGCCCGTCTTTCGGTACGCATCCACCGCCTGCGGCATGCCGCCAACCATAAGATACTCGCGGTAACGCTTCATCACGGCCTTGTGAACCGCACTGCCGAGAGGCCGTGTCTCAAGGAACGCCTTTCTTGCAAAATCGACGGACACTTCATCGCCCATCGCCCAGCAGAACTCCTCGAAATCCATCGGGAACATGCCTACGGACTCCTCCTCCGAAGGGATCGTGATGTTCTCAACGTTCTTCCTGATTGATATCAAAGACCCCGTCTCAATGTAGTCGTAGCGTCCATCCGCGACAAGATACTTGATCAGTTGCCGGGCTTCCGGACACCGCTGCACCTCATCAAACACGATAAGGCTTTTTCTCTTGTGCAAAACCCGTCCGTAGGAAACCATCAGCAGATTGAAGAGTCCGTCGAGGTCGTCGGGGCGGTTTACAATCGCATCAACGATACCCTCCTTGGGCCTGTTGAAGTCGATGAGAACATACGTTTCGTATTCGCGCTTCGCGAATTCTTCTACGATGGAACTCTTGCCGACACGACGCGCCCCTTCGATCAAGAGCGCCGTTGAGCCGTCAGACTGTCGCTTCCATTCCTGAATCCTATCATATACTTTTCGCCGGAAAATCATCTTTTTTGCCTTTGTGCGCTATATCATACCATAACTTCCCACGAGAATGCAAGTTGAATTCAAGGTATTTCCCACGAAAATGCAAGTTAGGAAACGGTCAATTCCCACAAAAATGCAAGTTCCTT
>CACWIW010000239.1 GCA_902761035.1 uncultured bacterium | reverse complement strand
ATGTCCCGATAGTGAACGAATGAAGGGCAAGGAAGAAAGGAACGCAAATGAGCATAATGATAGATTTGCCTCCTGCCATGGCACAGGAGGCGCAAGGCTACGCAGACCTTCGTGGAACCACTCTGGAACGCCTCCTTTTTGACTACATAAAGGCGGAATTGGAAAGGTCTCGGGCGGCCGATGATGTCTATAGGTACTTGATGGGGCAAAGCGGATGGCTGCCGGGCGATTTCGTTTTTGATCGCGAGGAGGCGAATGCCCGATGAGAACGTTTCTTGATACGAATGTGTTTTTGTATGCGTTCCTTGATCAGGACGCGGCCAAGAAGCCGGTGGCGGCAAGGCTTGTCTCCAATGCGGTAAGAGCGGGGAATGGTTTCATATCGCTTCAGGTCGTCAACGAGTTCTGCAATGTCATGGTCAAGAAATCCGGCAAGGCGCTTTCGGAGATATTGGAGGCGACGAAGTTGTTTGGACGCTTCCCAATGGTGGACGGCTCGTTGCGGCTTGCGCAGCGCGCCCTTGAAATAAGGGATTTATACGGTGTTCAGTTCTATGATGCCCTCATGCTGGCCTCTTCCGAGGCGGCGGGTTGCGAAGAGATTCTTACCGAAGACCTGAACGACGGGCAGATGTACGGCAGCGTCAAGGCCGTGAATCCGTTCAAATAATGCGAGTCATAAGCTATGCAATGAAACGGACGAAGACATCGCTAATCTTGAATAGACTACTTGCTGGATTGGGAGGTTTTATCATAATCCTTCTCGCGAGCCTTCCACTTGCATTTCTCGTGTATATTTGGGTTGATGGGGGCAGCGGCGGGAAGCTCATGATAGTTACGCTTATAACTGCGATACCTTTCGGGGGCATACTCGCATGGGGCGTATGGGATGTCGTGCGCCGCTGGCGCGAAGTCGCCGAGGTGCAGAGGATGGTCGGCGAGATGAGCGACGAGGAACGCGAAGAGTTCTATTCTGCGGCGGAGCAGGGCGATGTCGAACTGACTGTTGATGACAAAGGTAGGACTCGTTCCACGCCATTGGACTTTGGTTGAGTCGTGGGGATTACGCATCGACTATGGTTTGGAAACGACGCGGGCGGAGCGCGCCATGCGGCGGCAAGCGAAAGGAGTAGATGAAGGATGCGGAAACTAACAAAGGCAATTCTCGTCTCATCCCTTGCGCTTATAGCGGGGTGCACGATGTTGGATTGCGAAGCGCCGAGCGAACTTATCGGGCCGCTTGACAAGAAGACTCCTCCGCCGGATAGGAATGCATACGTTGCGTATGTCGCCGCGACGAATGCGGTGCGCGAGTGGCCGGAAGTTGGCGAAACCAATCCGTCGCAGGAGAGAAAAGCCGCGCTTGTTGCCATGAACGCCGAGGCGCTTGCGCTGATGCGCGAGGCCTCGACTCGTAGCGAGTGGTGTGATACAGCATTTCGGGAGGATTGCTTGAACGGATTCTTCTCCCCCAGCGACTTCGCCCGAATGCTTCACATGATGTGCTGGTGTTTAGAGGCGCAGATTGCGCATGGGCGTCGCGCAGAAGTGCTTGAGTCGATTCGTGCGATGGCGTCGTTTGCCGTGACAATGCGCGGCGGCGCGGAGTCCATGGTCTGTTGGGAGTTGGCGAATTCGTTGGCTAGGAATGCCATGTGGGGGATAATGGAGTTCGCCAATGCGCCATGTGTAACAGATGACGACCTTGCGGCGCTCGCCGAGTTTTTGCGTTCTCTCCCGGATGTCAAGTCGCAACGGCATTCGCTTTGCATGGCGGCGCGGCGCGAGACTTTCTGGTGGGGAGAGTTCGCAATAGGGGAAATTGAAAAGTATATGTCCATGCCTGACCGTTGGACGCTCGCTCGCTACGCATATCATCCGAATCGAACAAGGTGCATGTATCACGACTTGGTGCGGCGCGTGTGCGATCTGGTGGAACGCGGCTACGACAAGGGGGCTTGGTGCGGCCTCATGGACGAGTTCGACGCCATGGGGACTGGCGCGAACCGCTGGCTTCCGAACTTCGGAGGAAGGGGGACGGTGCTTGCGATTTGCCCTGCGTGGGATTCTGCGGCACGAAGGGAAGCACAGGGAGAATTCTATCATGCCGCGGCGGAAGTTGTCGTCGCAGCGGAACGTTACCGGCGCAAGAACGGAGTGCGCCCTGAGTCGCTTTCCGCGCTTGTGCCGGAGTATATGCCGCGTGTGCCGGACGATCCGTTTTGTGCGAACGCCGCGTTGAACTATGATGCCGTGCACGGCATCGTCTGGACTGTCGGTGAGAACGGCGACTTCAACGGCGAGAAACTGCCCGGCAAGGACTCGTACGGGCGTAACTTCAAATATGTCATTAATCTTGACGGCACACCGACATACCAACCGAAAGGACGCACCCCATGAAACCCTTTTCACGAATGACCTGTCAAGCCGTAGCCTTGCGAAGGCTGATCCTCGTCTCATCCACGCGCGCTCGCGGTCATGGCGGACTTGGTACGCGCATGTGCGTTCTCCTTGCGCCAAGCGAATCTGAACGTGTAAAGGAAATCACAAAGATGGTGTGAATATATGCAATGGGACGCCATCCCGTTCTTGGGAATCGTATTCGTCGCTTTAATGCTACTACCTTTGTGGATGCTGATTTCTGGCATTAGACACAAGGGAAGGATTCGCATGATGGTTGGCGGCGCTTGTTTTGTCGTGGTATTTGCTTTTGGCGTATTTCTCGTTGATTCATTCTGTTCTCGCCATGAGAGGATTCTCGACCATGGAACGATGCCTGACGGGCGCGAGTACGCCTTGATCCAACTCAACAATGGCGAACCATACAATCTCAAGTTGTTTGTGCGTAACGGGAAAGGGGATTGGGTGTTCAACTATGTTGATCATGAAATATGGCCGATCCGCTCAGGTGCGTATGTCGGATTTTCTGATGACGCGGCCAGAGTGTTCTGTGGAAACAAGTTGTTCAAAACAGTTGAGATTTATCCGAAGTCATACGAAGGAAGTGCTGGGAGCTACCCATTGCCTGCGGAACTTTCTGTAGAGGCATTGTTTCGGCGATTACAGGGGAAAACGTTGCCGCACGACTGTGGCGCGGGCGGACTGCGCCCTGCGGCGGCAAGCGAAAGGAGTAGGTGAAGGATGGCAAACGTTGCGAAAAACATTCTCGGCAGCTTGAGGCGGTTTATGTATGGCACGTGGTATGGTGCGATGGCTGTGTTTGCCGTCGTTACCTTCGTGTTGTGCGGTTTGCAGTTGGTTAACAGCGACTTCGAAGATGTTGTCGCATGGCCTACACAAATTCTTCATGTCTTGATGCTGATTGCGCTTGTGAATGTTGGCATGGCCATGCTTTTTTCGCTTTCGCGCTGTAAATGGGGGCGAGGTTGTGGGCAGTTCCTGTTATGCTGTGTGGCGTTCTTCTGTTTTATCATATACAGTCTTCCGAGAAGTATGACGGCGGAATCCAGTGACAAGTGGTCGGTACCCAGTGATAAGTGGGTTGAATCGACCATCTGCACCCCGACGGCGATTACGCGCGACAAATTGAGTTTCCTTGGCGGAATCTCCCAACGCGAGACCATTGCGGTGTTTGCAATCTCTGACGTTGAGTTGGACGAGGGGCGGTTCTCTTCTGGTTCACCTCGGAACCTTGGAGGTGCAGATAAGGCGATAAATCATTATCGTCGCATTATGAAACGTTCTCACATAGATGTCGCGTTGCCGGACGATGCGCGGATCGTGCATTGCAATAGTAGTACGAGTTACTTAATATCCATTGTTGAAGCGAATGGCAGACGTTACCTCTTTTGCGAACGGCTTTGATGTCGGGCACGATGGCGCGGGTACGGGTGGTGGAACGCGCCCTGCGGCGGTCGGAAAATTATGGTATAATATACGGCGAAAGGATTAAAGGTCAGGATGATCATGACGAGAGAAGGATTCATAGACGCGCACAGCGACATGTTCTGGTATACGCCCGAAAGGGAGAAGCGCAATATCAGTGACGAACTGCTGGTCGAGACCGTCCTCAATGACGGGACTCTGGACGACTACAGGGAGTTGAAGCGGATACTGACCCCCTAAGCGCCTTGCGCAAGTGTTCTTCTCCGCCAAGGGACGTCAGGCTGGCAACTACCATCCCGAAATACGGCACTTCTTTACATTAGCTTTGAAAAAGTATGCATGATGATATCTTGAACGACGCCCAACGTGGGCTGCTGCCGCTGATGGCGCAGTTCCGCCGCGAGTATTACCTCGTCGGCGGCACGGCGATTGCCTTGCACATTGGGCATCGGCGGTCGATAGATTTTGACATGTTCAAGTTGACGCCGATCAACCACAAGAAGAACCTCGACAGGATTTACGCTGCGTGTCGCGACTGCCAAGTGACGCGCCGGGTTGAGGAGCAGATGAACCTGCTGGTCAACGGGGTTAAGATCACGTTCTTCCAGTATCCGTTCCCGATAGCGGCAGAGGATAGGTTTGCAAATGTGTTCAGGATGCCGTCGCTCATTACTCTCGCGGCGATGAAGGCGTATGCGTTGGGACGGCGTTCGAAATGGAAGGACTACGTTGACCTTTATTTCCTCCTGACGCGGCATTTCGCGCTTGATGAAGTGGTGAAGCGCGCGAATGAGATATTTGGCGATTTGTTCTCTGAGAAGCTGTTTAGGGCGCAGCTCTCGTATTTCGACGACATTGATTCCTCGGAAGCGGTGGAATATCTGATTGACAATCCTCCGACGGACGAGGGAATCAAGGCGACTCTGACAAGTATTTCGCTTGATGGTGTATGAGCAAAGAAACGCGGGGCGGACCGCGCCCTGCGGCGGCAAGAGAAAGGAGTAGATGAACCATGAAGAAACTGACAAAGGCAATTCTCGTCTCATCATTCGCGCTTGCGGTGGCGGCTATCTGCGGCTGTCGCGGGTCGGATGTGGTCATCTACGACGGGGATGCCGACAAGATAGTCTGGGGGAGCATTGGGACCGACAGCACATGGCGCGAAGCATTCGCGGGTGTCGTCGACCCGAAG
>CACWIW010000238.1 GCA_902761035.1 uncultured bacterium | reverse complement strand
GCCAACAGGGAGCGACGGAAGCCTTGCCCCGCTTTGGACGTTCGATTTTTGCATGTCGGTATTCTACCAAATCGCCCCGCGCCGCGCAACAGCGAACGCCGCCGTTCGTACCGCCGCAACGTGAAAGATTCACCTTACGCTTTCAATGTACGCCAGCAATGCGCCAAGTGGTTTCGCCTATGACGAATGGGACCGCACGTACGTGCGATTGCCAAACACATATAGTGCCTGACGTGCGCGCGTGACGGCTACGTTCACAAGATTGGGCGCGCCTTCGTCCACCCACTTGATCTTAGAAGCCGGAGAGTTGTCCGTGACTACAAGGCTGTAGATCATGACGTCGCGCTCGTCACCCTGGAACTTGTGGACGGTAGACGCCGTAATGCGCGAGGCGAATTCCTCCGGTATGGCGTGGTGCAGACGTTCTGCCTGCGCCTTGAACGGCGTCACGATCCCGATGGATATGTCCTTGTCGACCTTCGCAAGCTCAACGGCCTTTGCGATCGCCATGCGTACCTCTTCAGCGTTTACGTTGATACGGTTCGAGACCTGTCGCCCATTCACGTCAACCCAGAAACATCCCTGTTCCTTGATCGGATGGGCGAACGTCCCGGTACGAACGTCCAGACCTCCCAGTTCGCGGTAGAAGAAATTGTTCGAGTATCCAATAATCTGCGGGTGGCAGCGATAGTGTCCGTTCAACATCATCGGTTTGTTCTGTCCTCTCGCATGCGTCAGCCAGTCGTGGCACCGATCCCAGAGCGACGTTGCCGCGTACTGCGTCCATGGGGACAGAATCCCCAGATGCTCCTTGATGGTCATCTCTTCCTCGTCCTTCAACGCGGAGATGTGCATCAGCTGCTTGGGATCGCCGATGACGACGACCTGCCGCGCGCGTAACATGAGAGGCAAGGCAGACGCCACGTCGCACTGGGACGCTTCGTCGATGACCAACATGTCCACCAGTCCGGGTGTCAGCGGAAGTGCGCCCTTCGCGGAAAGGCTTGTAATTGCGAGGAACGGACACGCCTTCAAAAAATTGCGCGTCACATCTATGAACTCCGCGATTTCTTCCCGACGCCATGGAATGCCGTCAGTAACGTAGTTCCTGAACGAGGAAACCGCAAGCGCCGCGCCTGGTTGTGAAAGACGCACGGCTATGTCGGCCGCAACATATCCAACGGCATTGCCGCGAATGTCCCGTTGTGCGTCAATTAGCATGGCGTCCGGCTTTCGCTCGGCAATCTCCTTCAACTCATTGCGGCAGTCTTCAAGCGCTTTCTCAGCGGAGTCGACACGTTCCTTGGCGTGTGCGATGTCGTCCTCAATCCGCGCCTCAAGGTCGGCACGTTCGCGCAGATACGCCTCGCCGTCCGTCAGTACCTGGTCCACCTCACGATAGTAGTCAGAAATGTCTTTGCCGGACTTCATTTCTTCCGCCGCGAACCTTCCTATGCGGTCCTCTACGAGACGGCGGACATCCGCCGGGAAGGCAAGCACGTGGCTGATCGCCTCGGCGGCGTGCCGACGTTTGGTGAACCAGTCAATCCATATCCTCCCCAGCCCAGAGTATCTCCCGGCGAAGCCGTTCCGCCTTACACGGAAGGCGTTCGCCAGCATGTCGAGCTGGTCGCCACCATAACGATCAAACACGCGCAGCGGCGCATTTTCCGTCAGGAACGCCGCCATCTCGGCTTCGTCCCGCCCGCACGTGTCCGTGAGGGCTTGCTGCGACAAGACGAGCGTCCGCTCCCGAATGGGCAGAACGCCATTGAGCTCTTCCCGCCTCGCGATCAACCGCCGTGCGGTCTTCAGCTTGGAGCAGGCCTGTGCATGGCGGTTTCTGGCGCACCCCTGGTCTGCCAGTGCGCGCTGCCGCCGCGCGTTGTCCATTTGCGCAAGTTCCAGAAGCGACTGCAACCGCGGCAGGGTCTGTGCGTTTTTCACTGTGCGCGCACCGAATCGCACTCCGAAATAATCCAGTCCAGGCAATCCGTTCAGCCGATCCAGAACGTTGTCGACGGCCTTGTTGTTCTTGCTGGCCACGAGCACGGACTTCCCCTTGAGAATCGCGTTCGCCACCAGGTTGAGGATCACCTGCGTCTTGCCGCATCCTGGCGGTCCTGTAACGACGGAAACCTTATTTCCGAGCGCCATGGCTACGGCATTTCTCTGGGCGTCATCCATTTCGGTCAGGGGCACAAGTTCGTCAGGATCGAACACCTCGAGACCGTTCTCGAATGAGCGGTTCTCAAGGAAGTCGGCGACATTCCCCGCGAGGCGCGCTTCTTTTCCGAGCGCCTTCAGTTCGGACACAAGCTGGGAAAGCGATGGATTCTTCGACGTGAGCGCCACCTTGAGCGTATTCACGATCGAGACGTCCTCTCCCAGTACTTCAATCAACTTTTGACCCAGCCCTTCAGAGGTCGGTGCCCCTTCTTGAAGATATGTATTCAGCGCGTCAACCTGTTCTTCCTCCAGTTCCATGTCGCTGGCAGCCGATGGATTGACGATGAAATCCGACAATGGGCATGAAAGTTCGCATTCTGGATCCGCGGGATCGTCATCCTGGATGTCGGCATAAGCATGTACGCAAAGCAACAGAGGATGTTCCTCGTCGCCGTTTCTCACGAACAGCCCCACCGACACGTCCTGCGGGAACCTATTCTGGCGGTCTTGTAAGCATGCGTTGACGAAATCTTCTTTGTCAGCATATCGCACCAGAAGCATCCCTGCTTCCCATTCCCGCCAAGGCATATCGAACCAAACCCTCGCAGCAGGTTCCTTCAGCTGTTCAAGCTCTACCGCCATGCGATAGAACTGCAACTTGCGGAGAGTCTCGTCCCCTACAGGCACGGACGACGGCTGTCTCAGTAATCTTTGAAGTTCGCTCATGCCCACCTCACATCCACTTGTCGCGCAAATACCAGACTGCGCCGAGATTCAGCGCCACCATGAACCAGTACACCACCTTATATGACTTCTTCGACGACTTGTGGCGGAAAAGCCGCTGGGCGAGCCACGCTCCCGGCCACCCGCAGCCAAGCTCCAGCGCGTGCAGCGTCATCTCCTGTATTCGCCACTTCCCGCGCACTGCCGCGTTCTTGTCAATCGCGTACGTGACCAACGTGACAATGCTCATGATGCCGTAGATGTAGAGAAGCGTTTTCATCAAATAATTAAAGGATTAAAGAATTGGATGCGCTCACTTCGTTCGCTATTTGGTGAACCATTGGACGGGATTTGACACGCTCATTTCGCCAACTCCACTCGCTTGCCACTGAAGCCGATGCCGTACTTCAGCACGGCGATGCCAGCAGTCTCCATCTCGGTTGCATAGCGCTTCTCGTCGATTTGCTTGCGAGCCTGCTTCGCGGCGGCGACAAGTAAGGCGTCGATGCGCTTCTGCGAGGCACGGGCGGGGATCTTCGGCGACTTCAGCTCGAGGACCACACCCGGCAGCGTCACGCCCGGACGCGGCTTCATCAGGATGTCGGGGCGTCCGTCGCCCTCCTCGCGGTTCGACGTGATCTCGAACGTGTCGCGGCCGAGGGCAAGGAGGCCGAGGAGCAGACCGTGGAAGAAGTCCTCCTTCGCCGTGTCGAAGTAGCTGGCTGACGATACGAGGAACGCCTCGACGGACTTGCGGAACTTCCCGGCATTTCCGCTCGTCAGCGAGTCGAGGATGTCCTGAAGGTCGTCGCCCACGGTCGGCGTGCATGTGATCGGATCGAGGATGTCGTCGCGGAACACGCGGACGAGCTCTCGGTTCGGGAACGCCAGAAGCGCCTGGTTGTGGTCGTTGGGCCCCGCCAGCACCTTGAGGTATCCCGTGTGCACGAGCAACGACCAGATGATCTGCGGGTTGTTCTGGATCGTCCCGTACTTCCCGAGTTCAAGGGCACACGGGACGCGCGCTTCCTTCTTCTCAAAGAAATCTGCAAGGCTCTCGCGCATCCTCGGCGTCATGCGCCCCATCACGTCGGACACCAGATCGTTGCTGCTGGTGCTTGTCCAGTAGGGGCGCGGCTTGAATCCGTCATCGACATAGTTGAGGACCGACCACGGATTGTAGATTTCCGACGGACCGAAGCGGTAGCCGTCGTACCAGTCCTTCACCTCGTCTAGCTTCTCTGGATGTCCGAAGGTGACGAGCATCCCCTGCACCTCTTCCTCTGTGAAGCCGAAGCAGTCGGAGAAGGCGTCGTCAAAGACGGAATAGACCTTCAGGTTGTTGAGGCCGGAGAGGACGCCCTCCTTCGCGACGCGCAAAATGCCGGTGATCACGCCGAGGCGGCAGTGCTTGCCGTCCTTCATCGCACCAGAGAGGAAGTTGCGGAAGAACTGGAGCGCCTCCTCGCCGAAACCGTGCGTCGCCGCGTAGTTGATCGGCGAGTCGTATTCGTCGATCAATATGACGGGGCGCTCCTTGTAGTGGGCATGGAGCGCGGCGGCAAGGATACCAAGGGCTCCATCGAGATCTTCAGGTGTTTCCTGCTTAATGCATATCCGGCGATAAAACGACTTTGCCGTCTCCGAGCAGCTTTCCGACGCGAATGCAGCAGAGTGCCGTTCGTATTCATCGCGGATGGCCGCCGTGATTTTCATGCGGGTAAGACGCCAGTCTTCGCGTTTCACATCTTTGAACGTGATGAATATAACGGGGTACTTTCCCTGCTCGGCGCGGTGTTTGGGGTCCTGCCACACCTTCGTACCCTCGAAAAGGTGCGCGTTGCTCTCATCCGCCTTCTCGAAGAACGTCTGCAGCATGTTCATCGCGAACGTCTTGCCGAAGCGGCGCGGACGCGTGAAAAGCGCAACTGTGGCATCCTTATCGAGGAGTCCCGATATTAGCTGAGTCTTGTCGGCATGCCAGTTGTGTGTGACGACATGCCCCCAGTCGCTGTTGCCAACAGGGAGCGACGGCAGCCTTGCCCCGCTTTGGACGTTCGTTTTTTGCATGCCGGTATTCTACCAAATCGCCCCGCGCCGCGCAACAGCGAACGCGCACATTGCCTCGGGAGCATCTGCGAAGTTCACCGCCGAGCCTTCTGATGATTGGAAACAACTATTTGAAACAACTTGCCTTCGGCGCGCGGGCTAACTCG
>CACWIW010000237.1 GCA_902761035.1 uncultured bacterium | reverse complement strand
ATGTTCCGGCTTTACCGCGTCCGGCGCAAACTTCGAGATGACCGTTGGCGCGACAAGCGCGATGATGCACGTGACGACGCCCCACTTGAACGCCGCCTTGCGGTTCTTGGCGATCGCGGCGGCGATTTCCGGGTCGTTTACGCGATCAGACCACCCCGGTTCGGGGACGCCGTTCTTCTCTGCCATCTTTCACACACCTTTCCTATTCAGTTTCACTTCTTGGAATCTGCCGGCTTTAATCACTCGTCCATCACCAGACGGACGCCGAAGTAGTAGTTGAACACCGATTCCGACACTCCGTAGCTACGTGACGCCGACCTGCACATCTCGGCATCCGCATTGTAGGACCCTCCGCGCATGGAGCGGATCGAAGAGTGCTTCTCCTTCTCGACCGGATCGACCTGCGTCTTGAGCGTCCAGGGGTAGTAGTAATGCCAGTCCTGGCACCATTCCCGCATGTTCCCCAGCATGTCGCAGAAGCCCCACGGGTTCGCAGGGTACTTGCCCACTGGCGTCGCCTTCTTCAGGTTGGGGCCGGGCGTTCCCTTCTTGTATGGATACGGCTCCTCGCCGTTGCAGTTCGCCTCCGTGCCGTTGCACGCGTCGCCCCACGGAAACGCCGTGGTCGTCCCGGCGCGGCAGGCGTACTCCCACTCCGCCTCGGTGGGAAGGCGCACTGTTATCTTGCCTTCCTTGTTGATCTCCTTTACGAGCTCTTCGGCCGACTCCCACGAGATGCACCCCATCGGATATTCGTCGCCCACGAAATCCACGTTCCCTTTCAGGTACTCGTAGAGACGGCTGTCCGCGCCCATGACGCTCTTCCACTGCGCCTGGGTGAATTCGTACTTGGCCATCCAGAATCCCTTCGTGAGGACGACGCGGTGGCGGGGAGCCTCGTTGTTGGCGAAACTGTCCTTTGAAGACGGCGACAAGGCGAAGAACTCGTCAAGCGTGCTGCCCATCATGTAGGACCCTGGTGCGCAGTAGATCATCTCCATCTCCGCCCCTCCCGGCAGCACGACCTTCTTCGTCGCGCCGGTCTTGAGTCCGTTCGGCGCAGGCGGCGCCTCCACGTCGGCGTCCGGCCGGACTCCCTCCGGCACTTCGTTGCAGGCCAGACGGAACCCCACTTGCTCGCCCTTCGCGTCCGGTTTTCCATACGAGCGCGAACATGCGCGCGTGTCCTTGGCCCTGTCTTTGAAGTCGCCGCCGCGTATGACGTGCGATTTTCCGGCGTCTGGCCCGACTGGATCGACCATGGACCGGGGCGTCTTGCGTCCGCGGCTTTCATACCAGTCCAGACACCATTCCCCGACGTTCCCTATCGTGTCGCAGAACCCCCATGCGTTCGCCGAATAGAAACCCACCGGCGCCAGCTTGCGCAGATACGGCCCCTTCTCGCCCGTGCCGAACGGCTCGTCCCCCTTCACGTTCGCCTTGTCGCCGTTCAGGCTGTCGCCCCAGGGATAGAACGTCGTGGCCCCGGCGCGGCATGCGTACTCCCACTCGGCCTCGGTCGGCAGCCTTGCGCCGCAGCCGGCGTTCGCGGACTCGACCTTGCGGACGAACTCCTGCACGTCGTTCCACGACACGTTGTGAACCGGGATGTCACCGCCCTTGAATTCATCCGTGGACGGATTCGACCCCATGACGCTCTGCCACTGGTCCTGGGTCGTCTCGTACTTCGAGAGCCAGAAGCCCTTCGTGAGCTTGATCTGAATCTGCGGTTCCAAGTAGTCGCCGTCGTTCGCGTACGCCCTCCCCATCGTATACTCCCCCGGCTCGCAGTATATCATCGCCATCTTCGCTCCGCCGGGAAGGAGGAGCCAGCGCTCAACGCCCGACTTCAGCCGCCCGGAAGAGGCTTTAGGCACAGGTTTTGCCGCAGCGGATGCCGACTGCGGCGACGAGGATGGCGACACCGCATCCGGCACCATGTCTTCCAGCACGAAGCGGACGCCGAGCCAGTTGCGCTCGTTGGCGCTGGAGAACCAAGAACGCTCCGCCGAACGGCAGGTGAACTTCTGGCCCTTCCAGGCGCCGCCGCGGTAGACCTTTATGTCCGTCCGCTCTCCCTTGTAGAGCGGGTCTTTGGCGTTTTTGGCCGACGGCTTCTCCAGCCAGTCGTCCTCGCACCATTCCGCCACGTTGCCCGCCATGTCGTAGAAGCCCCACGGGTTCGGCTCGTAGGAGCCCGTTTTGACGGTCTTGCCGACGGACGGAAGCGACCGCTCCGGGTGGAACGAATCCGCGCCGTCGTAGTTGGCCTTCTTCGTATGGGCCTGGTAGCCCCAGTAATAGGTGGTGCGCGTTCCCGCGCGGCAGGCGTACTCCCACTCCGCCTCGGTTGGCAGGCGCATCTTCGCGCCCAGCGCCGCGCCGGCCTTTTCGGCGAATTCCCGGCACGCCTTCCACGAGACCATTTCCACCGGCAGGTTGTCGTCGCCCGTGAAGTGCGACGGATTCGCGCCCATCACGCTCTTCCACTGTCCCTGCGTGGTCTCGTACTTCGCGAGCCAGAATCCCTTCGTGAGCGTGATCTTCCGGCGCGGCTCCTCATCCTTGGAAGGAGCCCATTCGCCGTCGTTCTGCCCCATCGTGAACGTGCCCTTCTCGCACCAGACGAACTCCATCTCCGCGCCGCCGGGGAGCGTAATCGTCTTCGTCTTGTTGGCGGCGACGGACGAGACGCCCGTTTCAGCGGAAGCGGCAGGAACCTTGACCGACGCCTTCTCCGCCTTGTCCGTCGCGCCGAGCATCGCCATCACCGCGTTCTGCTGCGCATCGTTGTTGGAGTCGTAGGCCGCGATTTCCGTGCGCGCGTCGGGCGCGTACTTGCCCGGATTGAGGAACTTGAGGCGCTCCATGCACCACGCCTTCGTCGCGGCGTCGCCCGTCAGCGTCGAAAGAAGCTCAATCAGTTCGCAGCACTCCCCGCGGTCCTCGACCATCTTCGTGATGGTCTTGAGGCGCGCCGCCGCGGGCACCGCGCTTCCCTCCCCGTAGAGCTTGAGCGCCGTATCCACGCCGACGCCGGGCAACGGGACGAACCTGATCTTCTTCAGGACCTCGCGCACTTCGGCGTCGAGGCCGCGCCCCTTGGGCAGGTACACGGTGATCGAGTATTCCAGTCCCATGGAGACCACGACCCCCTGGTAGCTGTTGTCCACGCACAGTCCATCGGGCGCGGGGAACATGGCTCCGCAATGATACGCGAAAAAGGTCGATTCGCCGAACTGCACGGCGATGGAGGGAAATCCCTTCATCGCATCGCGGTAGCGCGAGATGACGTCGAGGTCGACAACCTTCTTCGGCACGCCGATCTGCACCGTGCCGTCTTTGCTCGGCAGTTTGTGAGTTTCGTTCACCACGTAGACCGACGTGCCGTCCCTGAGCGGGATCGACACGGCCGCCGGCGCGAAGAAGTAAGTCGTCACGCCGTTGATCCCCTCCTTCGGATTGAGCTCGTCGGGGACGCGCATCATGTATTTCTCGAACGCGAGCGCGCCCAGCGAAAGCGCCGCAGCAACAACGGCAACCAGAACCTTTTTCATGTCTTTTCTCCTTGATTTAGTCTTTCAGGACAACCTGGCCGTCCTTCATGCCAGCAACCTCCGCCGCCTGCCCGTCCGCCGCACCGGCGGGCGGGTTGGCGACGGGCCACAGCTCGTCGCCATTCCAGCGGAACATCACCCTACCCTCGATGACTCGAAGACTTCCCTTCGCGCCCTTCAGGGCGTCGATGGTCTCGTTGGGCGCGTTTTTCTGCATGAGGCGGCGCACGGGCTGTCCAATGAGACCGCGGAACAGCCAGTACCACACGGCGCCCGAGACGATGAACGCCCCGATGAAGATGAGTACGCTCCACATCGGCGGCGCGCCGATACGCCATGTCGCCCACGCGGCGATCGCGGACACGCCGATCCACGAGACGATCCCCTCCTCGTCGGTGAAGAGGTCGACGACGAAAAGCGTCAGCGCGAGGGCGAGCAGCCACTCCGGGATGAGCCAGCTCATTTCGCCGCCTCTCCCGTCAGCACGGGCGGCAGGGCCGACAGCGGCAGGAACACCTTGGCCGACGGATCGCTCGTTGCCTGCTTGTAGACGTCAAGCGTCTTCTGCGCGATGAGCACCTTCGCCGCCTCTTCGGGCCCCAGCGTCTCCTTGAGCATCGTGAGGTACGCCTGCTCGCCCTCCGCGACGAGCTTGATCGACTCGCTTGTCGCCTCGGCGCGGAGAATCGCGGCCTTCTTCGCCGCCTCGGCCTCCTGCACCACGGCAAACGCCTTACCCTCGGCCTCCAGCTTGATCGCCTCGGCGCGACGCGACGCCTCAAGCTGCTGGAGCATCGCGCCCTGCGTGGCCTCGTCCGCCTTCAGCTCCTGCACCTCCACGCCGGTCAGGTTCACGCCCCAGCGGCGCACAGTTTCGGATACGACGGTGACGACGCTTTCGGAAATGCGCGAACGGGAGGCCAGCACCGTATTCAGCTCGCTCTTGCCGATGAACGACCGAATTTCGCCGAGCACCGCCTCCTTGAGCGACTTGTGCAGCTCGTCCACCTCGTAGACGGCCTTGATCGGGTCGGTGATGCGCCAACGGTAGACGCAGTCGACGATGAGCTTCACGTTGTCCTGCGTGAAGCACTCGCGCGAGCCCGTGTCGCAGATCTGTTCGGTGAGTTCAATAAAGATGCCGTCCTTATTCGTCAGGTCGTTCCACACGTTGCGGACGTCCCGCAGCTTGTCGAGGCCTGGCATGAAGAACCTGAGTCCGCTCTGCGCCACGCGCACGGGCTTGCCGAAGCGCTCGACTATCACGCAGTGTCCTTGGGGTATCACTTTTGTAAACATGCTTTTTCTCCTTTTTTTGGTGTTGTTTTTCGGCACAATCCGCCCGATTTGCAAGCAGTATAGCAAAAAAGTTTTCGCCGCGCAAGTGGCCAGGTCCTGCACGCTTATCCCGACTTTTTCGGGATGAGTTATCCCGAAATCGCGTCGTACCCTTGAAAACATTGACTCAAAAATATTTTCAGGGGGTTCAAAAACTGACAGGGACTTTCTTCGATGGCGGATTTTCTGGTAGTCTCCCGCTGATGAACCGAAGCCTCGGCTCGT
>CACWIW010000236.1 GCA_902761035.1 uncultured bacterium | reverse complement strand
GATCTCAAGCCCGTTCCTGCGCACATTCTCAATGGCGTTCTTCATCGTCGCCATGTCGGCGCTGATGGTGGCGAGCTCTTCGGCGCCCAGCTCCTTCCCGCCGTCGGCCGCGAAGCTGGCGAGTTTCGCGACGAGCGGGCCCAGCAGGTCTTTCATCGTCTTAATGGCCTCGGCTGTGCCGTGCATCAGGATGGCCTCTCGCGGCATCAGCTCCTTGAACGTCGCGTCGAGATACGCCGCGACCTGAGGGTCGGCGATGGTCCCGTTCACGACATCCTTCTGGACGAGGTCGTGCATCCGGACTGCTATCGAGTAGATCTCCGTCGCGCGACGGTCGCACTGGAACTGCAATTCCGTGAACGCGTCCTGCATCGCAGGGGTGACGTCCTTGCTCCCGGCGAGGCGGTCGTTGAACTTGGCGAGCTCCTCCGAAAGCTTCTCCTGCGCCTCGACAGCGGCCTTCACCGCCTTCGCGGTGGCGTTCAGACCGAAGAAACCCTTGCCCCAGACGAGGTCGCCATACGCCGACTTCTTGTCCACCATCAGCGCCTTGGCGATCTCCCGGCCGGAGAACTTGTCGAGCGCCTTGAGCTTGGCCGCGGCGTCCTTTGCAAGGCTTTCGAGGTTGGCTAGGTGACGACGTTCTTGGCCTCGTTCCGCACTGGCGGCTGCTGCTCGTCATCGAGTTTGATGATTTCCACCGGCTGCGGCTGGTTGGCGTTGGCCGTCTTCGGGACGTCTGGCTCGATTGTGGGCCTGAAGTCCACGTTGACCTTGTTGAGTCCGCTTATTGAGTTGATTCCGCTCATATTCGCTCCTTCCTGCCTTGACTACACTCAACTCGGCAAGAGGTTACACATCTGCTAAAGCTGGTTGCTTGATCCGTTCCGGCCCGGTTCGCGCTGATCCTATCCTGCGCGAAGTCCACGAAGGACCTGAACGCGCTGTTGTATCCGTTGACGTCGAGGGCCATTGTCTGTTCCTCCTACATGTTCGCACCTGGGCCCGACAAGTCCGCCGTAATGCTCTGGGTGATCGTGGCGGTCCGGCCGTCCTCGGAAAGCTTCAGGTCGTGCGTCAGAACGTGATGGTAGGTATAGAGGACGGACGACTGGTAGAGTCCGCTCGTCATGTCGCGGTTCACGAGCGCATCGGAGCCGGGGAGATTGTGCGCCTCAACGCCCGTTTCGTAGGGAACATGGGTCGAGGGCAATAAGACAGTTTCGAGGCAGAGCTGATTGAGGTAGATCGAAAGCGCGCGCTGTTTCTTGGCGTCGGGGACGAGGGCCTTGAAGGCGGGGATGAGCTCGTCTGCTGGCTTGTGGTTGTATGTAGTCCCGTTGAAGGTGTAGATGGCGCGGTGCGCGTCGACGGTCATCGTATCGTAGATGTTGTCCGTGAACCTGCTGGCCTTGTCGGGCTGCATGTATTTGCGGATGGTGTTGCTGACGTTGTTCTTCGCGGCTTCGTTGAACGCGGCGATGCCGGCGTCGCCAAAGCCGACGCTGCGCCACTTGCGGACGCTTTTTGCCGTGTCCGCCGCGATCGCGTCCTTGTTCGCGCCCTTGCCGTCGGCCGAGACGAGCCGGACGAGGAACTTGGCGAAGATGTCGGCGTTCCAGGAGTACATGTCGGTGCCGTGCGTCCTGAGAAGACCGGCCGCCTCGTTCGCCTGGGCGCTGGTGAGCGTGACGCCCAGTCCGTTCGCGGCGGCGTCCACCTTGGCGCGCGCGGCCTTGGCGGTAAGCTGCGCGACGGACTGGTCGACGACCATCGGGGTCGTGGTCATGTTGCCGTCCACGTCGATCGTGGTCGTCCAGGAGAAGCGCACCGGCAACTCCTCCGGCCCCGTGTACTTGACCGTGATCGCACCGGTCTCGTCATCCTTCGAAATCGTGAAGTCCACGCAGGCGTGCTCGGAAGCGACGATTCCGTAGGGTGCCAGCCCGCCGCGGAGCGTGCTGATGCCCGCCTGCGAGACGGCGAAGAGAAGCGCGGACTGCTGGCGCGGATGGACGCGCCCCGCGAGCGATTCGAGCTTGTCGATGATCGTCGGGACGTTACCCGCGTGGACGTTGGAGTTGGCCCGGAGGAAAGTGCCGTCCGGGAACTTGAATCCGAAGGCCTGACGGGCCGGGTCCTTGATGAAGAACTTCCCCTCGTTCGTCGGGTCGTCGAGCGTACCGTAGTTGTAGGCGCGGTAGAGGTCGCCCGAACCGGCGGCCTCAAGCTGCCTCCGCGCGGCGTTCGTGGTGCCGTCGAGCTCCTCGAGCGGGTAGGTCGCATTCGTCATGTAGGGGGGCGGGGCGACTCGCTTGCCGGTCGTGACGGTCGCGAAGGCCTCATTGAACGTGCAGCTCGTCTCCTCCATCACGAGACGGAGCCTCCCGCCGTAAGACAGGGCCTCATCCTCGTCCATTCCGCCGTCGACCAGACGCTCCACGCAAAGATCCTCGACGTTGTGGGTGAACTCGTTCATCCCGCGGAGCGTCCAGTCGCGCGAAGGCAGGTCGGGGAAGAGCGTCTTCACGATGTTCTTCGTGGTAAGGGAGCCCTTCGCCATGAGCTTTTCGATTTCCGGCAGATGGCGGAGGATGCGGCTGATGACGAGGTTGGGATCGCGGACGCACTTCTCGTCCAGGGGCAGTTCGTTGAACGCCAGCGCGGCCTCCTTCGTCTCCGGAAGCGGCTTGGAGAGCTTGTCGAAGACGGCGAAGATCGCCCCGCGCCGCGCCGGGGGGACGGACACGACGACGCCCAGGAAGTTGCCGTAGCGACGGGTGCCGATGAAGCGCGACGCCGCGTTGTCCTTCATCCCGAAGATCTTCTCCGGGTCGGTCTCGGTGAGGTTCGCGCCCGGGTTGACCGCCAGCTCCTCGAAGACGATGCGCTCGAAGCCGGCCTGAGTGTCGTGACTGGCGATAGAGCCCGCGAAATTGAAATCGGTGAAGGTCTTGGCGTTCTCGAACTTCCCCTCTCCGTCCGCAGCCTTCGTCTCGCGCACCGCCGTGAACCAGGACGCGAAGGAGTCCATCAGGCGGAGGCCGTTCGCGAAGTTCGCGGCGCTCTCCAGGAAGCGCCCGCCGTATTGCATGAGGCGGTTGGCCTTGGTGCCGGGCGTCGTAAGTTCATCAAGTGCCTCGAACTCTGCGCAGTGGTTCACCTCGGCGTAGAAATGGGCGGCGCGCGCGAGGCGCGGCAGCTCCGCCTTCGTGTAGCCCTTCGCGAGCATCGCCGCCTCGTTCGCGGGATTGTCGAGCGTCTCGAACCGGATCGTCGCGGAGCGCGCCTTGGCGGTGCCGTCCGCGTCGATCGCCTCCTTGACCGCGAGGATGCGCCGCGCCGTGAGCGGCTTGCCCTTGTCGTAGTCCTCCATCAGCATCGCCTTCTTGACGGACTCGGGGACCTTCGACTCCCCGCCGAACATGTTGACGACCGCCGCCCTGAAGNNCGACTCCCCGCCGAACATGTTGACGACCGCCGCCCTGAAGATCGCGCGCGTGCGGTCGTTCACGTCGCATTCGTCGCCCGTGCGCAGCCACTTGTGGACCTCGTCCGTTTTCACGTGGGCGATGGTAATGACTTCCTCGCCGTTGAACTTCTTGATGCGTGCGTCGGCAACCGCCTTCTCCTGGTTCTCGCCGATCCGATTCTGCGCGAAGTCCACGAAGGACTTGAACGCGCTGTTGTATCCGTTGATATCGAGGGCCATATTTTTTCTCCTTCTTGAGATTCGTTTCCACCGGGTTTACCCGAAAACCGCCAAAAGGTTACATGGATTACTTCAACGGGGGCAATTGACGTGTGTATCGGCGGACTACCTCTCGGGCAGCGCCCTCATGCGAGCGCGCATCAGGATCGTTTCCCACGGGTCGTCGCTGTTCCAGAAGAGCTCGGCCTCGCAGAACGGCGCGAGCCCGAACGGCGGGTTGTTGTAGGGCACGGCGTTGAACTCCTTCGGCGGACGCTTCGCGGCGCGCAGGCGGCGTATCGACTCCCACGCGAACTTGCCGTTCTGGAACCAGTCGTTGTCAAACGAGCACTGCATCGGCTGCATGATCGACTGGTGGTACTCCCGCATTCTCCGCCCGGCACATCCGAGCATGAACGGCCCGGCCGGCTCGATCCAGTTCTTCCAGTCGAGGTACAGCTGCGCCTTCCAGACAAAGCCGACGGACGGCGTGAGCGCGAGGATCTTCTCGCAGAACTCGTTGTCCGGCCCGCCGGTCCGGCCCTGTCCTTCCCAGAACGGGAAGCCGCCGCAGTTCTCCCACAGGATCTCAAGCGAGGGGTCGGTCTTCGCGATAAAGTCCGTCGCGCCGGGCTTCCGGATCGAGTTCGAGTGGAGACCGAACACGATTTCCGTCTCCGGCGACTCCGCGTGGATGCGCTTCGCGGTCATGTTGACGAGCTCGACGACGGCCTCCGCGATGGAACGTCCCGCGATCTCCTGCCGGTCCGTCTCGGTGAAGCTCTGGAAGTAGATGCCGTCGCCGCCCATCGGCTTCCAGATGCGGTGCCATTCGTCGATGATGTTATCGGACAGCTTCCCGAGGTTGTGGATATCCGCCTTGTCGCAGTGGAGCGACCACCCCCACGCGAAGCCCCAGAACACCTTGATGCCCCACGAGTGCGCCTCCTCCACCACGTCGCGCGCGTTGATGACGCGCTGGTTGTTCCAGATGATGATGCGATTGAAGCGCGCACGTGCCATTTCGCGGAACGTGGCGCGGTAGTCGTCCATCTCGTGCCCCCACGAGAACACGCTGCGCACGGGCGTCTGCGGCGCACAGACGATGTTGCGCACGGGAATGCGCTTCTCCTTCTCCTTGTCGAACTTCGCGAGGTTGCGCTTGTTGGCGCGGAAGAACGTGCCGGGGTAGCGTCCGCGCGGCGGGGCGATCGAGCCCTCCATCAGCGGCACCTGCACGTCGAGGAAGTCGAACGCGGCCCAGAGGACCGCCTCTGGCGTGTCGCCCGCGAGAAGCACCACGTCGTGTTCGCCGTCGTGCAGCGTGCGGATGAGGTAGCCGTCCTTCGGCACGAGCTTCTCGGCGTCCTTCCCGAGGTACTTGCGGAGCGTGGCGTTCTCCTGCACGCGCCCGACCACGATAATGTCGCGCTTGCCCTTCACCGGCTCGCCGCCGTCCTGCTCGATCGGCAACACGAGCGGAATCGCCAAATGCCGTTCGCGCAGCAGATGGAACCCGATGCGCTCGGTCAGCACCTCAAGGGCGCGCCCCTGCGGACCTTCGGCGGACGAATAGACGATCTTCCACGTCCCGCCCGGCGTCGGCGCCTCCGCCGCCACTGAAATCCCGCTCACCACAATCCCAACGGCAACCACAGCGGCTTTTAATATCTTATTCATCTTAAATTCCTTTTTTCGGTTTTTTAAACTTTCTCTGCGCTCTCTGCCTCTCTGCGCCTCTGCGTGAGAATCTTCAATCACTTAACGAAAATCACGAGACCGCGTAGCGGCGCATACGTGACTATGGACGTCCACGTCGTGTTGCCCGCCCTCAGTACGACCGTGTAGTCGCCCTTGCCGTTCATGGGCACGAACGGCACTGCCCCCGTGCCGGTGAGGTTCTGCGGCGCTACCGTACCACGCGGCGGCGTTACCGAAAGCGTGGATGCCGCCGTCGCGCTGCGCGCCCAGTTGTCGCCAGAGTACGCCGCGAAATACCCGCGCCGCTGCGTGATCGTGCGGTCGGGTCCGCCTTGCATCGAGTCGAGAAACCACACGGTCTGTGGCGTAACGAACGTATCATCTGCCGTGTCGCCGCCCTCTACGAGGCGCAACAGGTTTCCACCGGCGGATTCCTTGCCGTAGTCGGGCGGCAACAGGGGCGACAGCCCTTCAATGCCGACGAGCTCATAGACGTAGCCGTTCCCCGCCGTTCCCGCAAGGTAGAGGTCGAACAGCTCAAGCCCATCGACAATCTTCGCGGGCGAGGCGGACGTCCCCTCGCCAAGCGTGCCGAAGATCGAGTGGCGAACCGTGAACGTCGCCGAACCCTGCGCGGAGTTCGCAAGCGTCCACACGCCGCCCGCGTTGAAGCCCGGCGCGACCGAGCCGTTGGCGGCGGCTGCGGAGACGAGCGTCGATGCCGCACCGCCGGACAAAGTCGCCGTCACCGTCTCGCCCGCGGAGTACGTCGCCTCCATCAGTCCGGCAAGTTCCTCCTGCGTTTTGATCGCATGAGGCGAAGGCGTCGTGTCAATGCGGTACTCGTAAGTGTCGGACTCCGCCGCAAGGACGGCCTCGCGCGCCGCGAGAGGGAGGGCCGCGCCTGCCGCGACCGTCGCAACAACAAACAGACGATATGCATTCTTCATAGTATCACCTCACTCTTCTGTTGCATTCGGAACAATGTACGCAGCGCGGAAGCTGTATCCGTCTCCTGAAGCCGCAGGAGCCGCGCTAAGCGCATCACAATTCAATTGAGTCGGATCCGTGACGTACAGATTCTGTCCGCGTACATACCAGTTGGCGTTCGAACCTGTGCCAGGCGTAAACACATCAACAGGATCTCCCTCTTGATAATAATTCCTGCACCACTGCCAGTCGTTGCCGACCATGTCGTAAAGCCCCCAGTTGTTCGGTTTCTTCGTGCCCGGCGGGTCTGGGTACTGCGTATTGGTAGGACGAGTTCTGGAGGAAATTCCATACACGGCGTATTGCGAGGCCTGGTTCTTGTCGTTCCCCCAGAAATAGGTGGTCGTCGTGCCGGCGCGGCAGGCGATCTCGTGCATCAGCAGAGTTGGTGCGTCGAAGTTCATTCCCGTCTTTGCGTTGATCAATTCGAGCGCCATCCATCTCCCAGAGGCAATCGCGGCATCGGCGCTGGCATACGATGGAACCGCACCCAACGGATCCGTGTTGCCACGGAAATTGCTCGGCCGCCATCTGCGCGATTTAAGGCTGTAGTCACCCCACGGGGTGGCATCCGTTCCGTCTGTCCTCTTGATCACATATCCGTACTGCGCCGTCGTCCAGCAGAATATGCCGATGTAGTAGTCCTTGTCGGTCGTCCATGCCGCGAACGCGCCGGTTCTTTCCTTGGCCTGATATGTGCCTGCTGGGATCTTGCGGAGAGCCATGTGCGTTGATTTGTAGCGATCGACGTTGTAGCGGGCATTCGAGAGGTTCTGTCCGCTCAATCCGCCGAACGAGTCGCTGTTTGCGAATAGCCCTTCGTACGAAACGGCGCCAGTCACAAGATCAACGATCATGTAGTCGTTGCCCGCAGGCGGCGCAAGGGTGTAGAGCCTTGCCGTCATCTTGCAGTCGGACTGCTTCACGCCGGCGGGCACGCCCGTCCATGTGACGGTGTGGGTGCCCGGCAGCACGTTCACGTTGACCGCGCCGTTGTATGCGGTGTAGGTGACACCATCCACGATTGTCGAGATGACGACGCGACAGACGTTGTCCACCGTCGGATCGTCACCGGCGATGGTGTAGGTGATATCGACATTGTTGTTCCACGGCCAGCGCTGGCGGACGTTGTCGATGGTGATTGTCGTGGCCGCGTCCGCAGCCGTTGCGAACAATGCCAGGACGGCCGCAAATCCAAAGTGTATCGCTTTCATCGTTTTTCTCCTTGCCTTGATTTCCATGTTACGCCTCACTCATCCGAATTGGGCACAATGTACGCCAGACGGAAGGGATAGAGCTGAGGGGCGCTATTGAGGGTTCCAATAGAGGCCCCGCTTCTATTTGAAGACAACATCCCCGTAACAGTAGCCGTTGCGCCGCCACCTCTTGCACGCCATTGCACGGCCCCTTCTGAAATATACGGTGTGAACACGTCTGTATGCGTCGCAGGGTCGTCGCCCGCGACATAGCTGTCAAGGCACCACTCCCAGTCAAGGCCAACCATATCATACAGGCCCCAGGGATTGGCCTTCTTCGAACCCACATTAAAATTCCAGCCGCCGCCAGGGCGACCTCCTGACAGGCCATAAACGGCATATTGCGGAGCGAGGCTCGAGTCGCTCCCCCAGAAATACGGCGTCTCGGTGCCGGCACGCGTGGCGATCTCGTGCATCAACTCGGTTGGGATGTCGAAGTTCATGTGCGTCTTGCCGTTCACCCACTTGAAAACGTGCCATTGGTTGACGACCGTTTCCTGCGGCGGAGGTGTCGTCTGGTCGGCGATGCCGCGAATGTCACGCACCAACCCAAGAGGACGCGCCCTCAAATCCTGCTGTGAGTGATCACGGGCAGGATCATACAAATCAAAGACATACCAATACTGGTAGCTGGTCCAGAGAAATACGCCGATGTAGAAATCCTTGTCCGTCGTCCACGTCTTTTCGGTGTTGATCTGGTCGCCCGTACCGCAGTTCACGTTGTCGCCCGTCTTGTACGTGCCCTTCGGGATCTTGCGCAGGACATAGTGCGTCGATTTGTACTTGTCCTGGTTGTAGCGGGCGTCGCTCGTGAACAGCCCCTCGTAGGTGACTGCGCCCGTGGCGAGGTCGATGATCATGTAGTCGTCGCCCGACCTGACGGGACGTGACGTCTGGATCGTCGCGAACATCTTGCAGTCTTCGCTCTTGACGCCGGGGGGAGGATCGTTCCACGTCACCGTGAACGTACCCACCTTCGCCGCGCCGATGGGGTCGTCGTACGCAACGTACGTCAGACCGTTCACCACGGCGATGATCCGCACCTTGCCCACCTTGCTGACGAGATCGTCGCCGGTGACGGTGTAGGTGATGTCCACCTTGTTGTTCCACGGCCAGCGCTGTTGCACGCTGTCAATGGCGACGCTTGCCGCATTCGCTTTCTGCGACGGCAGAAGCGCCGCAGCGGCGCAGACTAACGCCGCGAGTGTCTTTAGTTTGTCATTTTTCATCTTTGATTTATCCTTTTAGCTTAAAAAGCTACGAGCAACTATTATCATTGTATCATATTCATTTTGACTAGGTCAAACACTAAATGTTGGGTAATTCGCAATATCTTCGAGCCGTTTACCCTAAGGCGTTGTCCAAAAATAACTTTTACACTTCGGAGAATCTGCCATGGTGCAAGCCGTCCTCGGCGAGCCGCTCACGATTCTCTGGTGAAGACCCACGCGCACCATGACACGCTAGTTGACAAGGCACACAGCCTTTCGCCGTGATTCCGCGCCGTAATCTCACTAATAGACGCAGAAATATAAGGCCAGCCCGAACCATGATATTACGACATCGTTAAATCCGCCAAGGAAGAGCTTCCAATCACTTTCCGTGATCCGTGACACCTAGATGTCAGGAACGTGACACCTAGGTGTCAGAGGGTGTGACACCTAGGTGTCAGAGGGTATGACACCTAGGTGTCAGAGGGTATGACACCTAGGTGTCAGAAATTAGGGCTCTATAGGCCATAACAAGCAGCAAAGCAGTTCAAAGGCAAAACATCTTGATTTCGCTGCTGGGAGTTTCGGAGCCTTCGAGGATGGGAGAAGTTGTAGCTCTCCTTAACTCCGAGACTCCCAATCTCCCAATAGCGAAAGCACAGGGCGCGTTTGGCCTTTCAACTGAGTGTGTCATTTTGACACACTCACCATACCCCAAGGTGCATGGGACCAAACGGACATATCAATGCGCTTAGGAGGAAGGGGGCGCATGATCTCCTTCGCGCACAACCTCATATATTATAGTCGCGCGCGCGCGTCCTTATATATGTATAGTCGTTGCTCAACAATCACTTGTACACTTGTCGGTACGATTGCGATTGTTCACAAATGCCACAATTGCTACCAATACAAATAGGTGGGGTTCGCCCTATTCGACGTTGAGGTAGTATTTGGTGAGAAGCGGGAAGTCCTGCGGACGCGAACGGATCGTATTCTCGACGAGGTCCACGATTTGCTGTTCCGTCCAGGCGGGGCCGGCCGCGCCGGGATACGTCTCGTTCACGGCTGCAACCACGGTCTCGGCGGAACACTTCTCGGAATCCGCCGTTTCGCGTCCGTTCTTGCGGCGGCCCGTGTCATGCCCGGCCGTGGCGAGGGCGACGGCGTTCATATCGACCTTGACGCCCTTCTCCTTGAGGATGTTGCCCATCGTGATCGAGAACACGAACGCGCGCGTGGCGTGGGTGCGGCCGTGCAAGTTCGTGCCGTTGTCGAACGTCCTCTCGTGGTTGTGGTAGGTCGGCAGCATCCGCAGGAGGAACTGCTTGCGTCCTGCCTTGTTCTGCGGCAGCGCGGCGGGGTTGACGGGTGCGGGGATGTTCACGAGGCGGCGCGCGCCGGAGGCGGCGGGGGCGTAGGGATACTTCTTCTCGAGTTCCTGCGCCTGCAAGGGATTGATCTGCGCGACGAGGGTACGCGCGGCGGGCGGGACGATGCTATAGGTGACGCTCGCCGGCGGATCGGTCGGGTGGGTGGGGAGGTCGAACTTCTCGGTGAGCCGCCGGTGGAGGGTTGTAATGAATGCGTTCGCCATCTCGACGGAACCGCCGCGGCGGTTCTCGATCTCGACAGGATCATCTGTACCGCTCGTCTGGAGCGAGGTGTGGAGCCAGCGGGCGTCCGCCGTGTCGAGCGCGGCGGCGATCTTCGCGAGCCCCTCGCGCCCGACGCGCACGGCGAGTCGGCTCAGCGCCACGGAGACGATGCGGCCGATGAAGTTCGCGCGGTCGTCGGGACCGTATTCGGCGCGCCCCTTGGAGTCCTCGATCATGGCGTCTACCGCAGTGCCGACGAAGGACTTGAAGGCGTCCACGAGCTGGGAGCTGCCTTCGTACACCCCGATGAACTCCGCGTTGGTCTTGAGCTTTCCGGCGCTCGTGGCCCATGCGAGGAAGGCGGCGCGCTCGGCCTCGGACGGGAACTGCATGTGCGCCTGCGCGACCGTGATGCGCGCCCTCGGCTCCATGAAGGCCTTGACGGTGTTCTTGCGCAGGCGCTCGATGAGCATCTTCGTCTTGTTGGCAGCGAGAGTCGGGGGATCCTGTGCGATGCATATCTTGATGTCCCGGAGTTCGTCCTGGATGCGCTGGCGGAGGGTGCGCTCTGCGACGCCGGAGACGGGCGGAAGGCCGTTGAACGCCCACTTGAAGAGTTCGGGGCCGTCCTCAATGTCCTTCTCGAAGGATTCCTTGATGTAGGCGTTGAGGTCCGCAAGCGCCTTGATCTTGCACGCCGTGAGCGGCTTGCCGTCCTCGATGTCGGCCTGGAGAAATTGCACGATCGCGGTGCCCATCTTCGATCCGTAGTGGTCGACGCAGGCCTTGAGGAAGGCGTTCGTCGCGGCCCTGTAGGTGTGCTCGCCGTGGCTGGTGTCGCTGTGCGAGGCCTTGAGCGTGTCGCCCTGCGCATAGACGAACTTGTCAGGGCTCTGCGATCGAGCGGAATGCGTTTATGTCGATGCTCATGGTATATTTCCTTTTTCAAGTCACTCGCGGAAGAGATCAGACAACGTCACTTCTCTGTGGATGACGCCCGAATACTTTGAACGCCTCATGCCGTTGTTCGTGACAAGGACGTTTTGAATCGACTTGCGCGACTTTGTGGCACGAAGGAAGAGCGCACCGCGTCGACGGATATTTCCCGCCTCGTCCTCGGTCAGTTCGTACTCGTCCTGAACAAACTTCATCTCGCAAAGGCTAACTGTATTGTCGTCCCGGTCGATCAGCATGTCTATCTGGGCACTGCGTCCATCCTGATCTTTCCCCCTCCAGGAATACACGTCCGCCCCGATGCCCGATATTCCAAGCGCGGCCTTTATCTGCGGAATGTGCCAAAAACAAATCCGCTCAAAGGACACGCCCCGCCATGCGTTCAACTTCGGCGACATGTAATGATGCGACCAAAACTGGGGATCATTCCCCTTCCATGCGTCAAGAAACTGGAAGTAGAAAAGTATGTAGTTATCAACAAGCTGGTACACCGCCCCTCGCCGTACTCTCGCCGGCTGGTTGTATTTCCGCAGGAATCCGCACTCCACAAGTTCCGCAAGGCATTCCGAGACGTCTCCATTCGACTGCTCGCCAAGTGCGGACAGCACTTCGTCCCTCGTCATTCCCGCCTTTCTCCCAGCAAGAGCCCTGACTATCTCCACATGCCGCCGTTCCATCTTGAACAAAGACGAGAAGAGCCTCTTGAATTCGTCGCGCATCACGGACGACTCCCCGAAAAAGAGTCTGTCAAAACCCTGGGCCACGCTTTCTCCCTCGCGCAGAAGACTCCAGTAATAGGCGACGCCTCCCATGGCCATGTAACACTCGGCAATCTGTCCTCTGTCAAATGCGAGATTCTTGAATGCAGCAAAATCCTCACATTCCTTCAAGGTGAACGGGGCGATGGACCTCTGAACCGTCACGCGATTGTGAAGCCCCCCGCAGGCACGCAGCATTTTTTTCAACATCCATGTCGTCGCCGAGCCGCACACAACGAGCAGTATGTCTTTTCGCGAAGCGGCCCAGCCATTCCAGAACGCCTCGAACGCACGCAAAAATCCAGCGCAGGGCGTATCGAACCACGGAAGCTCGTCAAGGAATACGACTTTCTTTTTCTCAGTTGAAGCCTCCAGCAAATCTTCCAACCGCGAAAACGCCGCTATCCAAGACGTAAGTCGGGGACATTTCGGCAACCCCTGTCGTCTCAACTCTTCACGGAACAACTCCAGTTGCTCGCGCTTCGTGCCACTCTCAATTCCCGTCGCCCGAAAAGCAAACTGTCCGTTGAAGGCTTCAGTCACGAGGTACGTCTTGCCGACACGCCTTCGTCCATACAACGCGACAAATTCCGACTGCTCCGAGTTCTATGCCCGAAACAGTTCCTTCTGCTCTGTTATACATCCAATCATGAAAGCTCCTTGGCTGTCCCCCATATTATACCACAATCCCGCAGATATGGGGAAAACTCTCGCAAAAAACACCAGACTTTTCCCCATAACCCAAACCTTGCATGACTTATGGGGAAATCTTGCACCTCTTGCCGCTTTGTGGTTGCGGCGTCTGAAGGGCTACTTAGGCGATCGCCTGATGCAGTTGCATGACGCAGGAGGTAGCCGACGACCATTGCCTCGCCTCCAGTCCAATGGCCTTCTCCTGCAACTTGGTAAGTCCGTCCCTGTTCTTGTTTTGGAGTTCACGCGACTTGTCGATCGACGTCTCGATGGCGTCGTCGAACAACTTCGCGCGCGGGTCGGCGTCGAGGCCCCGGATGCCGTCCGCAATCTCCGGGTGTATGACGAAGAGCAGATCCGCTGCGGTGCCAACGAACGCCGAGTAGTCGTCGGCTCCTTTGACCGACTCCATTTCGGCCTTGTCCGTGATCATCGCGTTCGTCTTGGCGACGAACTGGAAGATGACGTGCGTGACATCGACATTGCCTGCCATGACCTTGGCGAGGAATGCCTTCTTCTGCGCGGGGTCGAGCGCGGAGGATTCGATTTCCGCGGCCGCCTTGCGGCAGAGCGACAGCCACTTCTTCTCGACCCGGTCGAGAATCGTCGCCTTGCACTCGTCCGCAGTAAGCACCTTTTCGACGGAGGGTACGTCTTTCAACATCTTGTCCGTAGCCTCGACGAGGGTCCTTGCGAACATGTTTTTGATGCCCTGCGTCAACTGGATGCCGTATTGGTCGGCGATCTGCTGAAGCTTCCCCTCCAGCTCGCCCTTCGCCTGTTCCTTGGCGATGTCGATGTTCTTGAGTGTCGTGTTGACGCGCTCGAACTGCTGGGCGAGCTGCGCCTTGAAGTCCTCCGCCAGTTTCGCGAAGTCATTGTCGGTGACGGCCGACGCGAACCAGTCCACGAAGTCTCTAACGACCGTGTGCGCGACGGCGAACTTGGTGGTGCCCAGATTCGGATGCCCATTCGCAATGGGCGGGAACTTGCCCACGTAGTCTTCCGCGATGCACCTGAAAACAAGCTGTGCCGCCTGGCGGCGCAGCTCCTCCGGACTCTTCGCGTCCAGGCCGGCATAGTTCTTGATCTTTTCGAAAGGCATCTTCAAGATGCGGAAGTCGTCAAGGGCCCGTTCATTCTCCCCGTTGCCTACGCCGAGGGCGTCGTAGAGTCGAACGCCCATGCGTCCGTAGGAGGTGCTGCTGTTGGCCAGCATCATTTCCATTCCAATCCGCCGCACGATGTGGGACTTGACGGTCAATTTGAACGCATTGTCGCATTCGGCCTCGAAATCCTCCTTCGATATTTTCTCATATTGCAGCTTGTCGAGCTTGGACTTGAGGTTTTCAAGGGCCTTCGCGGCATCCTCGTCATTGAGGGCTTCCGGCCCGAACATGGTCTTGAGGAGGTTCTCCGCCTCGTTCGCCGTCGTCTCCGCGATGGAGAACCTGTCGAAGAAGTCATTGTTTTCCGCGGCGAATTCCGTGGCCAGGGTGTTGAGCTTGTCGTTCACGGCATCGCCGTGGGAAACGGAGGTGTCATCGAGAATCGCCACTGCCTTGTCGACGGCCCTTGCCGCGAGCTTAGGTGCCCAGTGTTCGGGCACGCCCCTCGCGCGGAACAGCGACTCCATCCGCGCCGCGGCGGCGACCCGCGGAGCGGCGACATCACGGATCGCCTCCTTCATGCCGCTCTGGGTATTCGGGTACTTTCCTTCCTTGACGAGCTTCAGGACCTCGGCTTGGACCTTCGCATGGTCTAGCTTGATGCCGGTGACGCCCATGCGGAACTCGAGCCATTGTTGGGCGGTGACAATCTCGACGTCGAAGTCCAACTTGAATTGCCGGATAAGGGCACTTTCCGCAGCCAGCGCGCCCTTGTCGCCGAGCGCCT
>CACWIW010000235.1 GCA_902761035.1 uncultured bacterium | reverse complement strand
ACGCGCCGCCGGAAAAGCACCACATGGTCTATCAGATCAAGAAGGACGGGCGTTCCGGCGAGATGGACTTCACTTTCTTCAACGCCATCCACACCGTCGAGAACGCGCTCAAGAACGTGAAGGACGAGAAGAGCATGAAGCGCGTCGCGAAGTTTTTGAAGGAGGGGCCGTGTCCCGACTGCGGCGGCACGCGCCTCTCCGAACGCGCCCGCGCACCGCTTCTGCGCGGCATTCCGCTCGACAAGGCGTGCGAAATGACGCTGGCCGAGGCGGAGGAATGGGTACGCGGCGTTCCTGCGTCCCTGCCCAAGCCGATGCGCCCGATGGCGGAACGGATCTGCGAGTCGTTTCACGATACGTCACGTCGGCTGATGGAACTCGGTCTCTCGTACCTTTCGCTCGACCGCGCCGCCTCGACGCTCTCCACCGGCGAGCGCCAGCGCATGCAGCTCGCCCGGGCCGTCAGAAACCGGACGACGGGCGTGCTGTATGTCCTCGACGAGCCGTCCATCGGGCTCCACCCGTCAAATCTGGAAGGGTTGACGGGCGTGATGGACGACTTGGTTGCGGATGGCAACACGGTCTTGCTCGTGGACCACGATACGCAGGTCCTCTCGCATGCCGATTGGATCGTGGAGCTGGGGCCTGGCGCCGGCGCGAATGGGGGACGCCTCATCGCAGAGGGAACGGTGGCCGAAATCGCGAAGAACCCCAAGTCGCAGATTGGACCGTTTTTAGCCACAAAGAACACAAAGAACGCAAAGGACATAAGGGACAAAAAGGACGCAAGGGACAAGCTTCGCATATCAGCATCTTCGAGTGAGATTCGCCTATCCACCTCCGCGATCCATACCGTGCAGCCGTTGGAGGTGGAGTTTCCCAAGGGCAAGCTCTCGGTTGTGACGGGCGTTTCCGGCAGCGGCAAGACGACGCTGATCCTTGAAAGCCTCGTTCCGGGGCTCGCTGCGCAGATCGGGGGACGCGTACTCCCCGCGCACGTTCGCGCGCTCTTCGCGCCCGGCATCGCGCAGGTGAAGCTCATTGACGCGACGCCCATCGGCATCAACATCCGCTCGACCGTTGCGACGTACGCGAACGTCCATGACGAACTTCGCAAGATCTACGCCCGCACGGCGGACGCGAAGGAACGCGGGTACAAGGCGGGCGACTTCTCGTACAACACGGGCACGCTGCGCTGTCCGACCTGCGACGGCACGGGCGAGATCAACCTAGACGTCCAGTTTCTGCCGGACGTGGACATTCCCTGTCCCGACTGCCGCGGCGCGCGCTATGCGAAGGCGGCGTTTGCCGTCAAGCGGAAGGGCGTGTCCCTCCCGGAGTTGATGGCGATGAGCGTGGACGAGGCACTGGAAGCCTGCGCGGACCTTCCGCTCGTCAAAAGCCGTCTTCAGATCCTGCACGACATTGGCCTCGGCTACCTGACGCTCGGAGAGGAGACGCCGGGTCTTTCCGGCGGCGAGGCGCAGCGGCTCAAGCTCGCCAGCGAGATGGGGCGTGGACAGGGCGATTCGGTGTTCGTCTTCGACGAACCGACGATTGGTCTTCATCCTCTCGATGTGCGTACGCTGATGGAGGTGTTCCGTCATCTGATCTGCAACGGTGCCACCGTGATCGTAATCGAACACGACCTCGACGTCATCCGCTCGGCCGACTGGATTGTGGACATGGGCCCCGGCGGCGGCAAGGCCGGCGGTCGAATCGTCGCCACTGGCACGCCATCCGAAATCAAATCCTGCCCCCAAAGCGTAACGGGCCGCTACATCTGACCAAACGCGATTGCCCGCACAAGAATGATGTGAAATGCTAAACTAATCTTTCGTTCCGCGGCATGGCTATTATAGACAAGAATTCTTCCAACGCTGAGAAGGTGGCCTTCTTCCGTTCGCTGTTCAGCGGGCGGGGCGACGTGTTCGCCAAGCGCTATGATAACGCCAAGACGGGCAAGAAGGGTTATTCTCCCTATTGCGAAAACCAGTGGGTGCGTGGGCTGTGCGGCTTGATGCACGGCGTGAAATGTTCTGACTGCTCCAATCGAAAGTTAAAGCCTGTATCGGATGAGGTGATCCGATGGCATCTGCGAGGAAGGGATGGTGGACAGAAACCATTTGAGATGGGCGCATATCCGATGGCAAAAGACGAAACGGTCTCTTTTGCTGTTATTGATTTTGACGAGTCGTCTTGGCGCAGAGACGCCTTGTGCGTAGTGCGGAAAATCCGTGAGCTGGAGATCCCCATCGCATTGGAACGATCAAGGTCTGGGAAAGGTGCGCACATCTGGTTCTTTTTCGAGGAACGCATCAGCGCGCGGATGGTGCGCGCAGCATTGTTCTACATCATTACTCTGACGTTGGAGGCACATCCGGAAATCAGCCTTGACTCATACGACCGCATCATACCAAATCAGGCGACACTCCCCAAAGGCGGTTTTGGCAACCTTATCGCACTCCCCCTTCAGTTTGAGGCGCGAAAACGTGGGAACAGCTGTTTCGTAAATGATGACTGGGTGCCCTATGACGATCAATGGGCATTTCTTTCATCGGTGCGCCGACTGGCCAAGGCGGAAATTGCAGCGCTAGTAGTGCGCGCAAAGACCGAAAACCGATCGTTTGTTGAAATAGGGAATGCGGCACGTGACGAAGAAAAGCCATGGACGTTCTTTCTTCCATTGTGGTCCACTTTGACACCTGGAGATTGTCCAACTCAGATTTCCGAGAAACCGATTGAGGTGGTGCTTGTTAACCGTGTTTATGTTTCACAGGAAGGTTTGTCAGACGAGTTGCGGAGCCGTTTAATCAGGAGTGCGTCGTTTACCAACCCAGAATTCTACGAAGCAGAGCGCATGCGGTTTTCCGTGTACGGCAAGCCACGCATCATATCTCGCGCACTGAATGGCGGCAAATATCTTGAAATGCCGAGGGGATGTCTTGATTCAGCGGTCCAGATACTGAAAGACGGCGGATTGAAGGCGCACATTGACGACAAGCGCTATGGTGGGGTTCCGTTGCAAGTAGAGTTCCACGGCGAACTAAGACCGGAGCAGAAAGCAGCAGTTGCAGACATCGCGAAGCATGATACGGGCATACTTGCCGCTGGTACGGCGTTTGGCAAGACAGTTGTCGCGCTCGCTGTAATTGCGCAGCGAAAGACCAACACGCTCATCCTCGTCAATCGTCGCCAACTTCAGGCACAGTGGATTGCAAGAATCGCGTCATTTCTCAACATCCCCGAAAAAGACATTGGCAAGATTGGCGGTGGCTCCGATCGGTGGACGGGGAATATCGACGTCGCGTTAATGCAGAGCCTTTGCCGCAAGGGCGTTGTAGATCCTCGTGTAAAAGAGTATGGACAGATCATCGTTGATGAATGCCATTCTGTGGCGGCAGAGTCGTTTGAGGCCATAGTAGATGCCGCGCCGTGCCGATATGTTCTGGGGTTGTCTGCGACCGTGATGCGCAAGGACGGACACGATCCGATCATCATGATGCAACTTGGGCCGATCCGGTACCGGGTTGATGCCAAACAACTCAGTCGCCGCGAGCCTTTTGCGCATGTCGTCCATGTCAGACAGACAAGTTTTCGCATGAAGATCGAACTTTCTGAAAATGACGGACATTTTGACTACGATGGGATGCTCAAAGAAATGATCGCAGACGCCCCTCGTAACCGCCTTATTGCCGATGATGTCGTCGCTGCGGTAAAAGATGGGCGTTCGCCTGTTATCCTCAGCGAACGCCGGGAACATGTCGCCGTATTCGAGGCACTTCTGGAAGGACGCGTGAAAAATGTAGTTTCGCTTACCGGAGGCATGGGGGTGAGGGCAACGCGGGAACGCAAGGAAGGACTTGCTGCGATAGGTGATAGTGAGGAACGTGTCATTATTGCGACGGGTTCATATCTTGGTGAAGGTTTCGATGATTCACGACTTGACACGCTTTTCCTTGCAACGCCCATATCATGGAAAGGGCGAATTACGCAGTATGCCGGACGGCTTCACCGCCTTCATGACGGAAAACGTGAGGTACGCATCTATGACTATCTTGATTCCAATGTTGCCGTTTGCCAGAAGATGTTTGAAAAACGGCGGAACGGTTATCAGGCGATTGGTTATACGATGATGGTGCCGCTGGGAGTGACGGAGGGGTGGCCGGCGGAAGTGCGTCTTCCGGTTGAACCCAAATGGAAGGAACGGTTTTCCGACAGCGTGAGGCGTCTGTGCAGAGACGGCGTGGATGTTGCACTCGCCGATCTGTTTCTTCGGGCAACATTGGCAATCCAAGGAGGTAATGCTGAAGGGGCCGTCAAGGTAAGTCCCAAAGAATCTGCCCAGCAATTCCTCTTTGCGCGGCTTGACTCGCTTGACGGCAACAGAGGAATGTTCGAGCAAAATAGCCGTCTGCCGATACCCTGTGGCACAAATCCATATCTTGAAGTGGATATTCGTTCAGAAAGGATAAAGCTGGCGATCATGTTGGACACGCCGGAATCCATGTCTGCCATTTCGCTTTACCGCCTTGCCAGACGTGAAGATGCGCTTCTACAGCGAAATGGTTATCGCATACTTCGTTTCCTGGCAGAAGATGTTTGCGAACGCCTTGACGCGGTTCTTGGTGAGATTGGAATGTTCTGCGCTCCAATGGCGAACCATACAACCTGAAATGGTCGTTTTGCTGTTTGAGAGGTCGCGCTCGCACTCGTTTTCGCCCCGTCCAAAAGTCATGAAAGTCACTATGATCGCCTCGCTTCTGTCATCGGTATGACACGTGAGACAATCAGAGTTTCGATTCGCTCACTAGTTGATGCAGGGTTGATTCGCCGCGTAGGCCCGGACAATGGCGGTCATTGGGAAGTAATCGGGAATGCGTGAGGAGACAGAGATGTCCGTAGTCGTGGAGAACCTACTTGCCCATTTTCAGTGTTCATACATCTTCCAGTTACCGACTGGAAAATGTAAGGGGCATGACGCTGACGAAAACATTTTCCAAACGGCGTTTGGAAAATGTGGGAGTGGATTCTGTCGCATGAAGAAGGTTGAGAAAGGTTTTGAGCAGAATGGGGCCGTTATAGCCAGTATGCGCAAATCAAAGGCGATTGTGCCTGAAGTGGTCGACGGCGGCACGTATTCTGAGTTGGTGGTTGCAATTGGCTCGCTGCTTGAAAAGGCCAGGGAGAAGATTGCGGCCACCGCCAATACGACACTGGTGGACACCTATTGGCATACGGGACGTTACATAGTCGAATATGAACAGCACGGAGCCGATCGGGCGAAGTATGGCAGTCGGCTTCTTTCGTCATTGGCGAGAGACTTGACGCTCGCCCATGGGAAGGGATTCAATAGAAACAATCTCCAGTATATGCGAAAACTGTATCGGTACTTTCCAATTCGCACGACACTGTCGTGCAAATTGAGCTGGAGCCATTATCTTGAAATCCTCAAGTGTTCCGACGAGTTGGAACTAGGCTTCTATGCGGCTGAATGCGCGCGGTCGAACTGGAACGTCAGGGAGCTGCGGCGGCAGATGAAGTCCTCGTTGTTTGAGTGCATCGCCCTTTCCAAAGACAAGAAAGGCGTCCTGGCTCTTGCTCGGAAAGGCAACGAGATTCAACAGCCGGACGATATCCTGCGTGACCATTACGTTCTTGAATTCTCCGGCATCAGGCCGCAGGCGAATTTCAAGGAGAAGACGCTCCACAATGCACTGGTGGAGCACATGAAGAGATTCATGCTGGAATTAGGCAAGGGTTTTGCATTTGTCGCAAGCGAATACAGAATACCGCTCAACACATCGAATCCCTGTCATGTCGATCTTGTGTTCTACAACTATTTTCTGAAGTGCTTTGTCCTCATTGACTTAAAGTGCGACATGGTCGAGTACGGCGACGTGGGACAGATGAACATGTACCTCAATTACTTCAAGTCGGAAGAGGGCACGCCGTCGGACAATCCGCCCATCGGCATCGTGCTTGGGACGAAAAAGGACGATCTTGTCGTGCAATTTGCGACAGAGGGGATAACCAACCGGATCTTTGTCAGCAGGTATCAGCTGTATCTGCCAGACAGAGAGCAACTGCGCCGCGAACTGGCCATCGCGATCGAAACCGAGGAAAGGAGTATCGTGAGAAGACGGAAAGGGAAAGAGACAAAGCGGTGAAAGCCACCATCACATCCTTCCCGAACAAGCGAGGGTTACCAGAGAAGACCCACAACGGCGATAGAAGATTTTTTGGTATAATAAGGGCGAAAGGAGCGAAATGGCTTTACCGTTGAACATAGATGACTTGATTCATCAGCGCAAGGTGGAGAGTGCGCGGATTGAATACAAGAAGGACTGGAACCCTGAAAAG
>CACWIW010000234.1 GCA_902761035.1 uncultured bacterium | reverse complement strand
CGTTGTTCGCGACTGCATCCTGGGCGAAGTTCACGAACTCGCGCATCTGGCTAGAAATCTCAATCATTTTTCATTTCCTTTCTTGGGATGATGTTTACGCCCTGTTTACACCGCATCGGTCAAAAGGTTACAACATGATCGCAAGATTTTTGATTCATATTATACCATATTTCCTGGATCCGTGAAGGTGCTTGTCGCGTTGTTCCTCGATGATAGTCAAAAATTGTCACTTTGGACAAAAAGTGACAGGGGGATAAGAATCGGCAAAGCTAATGTTTTGCTTGAAAAGCTGTTTTTCGGCGAAGGCGAAAAAGAATGTTTTTAGCTTTGGTATGGCTTATGCTTGCATATAAGCGCGGAGTCAAGATATCAGGAGTTGACCGGTACGCAAGACCGCTATCAAGACCGCAATGAAAAAATGAGAAATTCGACTTGTGGCTAGATAGGCAATATGATATAATGTCTGCCGTCACCCCAATTAAGGTAATTCGCAAAAGGTAAATCGATGAAGGCGCATTCGCCAGAAGACAGAAAGAAGATTGAAGATTACCGAAAGACGCTCGACAAGTATCCAAAACCGAGCGTCACGGCGGACATAGTCGCCGTGCGTCCTGCCTACAGCGAACTTGAAGAGGGACAGTGGAGGGAGAACCCGGAGTTCGCACTTGAAGTGTTGCTCATCAAGCGCGGGCAATGGCCGTTCGAGGGAAGCTGGGCGCTGCCGGGCGGATTTATCCGCCCCACGGAAACCGTAGATGAGGGTGCGAGGCGGGAGCTTCGTGAGGAGACGGCCCTTGAGACTGACCGCCTCATCCCTGTCGGCGTGTTCTCGAAGCCGGACCGCGACATGAGGGCGTGGATCATCTCCAACGCATTCGTGTCCGTACACAAGCGCGGGCATGGCTGCCACGTCAAGGGCGGCGACGATGCGCGCGAGGCCAAATGGCTCACGATGAAGGCTCCTTCCATCGGCTACGGGCGGTTCTATCTCCCGTTCCACGAGGACGGAAAGCTGGCGTTCTGCCTGACTGGTTCGTACCGCGAGGAGGATATCGGCGGCGGCACGGTCTTGTCCGTCGAGGACAATCCGCTGGCGTTCGACCATGCGGAGATCATCGCGCAGGCGTTCCTGCGGATGCTCTCGTTCGACAAGAAGAAGCTTGTGTTCTTCTTCCTCCCGGAAAAGTTCACGCTTTCCAATTACATTGACATTTATCAGTACCTCACGCGCAATTCCGTCAGTGACGCCAACATTCCGAGCTTTAGGCGTCAGTTGACCGCGACGAAGGAGCCGCTTCTGGAAGTGTGCGAGGGCGAGTGGGAAGATCTCGGCGGGCGCGCACACGCTCCCGCAAAGCTGTATCGCAGAAGGAGTTGTTAGTGATTAGTTGCTAGTGGCTAGTGGCCGAGCTTTGCGGAAACGGATTTCATATTGCTAAAAAGGAAAAAAGAAAATAAGTTACCATCATCATCCATACGATCCGGCGATAGCCGAGAGACAACAGAAGAACCGCGATATCTTCGCGGAGACGATGCGCATCTGCCGCAGGGGCGGATACGTCGCTCCTTCTGGTGCTGAAGTTCGACTCCCCAGCACGGAAGAAGTGCTGAAGGCAAGCGTGTTCTACCAGAATCCGCCGAGAGTGGATTCAATCGTGACGGCAGAAACGAGCGTGTGTGATGCGGTGAACGACGACTGGGTCGCGGCCATCAACCGTCCCGACCTCACTTCCGACGGGCGTCTCGTTGATTGGGCGGTCGTGGCCACGAAGAAGAAGATCCGCACCATGCTTCGCATCGGGCTGTTGCACGGCCACGATGCCATCGTGTTGGGCGCGTGGGGCTGCGGCGCGTTTTGCAATCCTCCGGAACACATGGCGCGGCTTTTCCACGAGGTTTTGGAAGAGGACGAATTAGCCCGCAAGTATCGCATCGTGCGTTTCGCGGTTATTGAAGACCACAACTCGCGGCATTCGAACTTCGCGCCGTTCGACAGGGAATTCAATCGAGGCCCAGCGCGGATTCCAGCCGCGCCGAACAACTGAAAGGAAAAATCAAATGGACAGAAAAAAGGCAAAGGGAATGCTGTGGGGACTCGTCGTGGGCGATGCCTTCGGAAGCCCCATACAGTTCAGCGGCAGGGACTCCCATCCGTGGATCACGGAGATGGTGGCGTGTCCCGTTTTCAACCTCCCGCCCGGCTACTGGACGGATGACGGATCGATGGCGATGTGCGTCATGGATTCGTTCGTCCGCAATGGCGGGTACGACCTCAAGGATATCGCCGGGACGTTCCTGAAGTGGCTGAATGAGGGTTATCTTTCTTCGATTGAAGGGCGTTCCTTCGACGTGGGCTGCGCTACCTACGACTCGCTGGCAGTATTCGCCCGCACCGGCTCGCTCGTGAACGGACACGAGGAATCGCAGGGGAACGGTTCTGTCATGCGCTTCGCGCCGAGCTACCTCATCGCCCGCGCGCTTGGTCGCCCGGAGATCATCCACGAAGTGAGCGACGTGACGCACGCGTCGGCAACGGTGCGCGAGGTCTGCGACAGGTTCGCGGGGGTTCTGGACGAACACCTCGCCGGTACGCGCACGAAGACCGGTCCACGCGCGGAGCTGAAGCGCGAACAGGTGAACAACTCTGGCTGGGCGGTCTCGACGCTTGACGCCGCGCTTTGGGCGTTCAACACCACGGAGAACTTCGCCGACGGCCTCATCGCAGCCGTGAACCTCGGTGGTGACTCAGATTCCATCGGGGCGGTCTACGGACAGCTTGCGGGTGCCTTCTACGGCTTCGGCGCAATCCCCGACCGCTGGGTCAGGGCCATCAAAACCAGGGAGAAGGTCGACGCCCTCATCGAGCGCTTTCTTTATGCAGTGTTAAAGGAAGGGCTTCACTGAAAATTCACGGCGACGACAGCACCAAAGCAAGGTGGTGGAGAAGGCGGTGATGCGGTTCATTTCCCCTTGCGTTCTGGCGTTCTGGGGTGTTGCATAGGCGGGGATGGTGTGGTATAATATCTCCCAATTCCGCCTTAGCGGAGAAAAAAGGAGTAAAAGAAAGATGGACATCAACTTCGGCGGCGTCGTCGAGAAGATCGTAACGCGTAAGGAATTCCCGCTCAAGAAGGCCCAGAAGGTCCTCAAGGGCAAGACAATCGCGGTGCTGGGATACGGCATCCAGGGACCTGGGCAGGCACTCAACATGCGCGACAACGGCATCAACGTGATCGTTGGACAGCGCAAGTCCACGAAGCCTAATTCTAGCTGGAAGCGCGCAATCAAGGACGGCTGGGTTCCGGGCAAGACGCTGTTCTCCATTGAGGAGGCCGCCGAGAAGGGCGACGTGATCATGATGCTCACGTCCGACGCCTCGCAGCCCACGATCTGGAAGGCAATCGAGAAGTACGTCACGCCCGGCAAGGCGCTCTACTTCTCCCATGGCTTCGGCTATGTCTACAACAAGCTCACCGGCATCAAGCCGCAGAAGGGCGTGATGCTCGTCATGGTCGCACCGAAGGGCTCGGGCACGTCCGTGCGCCGCAACTTCCTCTCCGGCGCGGGCATCAACAGCTCCTACGCCTACGAGCCGAATGGCGCGGACGAGGCGAAGACGCGCGAGCTCACGATCGCGATCGGCATCGCCGTCGGTTCCGGCTACCTCTTCCCCACCACCTTCGAGCGTGAAGTCACAAGCGACCTCGTGGGCGAGCGCGGCATCCTCATGGGTGCGCTCTGCGGCGTGATGGAGGCCCAGTTCTACACACTCCGCGCGAACGGACACAGCCCGAGCGAGGCGTTCAATGAGACGTGCGAGGAGCTCACGCAGAGCCTCATCCGCCTCGTGGACGAGAACGGCATGGACTGGATGTACTCCAACTGCTCGCAGACCGCGCAGCACGGCGCGCTCAAGTGGCGTCCGATTTTCCGCAAGGCCGTCGAGCCCGTCTTCAAGAAGCTCTACGCGAGTGTGAAGACGATGAAGGAGGCGAAGGAAGTGATCCGCGATACGGGCCGTCCCGACTACAAGGAGTTCATGGCCGCAAAATTGCAGGACATGCACGACGGCGAGATGTGGCAGGCCGGCGCGGCCGTGCGCTCGCTGCGTCCGCATGAGAAGGCCAAGGCCAACGCCGCGACGGCGGCGGGCGTGCGCGGACGCAAGATCGTGTAATAAAACGAGACGATAGACACGAGACGAGAGACGGGCGGGGTGCTACCCTTGCCCGTCTCTTGTTTTATGTCAGGTGGGGAGTAGTGGGGGGCGGTGTGGGTGCCGGTGGGGGGGTAGTGTGGGTGCCGGTGGGGGGCAGTGTGGGTGCCGGTGGGGGCAGTGTGGGTGCCGGTGGGGGGCAGTGTGTGGGCCGGTGGGGGGGGGGGCGGTGGGGGTGCGCGGGGACTGAGAGCTCGTGAGGCCGCCTTAGCTCAATGTTACGCTGAACACCTCCCGTAGAGGGCATGAAGCGCGTTTCGCTCTTTATTTTCAAGGGTTTTCTTGAATCCCGTTATTGTGGAGACAAGGGGCAATAAATTTTTTTTAATTTTTTTATTTTTTGGCATTGACTTCCGGTGGGGAAAAGTGTTTAATAGTGTCCAGCGATGTCAATAAAAGGTAGACAGAGTGTCGAAGAGACGAAAGAGGCGTCCACTGGGTTGCTGGTGAACACCTACGAGCGTCCTCTTGACCCGAAGAAGCGCCTTACGGTTCCTAGCGTCTGGCGCCATGCATTGGGTTCCGACTACGTCTACGTCATGAAGGAGGAGGGGAAACCCTGTCTCCAACTCATCCCGAAAGGGGTGTTCGAGTCTCGAATGGCGGGCATTCAGGATGAGGCCTTGTCAGACGACGATCTCAATGACGTACTCGAAAAGGTTGGCGAAGATTCAGAGCTCCTTGAATTTGACGTGCAGGGGCGTATTCGCATCAGTGACAGGCTGCTTGCGTATGCGAACCTAACTGGACCCGTTGTCCTGAAAGGTGCTGTTCGAATGGCCCGTCTATGGGCTCCTGAGAACGTGCCTCAACGGTCGGCGGAGGAGTCGGATAACCTGCGTGCCGCTAGGAAGCGGCTGCGTTTCTGAGGAGGACTTGAAGATGCACATTCCAGTTCTTCTCAGAGAGGCAGTTGATTCTTTGGCGGTTCGGCAGGGCGGTGTGTACGTGGACGGGACACTGGGGCGTGCCGGCCACGCGCGGGAGATACTCCTGCGCGGCGGTGCCGGCACGACCCTGGTGGGTATCGACCGCGACGAGCAGGCACTTGCCGAGAGCTCAGCACGCCTTGGAGAGATGTCCGGCGTAAACGTGGTGCTGGTCCACGGGTGCCATGGTTCGGTCGCGGAGATTGTCCGCGGCAAGGGGATTGGGGAAGTGGACGGTATTTTGCTGGATCTGGGCGTG
>CACWIW010000233.1 GCA_902761035.1 uncultured bacterium | reverse complement strand
GGAGGGCCGCGCTCCGTCGCGGCCGTACCGGGAGGGCCGCGCTCCGTCGCGGCCGCAAGGTGGGGCGAGCCGCAATTCCCTCAAACCACGTTCCGCACCATAATCTCACGCCAAATTTCCGCCATTTCACCTATTGCGATATGTGGTGCGCCAAGCAAGCTCAATGAAACTAGCGAAATGAAAGGAGTTCGCAATGACAAGAAATCGACAGTCAGTTAGGAAGGCAGGCGGCGGAAGGGGCGACTCGACCGTCGGAGCCCTGCCCTACAAACAGGTAAGCCGCAGCGCAAGCGAGCCTTCGCTGTTACGCCTCGTTAGCAATAACAAACCATGCGGCCAGCGTGTCACATTGCGTGAAGCCGAAAAGAAGCGTCGGAGTCGATTTGCGGCGCGGAAAGCATGGCGGGGCATAGAAGGGCGGCGTGTCTGGAAAGTTGCATTGGGAACTTGGGAGACCTGCGGCGCGAAAGCGTTCGCAGGAGTCGGACGAGGCCGTAGTAGCGTCGAGGCGGGTAATGACCGCGGAGCAAAGGGCCTCTACGTGTAAAAGGAAACGTCTTGAACAAGCGAGCGAGGGCCGATTGGTAAGTAAGAAGCCTGTCACGGAAGAAGAAATGCGGGAGATTGCCGCGAGGCAGAGGCTTCCCGCGTTTCCGCATCTCGCGCTCGTGAGGGAGAGGCTGTCGGTAAAGGCAAAGAACGAGCCGAAGTTTCGGTTCTACTGCCTCTATGGGCTGGTTGTCGAGACCGAAACGCTCAAGTGCGCATGGCAGAAGGTCAGGGCGAACGGGGGCGCGGCGGGAGTGGACGGCGTGACCATAGAGGACATAGAGCGGTCAGAGGGCGGCGTTGACGGGTTCATTGCGGAAATCCAAAGGGAACTCCACGAAAAGGCCTATCGCGCAAGCCCTGTGAGAAGGACGTACATAGAGAAGGCGAACGGCAAGTTGCGCCCGCTCGGCATCCCGACCGTGAAGGACAGGGTCGTGCAGAACGCGGTGCTTCTCATAGTCGAGCCGATATTCGAGGCGGACTTCCACGACTGCTCATACGGGTTCAGGCCCGGGCGGAGCGCGCAACAGGCTGTGGACAGGATTGCGGCGGAGATCAAGGGAGGCAAGACCAAGGTGTATGACGCGGACTTGTCCTCGTACTTCGACACGATACCGCATGACAGGCTGTTCCTCGCCCTGCGGATGCGCGTGACGGACGGGAGCGTCCTAGGGCTCATACGGCAATGGCTGAAAGCCACGATAGTTGAACCTGACGGCACGAAGAAGAACCCGGGAGGGAAGGGAACGCCCCAAGGCGGAGTTGTATCCCCCCTGCTGTCGAACATCTACCTGCACTGGTTTGAGAGGTACGCCACCTTGATTGCCAAGGCAACCAATCAAATCATGTCGATCGTGCGCTACGCGGATGACTTCGTGATTCTCGCCAGACGGTGGGCGGATGGATTCATTCAGCGGATTGAGGACACACTGGAAAACCGGTTCGGGTTGTCGGTGAACAGGGAGAAGACGAAACTCCTTGACATGAGAGCCGACAAGTCCGCCCTGGCGTTTCTCGGCTACGAGTTTCGCTACGTGAGGGATAGGCGCTACATGACGGGGAATAAATACCTTGAATGGCGTCCGTCGGACAAGTCGGCGAAGAAGGTGTGCCGCAAGGTCAAGGGAGAGACGATGAGATGCAGGTCGTTCCGTCCGACGGAAGAAGTAGTCGGCAGAATAAATCGCGTCCTTGACGGATGGGGAAGATACTTCAAATGCGGCTACCCGTCGCGGGTGTTTGCGAAAGTGAACGCCTACGTGGGGATGCGCCTGTACAAATTCCTCAACGGGAAAAGCCAACGCCGCTATCGGCTGAAATACGCCGAGACCTATTATGGGGAGTTTCAGAAACTCGGGTTGATTACGCTAACAAGGGGAAGGTATTACCGATGACACCAGTTTCACACGGGAAGCCGTGTGCGGGAAATCCGCACGCACGGTTTGAAGAGGGGGCATCCACACCGCTACCGAAAGATAGCGAGGTGGATTGCTCTACTCCACACGTACCGCGCATTCACATTTCAAACCGCGCGCAAAACTTCAATTTTCCAAAATCCCCGCTTGCGTTGGGCGGAGGAATGTGGCATACTATTTCCATCTTGCCTCTCAAAGGCGAGACGGCATTTGATCTTTGATATCGGCAGGTACGGCTTTTCGTGACGCGATTGCGCGGCGAAGAGCGGCACAGAGTACCTGTCACCGGGCCAAAGTTTTGGTAGCGCTCGCGCCGCCGGAACGGAGGCCAGAACCTCGGGGCACTGGGAGAACGGGCGTCTCGCCCGTTCAGGAGCCAGAGCCGAGGAGCTGGGCAAGCCCGAAAGGCCCCCAGCAACGTACGCAACAGCGTATTATCGCTTCAAGAAAAACTTCGCCAAAGTAAAGACAAAGCGAGATACGAAGTTGCGCGACGTGGGCAAGTCCCACGTGGCGTGTCTTCTGATCATGTTTTGTCGTGGGCGTTTGGCGATGCCTTTCTTGAGACGTGAGAATGTAAGGCACGCCACTCTTCTTTTCTACGCCGAGGGTGTCGGGCCTTGGTAAAGGATCGGCGCAGGAAAGGCGAGAGAAAATGACGGATAAACCTTTGAAACGGTCTTTGGAAGCGTTCTTGAAAATGCTTCGTCGTTCTGCTCGTAACCATAAAAATGGGTTGCGGCACTATACTATAATGATTGCGATTGTCGCCTTTACGGCGGGAGTATGTTTCGCCGCGCCGACGGTGACGGATGTGACCGCGATGCAACCGTACCCGTGGGAGAATAAGGTGTACATCACTTACAAGATAGTCGGTGATATAGCGGCGAACGTGGAAAGCAGCGAAGCTCCGATTTTGAAGATTACGGCAAAGGACAAGACGACAGGTCAAATCTATGCTGAGACGTTTGGATCATACTTGTCTGGAGATACAGGAGTGGCGGCAGGAGTTCACAAGGTCGTGTGGGACATTGGTGCGCAGGGCGTGAAAATCAATTCAGGCAAAGTCGTTTTCATGGTTCAGTATTATAATGGGTATCTCGTCATCGATCTGTCCGCTGGCGCGAATGCCTCATCTTACCCGGTTGTCTATCTTGTGGGGGCCCCAGCAGGCGGCTGGACGGATGACTATAAAACGAACAAGCTTGTGTTGCGGCGTATTCCGGCTGGAAAATTCAAGATGCAGAACGAATCCAACGTTACGCTGACGCGGTCATTCTACATGGGTGTGTTCGAGGTGACGCAGAAGCAATACCAGCTGGTGATGGGGACGAATCCGTCGGGGTTCAGTGGCGACTTGTTGCCGGTCGATAAAGTGAGCTACAGCATGATCCGTGGTTCGGTCGCCGGCGCGGGGTGGCCGTCATCGTCTGCCGTGGATTCGGATTCGTTCTTGGGTAAGCTGCGGGCGCGGACGGGACTGGACTTTGACCTGCCGACAGAGGCACAATGGGAATATGCCTGCCGGGCTGGCACGACGACGACGTACTATTGGGGAAATTCAATGGATAGCAACTACGCATGGATTAGAGATAATTCCAGCAAGACGACACACATGGTTGGAACTAAGACGCCAAACGCTTGGGGACTCTACGATATGAGCGGCAACGTGTTTGAATTTTGTTTGGATTGGTATTCTAAAAATTTGGCTTATGGTACTGATCCCAAAGGCCCTTCTAGTGGGGATGAAGGGGATTATTCTTTTCGGGTATTACGTGGTGGCCACTGGAACTCCCCCATGAATTCGAGTTTCTGCACTTCTTCCGGCCGCGCTCAGTCCGGCACCGGCGGTTTTCGCCTCGTTCAAACCTTGTCAAATGAATAACGCGCGTAGTGCAATGGTAGGCGTCCCGGCGCGGTAACGCAACGGGCCGCCCGCCCGTGAAAACAGGAATTGCATATAGATAGAGCGTGATTTTAAGGAGAATGAAAATGCGTAAGTTGATCAGGATAGTTTGTGCGATTGCGGTCGCGGCAAGTTCGACCCTTATTGCGCAGGATGATGTCATCTGCTCGGGTGAGAGTGCGGCGGTATATGTGAATACAACCTTGCCCACGACGGTGGACAAGCGATTGACTATTTACACATCGGCTTGGGGCGATGTTGGCGAGAGTGCGACGGTTGCCGTTGACGGTGCGCACCTCTTTTCGACGACGAACCAGGTGGAGACGGCGTGGCTGTGGCAGCCGTTGACGACGGGAAGCCATACGCTCACCTGCACGTTTGGAAAGAATGTGCTGACTAAGACACTGAACGTGACGGCACTCGATTTCCCCGAGCAGCCCACCCCGAATCCGCCGATGGCGAAGAACAACAGCATCTCGATCACGCCCACGACGCGGAATTTTGGCGCAAACGGCGGCGGCAACTCCATAATTACGTCCGGTAGCGGCACGTGGACTGCGGCCGTGAGCGATCCGTGGATTACGTTGAACGCGACGAGCGGGAACGTGGGCTATCCCGTCGCCTACACGGTGAGTGCAAACACGAACGTGGAGCAGCGGACGGGGTATGTATATGTGAGCGGATGGGTCCATACGATTACGCAGGACGGCGTAGGCGGCACGATTTCGCCGGAGAACAGGGAATTTGAGCACCAGGGCGGCAGTGGCACGATTGCGGTCTCGGCGGCGAACAAGATGGTATGGCAGGCTCGCCCGAACGTGACGTGGCTTTCCGTTTTGCCGACAAGCGGTGCGGGAGCGGGAAGCGTAACGTATCAGGTTGCGCCGTATGACGAGGTGTCTACGCGTCAGGGTACGTTGACGGTGGCGGGGAACACGTTCACGGTGTTCCAGTACGGGCGGCGGATGAAGCTGGATTCCTATCGCGTGACCAAGGACTATGAGGCGCACGTGATTCCAATTACGGTGAACGCGCTTGACATCACGCAGTGGAGCGTAGCGCCGAACAATACCTGGATTTCAGTCGTCGATGCAGGCAAAGGTCAGGGCGGCGATCAGGTGACGATCGCCATTGCGGAGAATCCGAGCTACAAGGCTCGGACGGGTACGGTGACGATCGGCACGGAGACGTTCACCGTGACGCAGCAGGGGCGGACGGCGCTCTCGTTCAACATCAGCCCTACGTCTTCGACGGCGAGCGTCAACGGCGCGAACGGAATGATTTCAGTGATGGCGACGCCCGATCTCCCGTGGACGGCGGAGAGCGGCGCGAATTGGCTCACGGTCTATGCGGCGACGGCCACCGGTGCGGGCAACGGGAACGTTGTGTTCAACGCCTCGCCGAACCCCACGCTCGCTAAACGAACCGGAAAGATTACGGTTACGCCCGAGGCGGCGTCAGGGATGTCGGCAAAGACGCACACGGTGACGCAGCCGGCGGCGGAATCGGCGCTGTCGTCGAACGGGTACGAGTTCGAGGCTTCGGGCGAGTCGTGTTCGGTGGGAG
>CACWIW010000232.1 GCA_902761035.1 uncultured bacterium | reverse complement strand
AAGCGACTGTCGAAGTTCATCCAACGCCTCGTCCCCTTCGGGAATCGACGCGGCGCACGAATCGTCAAGGAGGAACCGGGGCAGGGCCGGCCCGAAGTCGTCAAGGAGATCAAGCCAGTCGTTCTCGTCAGACAGGTCGAAAGCCCTGTCTTTCCATTTGAGAAGATTCGCCAGACCCTCCATCGCTACTCCAAGTCAAGCTTGTAGATCGCGCCGTCTCCTCCCATGAAACACATGACCTCGCGCAGGTACTTCTGAAAATCGCCGTATGGGATCTTCGCTCGCCCATGCGTATCCGCATCTATTTCACTATCCAAGCCGGGGAAGTAAACCTTGCCGCCTTGAACGGGCTGCCCATCTCCGTCCACCATCTTCAGATAGACGGTACGGTCGTCGCTGTTGCGCCCCCTGACAGTGACATTCACCCTATAGTCGCTTCCTTCCGCCTTGAAGTTCCACGTCTGCGTGCGGCTGATCTCGCTTTCAATAACGGAATTCAAAGTCTCTCCGTCCGCAGCCAGACTCATCACCGGCTCTTCCTTGCGTAGCTGATCCATCTCGAACCAATAGCGCATCATCTTCCATTCCGCCAGCGTAGCTGGTCGATGGTGCTTCTGAACGAACCGGAACAGCGTCCGCTGCCAGGGATCCAGAACCGATTGTTCAAAACGTATTGCATCAGTAGTCATTTCACACCTCATTTCTCTAAAGCCTTTTTCAGTTTCCGAGCCATTTCTTGAAAATCTATTCCAGCAACGCCATCCAGCGCCTTGAGCAGCGCAGCCCGCTCGCGCTCTACCAAATGGGGCGTCTTCGCCCCAACCATCTTCAAGGCATCCCCCTTGGACACCAGGTCGCCTGGATCGTATTTGTCCGTAAGTTCCGACATCCCCTTTCCCCGCAGCCGCTCAATGTCGGACGCGGATATACCCCATTCGACAAGGCGCAGATACTGCCACATAGTGGGGGCGAATCGCTTCGTGACGACAAAAACAAAATTTGAATAATCGTCTGGCGGTGCATACTCCTTGCCTGGAAGCATGTCCACGAGCGGCGAACTCTCCTCCCCCTCGTCGTCCGGATTGACCGGCGCATCGATGGGAATCGTCACAACGGGCACTGCGCCCTTCGGTCGAACCACCGCATATCTCTTATTTGCAATCGCGTTGTCTATGAGCGCCGTCAAATGTTTTTCGCTGAACTCCCCCTCGCGATATTCGCGGAATGGTTCGTAAGTCACGACATTCACACCGTTGATTTCCCGCCCTGCCGACAGCTGGCAGACCGCATCCTGGACCATGAAGTCAAGTGCCTGTTCCACGCTGTAGAGCGCCCCGGCGGACGACTCGATCGCCCTGCCGTCGCGCGTGATGCGTCCGGCAAGATTAAAGGCGGGAATGGCACCGGAACCGCGCATGTTCATCCGCCTTGACGCATTATGCGCCAAAGCCCAGAGAAGTTCAATGCCGACAATCCCGTTGGCAATGCGCTCCTTGACGTCATCGGGGATGTAGCACATCGACAGGACATCCGCCACGTTGTTTGCGTCCAGCAGGGTTTCGGCGGCCCGTCCCATTTCCCTTGCCGCCCTCTCGTCACGCAACTGCGTCCGCACACATTTCCTCAATGCGTCCGATAGTTCCGCCTGGTAGATGTCGTCCGCCTCCCGCCAGAGACACTTGTTCCTGGCGAACGACTCGTGCAGTCCGTCTTCCGTCAAAGGCAAGCCCCGAAGCCCCTTATACGCCTGCTCCATTCCAAGCGAGACCGGCATCGCCCTGTACTTCCCGCAGAAACACCGTAAAGGAGCGCTTTCGTCTTGGGGGCACCCCGCATTGTCGACGCGGTGCTCCAGCATATCAACCGTCTGAATTTTGCACAACTCGCGTTCATCGGACGGCAGATATTTCAGACACCAGCGAATTTCCGACAAATTCACCCCCACATCATTCAACGCCTCGTGCAGCCTCTGCCTGATCGCTGACAATATAGCCCCTTCGTCTCCCGACTCCCCGCACAGTGAACCTTCAACCATCCGCATGCGATCAAGTGACAACGCCGATTGAGCCGCAGCCGCCGTCTCGGGGAACTTCGCATACCGCTCCAATAGTCCGCGTTTCGCGACGTTCTGCGCCTCTTCGCCCGCGAGGATTCCATGGATGAACACGTCCGTCACCCACGGGAGAAGCTTCTGTACAGAGTTGAAGAGTTCGTCCTTCTCCGCCTCCTCAAGCTTCGCGACCAACATTCCTCGATCAGCACCGAACTCCTCGTAAGAGGCCACGGCCTTGAGGTAGTCAAAGAACACGCGCTTGCCGGATCCGGTCAGATCCCGAGATCCGGCAAGCAATCCGCTCCGCAGTGTTTCGCATGAACCCATTTTTCCGACGTTTCCTTTTTCCATGTGCGATCATCCACTTACAGCGCACCAATCCAGTTGTTGTAGAACAACCCGCGCCCGCTGACACCCAGGTAAACCTTTGCCTGGTTCTTGTAGATGGTGACATCCCCCCACGGGTAGGGCAGGTGGAATTCACGCTCCGTCCCGTCCTCCCAGCGTACCTTCATGCGGTAGGAGTAGCCGTTGTACCCGCCCAGCGGCACCTCGACGGCCATAAAATCCGGTGTCGTCCACCAGTTGCCATTGAGGTCCTCTGGCATCGGCGGCGGCGGCGCATACACACCCGTGTTCATGTTCATATCCACGAGATTCTGACGCATCCAGGCATCGGATCCACCCAGCGCAAAGATCGCAGAGGAAGCCGTAAGAACTGCCATCATTGTAATTTTCTTCATTTCAATAACTCCTCAAGAACTTCTGGATAGCAGGTTTTACAGCTTCGCTCTGCTCAAGCGCACATTTATGGGCGCGAGCTTCAAAGTCGGGAATCGTCCCTGACACCTGTTTGCCAATGACAAACATGAACGTCTCCGACTCAATGTCGCAGAGCGCGGGCGCAAAGGCAAACCATACATACATGGCGATGATTGCGTCATCAGCCCACTTCCGACGCGCCTGACTGCTGCCGTTTTTGTATTTCTCGTAGTTTTTCTTTGCCAGTCCGAGGTAGAAACGAGCTTTCTCCGCGTCTCCACACATCGCCGCAGCCTTCTCGAATTTAACACCAAGCGTAGCAGTCTCGCCAAAGAGGTCGCCGCCTGCACAATAAGAATACGTAGTGCCAATTTCGCGATAAATACGCCCCATTTCCGCTACGTCCTGTATCTGACGAGCCTCGATGAGAGCCGCTTTGAACTGGGTGAACGCTCCATGGTAGTCACGATTGTCGCGTAGCGTCATGCCTTGACGCCGCAATGCGTCGGCATCAGCGAAGGCAGTAAGGTAAAGTGCCACTGTAAAGACTGTTACGATTAGATTCTTCATTGTAAAACTTCCTTTCGTCTATTACTTATCACTTCCCGAAGATGTCGTAGATGCGCTTGGCGGCGTCCCAGTGTTCGCGGGCGGACGTGCCGCGCTCTGGCGGGTCGTCGGGATCGAAAGTCCGATGCGTCGCATTCTGATACTCCTGCCTCGCGTAGAACTTCGACGACTTCTCGAACCAGCGGCCCTCCGCCTCGTATATGCCTCTCTGCGCATCGGCCATACCGCCAATGGCTTCGTAGCGCGCAATGCTCGCTCTTATCGTCTTGTTGAATTTCGCGTTCGGCAATTCCATGATGTACGATTGAATTCCTGTGTTTCCCATGATGTCTTTGACTGTAAACCGTCGAGGAAGAGCTCCTTCCAACATTTTCTTCTTGAACGCCACAGCCCTAGCCTCGCATCCGCCACCAAGGTTCTCACCCGTCCTCATAAGCCGTATGGATTTATCCAGAAACTCACGAGCTTTCACTTGCCTGTCAGTATTCCAACTCAATAGAGATGCGTAGAGAAAATTCTGCGCCCTGTTCACATCAGCTTCCAACGAGGAGTTTCGCGTTGCATTAATGTAGGCAACGGTCTTGTCAAGCGCATCCTCCCAATCGCACGACTCTATTGCCGAATACATGGCTTTCATCATTTCGCCTGCCTTCTCGCCGGACAGCGTACCCTCCTCGGCAGAACCGGAAGACCTCACAGTCCCCATGTTCGCCAGTTGATTGCGAATCATCGTGTCGCTGGCATCGAGGCCAGACGTAGGTGCTGGTGCCGGTGCCGGCGCTACATTGACATCCGTTGCAATGTTCATCAACTGGTTCCGCATCCAGATGTCGCTTGCGTCAGGTCCCGGCACAGGGGAGAAAAACTGTGCACATGCCGTCATTGACACGACAACACACCCCAGTGCAAGAACGATTGAACCGCGATTATTCGTATTGTTTGACATTGTTTTTTCCTTTCTTTCTTGTTCGCCAACATTTTTCCAATACAACACCCGTTGTACTGTCAATGCTGACTGTTCTTTGTTCATTGCAATACTGCGCTCCGGATTTCAGACTTTTGCCAAATCACTATTCAATTTTTCCATTTGATCAATCCGTTCCGCTGCTTTGGAGTCCGACAAGAACGCTCACAAACATGACAAAACGCACCCATCATGACATTGCGACCATGGCGGCTATCCGCATCTGACAATTCTACTTCTATGCTTTTCCTTTCACCTTTTTTCCCGTAGCACAAGATATAATACCACATTCTGTTCCGTCGCACAATGGAAAAGAATCCTGCTGGACTATCCCCAAACTGTAAAACAGCTGACGAGAGAATCCCGCACCAAGCTGGCGCGTAGGTGCTTAGTCGTTGCTCAGCAATAACTAGCACACTTGTAGGCACAATTGCGATTGTTCACAAATCTCAATTGTTCACAAATGTCACCATTGCCACCAATACAAATAGGAGGGGGCTTCTCCGCTCTGCAATTGATATTTGTGATTTGTGAACAATGTTGGCAATGAAGATTTGTGAACAATACTCAATGGAGTGTTCAAGTTACTTTTGAGTGATGAGTTATTATCATTGGGTTCGTCGTACTGCGGTATTCCCGGGCGAGACGGGGCGCGCCCCTCCCGAAACGCTCATATTGTAAAACTTTCGCGAGTACGGGCGAGACGGGTTCTTTGTATATAAGGTCGCGCGCGCGCGAGGAGTCTGGTACAGCCGTCACTGCCATGTCTGCGTCATTTTGACACAATCCAGACGTTTAAACGCTGCGCACCGTCGAAGGTTTTGGTGCGCACCATTTGATGCTTTGCTGCGCACCTAGGGTGAATATTTTGTAAATTCTCCTAAACTCCCTCCAGCGAAAGCAACTAAGAGAGTTCACAATAGAGGCAATTGCAAAAACATGCGTGTACGGTGTGGCAACTACTCCCACCATGTACGGCGAAGTACGAAGAACATCTTGCATAGCACTACTGTTCATTCAACAATCTGGTCTGACGATATTATCATTCTTGTCAGACTAAATATATAATAAGGTCTGACAAAATATATTAAAAGGTCTGACAAAATATATTAAAAGGTCTGACAAAATATATAATAAGGTCTGACCAAATGTATTAAAAGGTCTGACCTGAATCCGTGAAGGTTATATGCCCCACTAGCGCGAGATCTTCGATAGTTGAAAATTTATCGTCTTTTCTATTGAAAAACCTTAAGGTGAGTGGTAT
>CACWIW010000231.1 GCA_902761035.1 uncultured bacterium | reverse complement strand
GCTCGAAATTATTATAGGAAAGTCCGACCAGATCGCAGTCGCTGTTGCCACCAATGATATCAACATCTGCGTCCACAATCATGCTTGTGATGGCGGGCGAGACGTTGGCTGCCGGTCCAGGCTTCACTCCCGAGTCAACCCACTGTTTGCTGTCCGATTCGACGTATTCGAGGTATGCGTCAGGTTGGTTCTGCCGCAGCCGCGTCACGGTTATCGTGTTTCCGGAGAGGGTCACCCTGAAGGCTGCGGAATCTTGCGGCTCGACGTAATCGAGGATCTCGCCGGACGGGACGGTGAAGCCGAGGGCGGAGAATGAGACGGACTCATCCCACTGCATGGACGAGGTGTCGAAGCGCAGTTTCGATCCCGCGCCGAGGGTCACGATGCCGGATGCCGCATAGCCCTCTGCGGGGATGTTGAACACTGTGTTGTCCGCGAGGGTGAAGCCATTTTCAAGTCCAGCCGTATAGACGTCCGGGCCCATCGACGCGTTCGCCGCCAGCTGATCCTCGCCGAGCGCGCCGTTCCAGATGCGGACCTCGTCGTATTTGGCGTTGGCATCATAATTGTCGCTCCACTGCGAATGGCCGAGGTAGAAGTTGCCGGCGGCGATGGCTGCCAGCGTCCATTCCGAGTAGGTCTTGGAACCGGATTTCTCCAACGCGCCCGTCTCGACGTTGCGCCGCGCCCATGAGACGGTCGTCGAACCGTCGTTGTTCGCCTTGAACGTGACGGAGATGTGGTACTTCACGTCGCTGGCGTACAGCATCGTGTTGGCAGTCGCATCGCTAACATTGTTCTTCCTGAGTATCACCTGCTCCTTTGATCCGTCCGTGTCATTCACCCACGACATCGTGAAATACTCCGTCGTGCTTGATCCAATGTCAAAGATGCGAGACCACTTCTTGACCCCCGTGCGCGTGGCCCAGATTTCAATCGTGGCGTCGCCGCTAGGCATGACACCATTGCCGAGATTGAGCGAACCCGTGCCGTAGCCGTCGCCGGACATCACCACCTCGCCGTTCTCAATCGCCAGCGCGGAACCGATCGGCGTGCCGGTACTATTGCCGACGGAATCGGAATAATCGCTCGTGAACGACCAGCGGTGGGCGAGCGACATCATGGACACGTGAGTGAACGTGGCGCTGAAGATCGCGCTCTCAGGCAATCCCGTCATGTACGCCCGGGCCTTGACGGTCGTGCCGCCCGTCACCGTGAACGGCGCGGTGTACACCGTGCTGGACGTCGTGGGGTCGCTGCCGTCGGTGGTGTAGTAGATCGTCGCGCCCGTCGTCGCGCATTCAAGCGTGACGGTCTGCTGGCTCGTGGGAAATTCCGTCGGGGTGGGCGACGTGGGGGTAAAGACGGGACCCGCGATCAGCGCCGTGCCAGATCCGGACGTGTACCATCCGTCGTTCTGACGGTCATAGAGGCCGGCGACGCCGTTCTTGATGCCCGGCACGAAGTCGCGCACGAGTTCGTCGTTGATGTAGATCTTCAGGCCCCAAAGCTTCGCGGAGCAATACCTGTCCGGACCTTTTCTGGCAAAGATGTAGAGCGTATTTCCTCCATTGCTAAATGTAGCGACGTTGCCGCCTGCAGTGGTCGTAACTCCGTCCACGCTGATTGCAAGTCTCTGTCCATTAACAGCCGTCGTGATTACACGATGCCGCCCTGTATTTATGGCAACGCCTGTCGTTGTCTCTCCAGAGTTCTTGACGTATGCGCTGTATTTGCCGTTGTAAGTCTTCATCGGCTCGAAATTGTTGTAGCTCACTCCGACTAGATCGCAATCGCTGTTGCCCCCTATTATATCCACATCCGCGTCAATAATCATGCTCGTGATAGCGGGCGTGACGTTGGCTGCAGGTCCAGGCTTCACTCCCGAGTCAACCCACTGTTTGCTGTTCGACTGGACGTATTCAATGTATGCGTCAGGTTCGTTTACGGCAAACGACTGCGAGGGCGCCGCCGTTACGCAGATTGCCGCCGCGACAAGCGGCATCATCAGATTTGACTTTGAGTTTTTCATCGTTGTTTCTCCTCTAGTGCTTCTACGACCCGCCCGGCGAGCGGGCCCTGCCTATTTGTGGCTTTGACTTAGTGGGCGATGATCGTCAAGCCCCGCCTGGCTTTCTCGTACTCGCCCTGGAGCGAGGTAAAGTCAAGCTCGCCGTCGAACCTGACCGCCGAGATGCTGGTGGCGGACGTCTTGGCGTTCGCAAAGTTCTCCAGGTTGCCGGACGCCTTCAGCGGCTTCCACGTACTTCCGTCTAACACCTCTGCGGAATACGTGTTGTTCCGGTAGTTGAACTTCAGGCGGAAGGTATAGTCAACGTCAAGCGTCGGCGTCACGCCGTCTGCGGCGACGTTCAGCCAGCCCTTCCCCTGGCCGATGACGGTCCACACCTGGAAGCTGCCGTTGGTGCCCATCCAGATCGCGGCCTGCGCATTGTCGTCCGGCGTCCCCTCCGCGTATGGCATTGAAACGAACTTCTCGGTCACCGTCAGCGTCGCCTTCTTGCCGCCGGAAGGCGTCGTGCACGTGAACGTGTAGGTGCCGTCCAGCGACGCCTTCGCCGTCGTGCCGTCATACGCCACGTCCGGCGACCACAAACCCGTCGCCTCGCTCATCTCCGCGCGTTCGTCGAGCCAGTGCGCGGCACGGCTCTTCGGCGTATTGGGATACAGCCCGCCGTCGCCGTAGTACGTGCCCTTCGTGAGCGTGGCGGACGCCGTCGCGCCGCTCCATTCGCCGCACAGGAACGCCTTGGCCTTGATGGTGGTGGTGTCGGACACCGTGAACGGCCCCGTGTAGAGCGTGCTCTCGGCAGTCGGTTCGCTGCCGTCCGTCGTGTAGCGCACCTCCACTTCGGAGTCGGCGGCGACAATGCTCACGTTCCGCGTCGGGCCGTAGAACGTCGTGCCGTTTGCGGGCAAGATGACGGGAGCGGCGATTGTGGCGAGCTTCAGTTCCACACCGGGGAGGTTCCCCACGCCGTTGTTGGCGTTGCACGTCACCACGGTCAGATTCGTGGCCACCGCGCTGCCCGATCCGTCGCTCATGCCGATGGAATACTCGCCCGCAGGCAGGAATAGCGCATAAATGCCCTTGTCGTCGCTCGTCGCGGTGATGCGCGCGCCGCTCGTGCGGTTCACGGCCGTGACCGTGGCGCTTTCCATCACGACGTCGGAAGCATTCTTGATGCGTCCGCTCACGATCGTGCAGTTGGGCGTTCCCTCGGGATAGATGTTGTAAATGATCTCGTCGATGGCGTTGTAATTGCTGTTCGCCTGCGTGAGGTCCGGCGGATTGTACCAGGCGTCGGAACTCCCACCCCAGCCCAGGTTGAAGTGGATGTAGAGCGTGCCGCTCTGATAGCCATAGCCGTCCGCGACGATGGCGTGGCCCGGCACGCCCACGGCGACGGGCAGCTTCGCGTCAAGGTTCGCAAGGATGGCGCGCTTCCATTCGTCATCGGACCGAGGGAGTCTGCGTACGGCATTGGTGTAGCCGAACTGGTCCTTGAGGCGCAGTTCGAGATCGTAGTAGTTCGCACCGCTGGCGCTATAGCCGTATGTCATGCGAACGGCAATTCCCACATCGCGCAGCAGCTTGCCGATGGCCTCTTTGTTCGCGGTGGAAGAGGTGGCGCCCATGTTGTTCCAGTCGTACGTTCCGCCGAACGGCACTTCCCACGGGACGTATGCGCTGCCTTGAGACGTCTGGTAGCCGTCATTCACGCTGTACATGCGCCCGTTATCAAACGTCTGCGAGTAGTTCTCCTTCGCGGTGATGCTGGTACGCGGCCACCTGTGGTAGTACATGATCTGCCCACCCACCGTCGCCACGCAGCCGCAGTAGAGGCGGTAGTTGCTGCTCGAGCCCACCGTGGGCGTGTAGTAGTTGTATGCATCGCGGGTACTGCTGGGATTGCCCTGGCTCCATGCGGTCGAGAGCAGCTTACGCACGCGCAAGTCGCCGGGGTTGGATGTGATTCGGCCCGCCTGAAGCCGCGCCCCGCCCTTCTTGGGCGCGGCGGCGGCGATGAACTCCGCCCACTTGGCGGCCTTACCTTGCTGTTGTACGCTTGCTGTCCCCCCTGCTGCGAGGCGCCGTCCGCCCGTTTGCGTTGCTGCGTCACCACCTTGCTGTTGTACGCTTGCTGTCTCCAGCTCCGCAGTTGCCGCCGCCACATCAATCGGCAGCATCGCCAGCAGCGGGTTCTGCGTCACGTCGTCAACCCACGTGCCGTCCTTCGAGTAGGCCAGCACGGGCTCCAGCTCGGTGTCGCCGGAGGTGACGACGAAGCCGCCGCCCTCCAGGCTTACCGCGTAGAACTTGCCGTTGCCGTCCTTCGCCGCGTATTCCTTCACGCTCGCCGGCTGGGCGGTGAAATCCTCGCCCAGCGCGGCTTTCACGTGTACCCACCCGGCAACGGCGGCGAGCGCATCGTCAGCCGTGACTTCCGCCGCAGATGCGGCGAACACGCTCCCGGCGCACAGCGCCGCAACAAACATCTTCTTATTCATGGCAATCCACCTGTCCATCAATAGACGATGAGCATTGCTCCGCCGGCGATGTAGATGATCTTGACGCCCGTGGCATCTGGTTCAATCTTGAAGCGACGGCTACTCTCGGAGTCAAGCGTGAACGTGGCGCTCGGCTGCGATTCCCACGTCACGACGTAGGGATTCGCGCTCTTCGCAATCGTCCGCAGATCCGTCCGTCCGGAGAGATCGAGCGTTACCGCAGCGCCGGACACGAACGACCCCGAATTGGCGCCGGTGAGCCCGGTCAAGGTGAGCGTGTGCCCACTGAGATCGATAGCCGCGCCGTTGTGTACCGTCAGGTTAGCGCACACCAGGTCGTTCGCCGTGGATACCGTCTGGAGCCACGGCGCGCACACCACGGCGTCCGTCCCGTTCGGCAGGCCGCCGCACCAGTTCGCCGCGTTGTCAAGCGAGGCGTCGTCCGCCTCGTTGCGCCACACCGAAAGCGTGCGCGTGGTCGAGGACGCAACCAGATCGGTGCCGGAGTGCGAGTAGAATATCACGCCGGAGACCGCGTCGTAGAGTCCGGCCCTGCCGCCCTTCACGCACGGGATGAAGTGGCGCTGGATGCGGCGCACGCCGTCGGAGCCCGTCCGCCAGAGCTTCAGTTCGTAGAACTTGGAGCTGCCCTCGCCCCATTTGCCGCCGCTGCCGTGAGCGGCGAACATCCAGATCGTCATGCCGGTGTCGCCACTGGCGGAGACGTTGTTGGGGCTTTGAGCGGTCGTCGTGCCGTCCACGGTTATCGTCATCTTGGAACCGGCGGGGGCCTCAGACACGATCAAATGCCTGCCGCTGTCCAACGCGATACCAGTCTTGATCTCGCCGCTGCCAAGCGCCTGCCCGCCGATTGTGCCCAGAGCCTGAAGCAGAAGGCAATGAGTGTTTCCGATGACGCCGAGCGGGGCGTTTCCGTTGATCCATTCGATGTCCGCCTCGGCCTTCACGCCGGCCCTGCCGTCCACGCCGGTGTCAACCCACTGGCTGCCGTTGGATTCGACGTACTCGACAAAGGCGTCCGGCTTGCTCCGATCGACGACCGGACCCGCCACGAGCGGCGTGCCGGAA
>CACWIW010000230.1 GCA_902761035.1 uncultured bacterium | reverse complement strand
CCGGTGTCGTGGGAGGACGTATAGGTTCCATCCGTGCGGCGCATGCGGTAACCAAGAAACAAGTCAGCTGTCGTGAGCACGTAGCAGCGCTGGATTGCCTTTCCGTAAATGACGCCGTCATTCTCCGTGAGCTCGGCGACAACGCACTTGATATATCCGTCGTCATACGCCTGGAACTCGACGATGATCGACGTCACGTCCCCTTGCGCGTTCCTTGTGATGTTTCGGTTGTAGCCATAGATTTCGTCGATGGACGGCATCATCGCAGAGCCCGCAGTATGGGCGGCGAACGTAGCGTCGGCAAGGTCGTTCAGCGTGAGGGGATGTTCCGGGTCTCCGCTCGTCCAGAGCGGCACCGCTGACGTTTGCAAAAAGCCCGGATAACCTCGCAGTCCGTAGAGGTCGTAGTTGCCGCTCGTTTGCTTGAGCGATATGCCTCCGTTTGCGTCCATTGCGAAGAACTGCGTGAAACGGTCACTGTTGCTGTTCCTGTACCGGCTGGCGTATTTCCTGACGAACACGCCGCCCGTTCCGTTCGTGAACTCGACGATGACGGCCTTCGTGTGGGCACTCACGCCGGTATTGTCCCAGATCGCGAACTGCGTGACGATCTTGTCCGCATGGCCGTTGGCATCGCGGTGGATAGCCTTTCGCGCATCAATCGTCGAGGCCGGATGCGCGACCGCGCCGCTTTTGATGTATCCGGTGAACACGTAGTTCGTGATGTCGTCAAGCGTGATGCCGGGGAAGGCGAGCGTGGCGGTGGTCGTCACCATCGTGCTGGATCCCGGATTGGCCTCGTTGTACGTGCCGTACACGAGCTCGCCGCTCTCGGCCGAGTATTTGGTCGTCGCCGCCTGCATCGTAGAGGCTATCGCCGCAACGCAGATCACCGCAATCGCGGCGCGAATCATCTTTGTTTCCATACTTTTTGCCTTTCCTTCTCCTGTTGAAGATTGGGTGTGAAACTCTTGCTGTTGTACGCTTGCTGTCGTGCGCGGAAAACAACAAGCGTACGACAACAAGGTGTGCCCGGCGTCGTTTCCGATGCCGTTCCATGCCTTCGTCCTGCCGTCATTTGCGATTTGCTGATCAAAGTCGTTGGCCTCCCCATGGAAGACGGTAGTATGTTAGCACATCCTTCCGTGATTCGTCAATCCCCCGCGCGGCTTTTTGCGGAAGCGACGGCCATCTTGGCGGCGGAACGGTGGGGCGAGCCGTCCTCGGCGAGCCGCCCCACTAGTACAACGCGCTGCCAGCGCGTTCATTCGTCAACGCAGAAGGAATGAAAATCCGCCTTTTCTATCGCCGTACGATCCACGCAGGGCACTCACCGCGCCAAGACCGACAAAGGACACCTTCCCCACGGGCGCATCCGTGCCATTGGCGAAGGCGAAGACGGGGCCCGCGCTGCCACAGAGCGGATGGCGGATGCCGTCCACCGTCACGACGGCTGTGTAGGTGCGGTTCGAGCAGTCAAGCGTGAACGAAACCTTGTACTCACGGTTTGTCTCACACGTGGCACCCGTCACGTCAACCCACGCCTTTTCGCCGGCGACGCGCGTGTAGAGCTGAAGGCGTCCGCCGCTTCCAAGGCGAACAGCCGCCTTGGCGTCGCCCAGGTAGTCCAAATCAGTCCACTCCTCGTCAAAACGCATAGTCGCAGAAAAACGCACGTAGCGTCCGTCCGACGTCGCGTCAGGCTCGTATGCGTTCACGCCCTCGATCTCGGCGGCGCCGCCTGCGTACTCGACGGGGAACACCCATTGCCCCGTCAAGCTCTGCGCGGACTCATCCTCCCTAAGCCACTCAGCGGACATCCCGGAACGCGCGTGTGCAAACGGGTTCCTCACGGCGTCCACGGCGCACTGCTGGAGCGTTCCAGCGTTGGCGTCCGTCACCGGTTGTGCGAGGCTCGGCAGACGAAGCGAATTGCCCAGCACGCTCACGCCATACTTCGGCTTGATGAAATACTCGAAGAGCGCACAAGCGGCGGTGTAACGTCCCGCGCCCTCGGAGAGGTGGTACTTGTCGCGGGTGAACTCGTTCATCGCGGCGGTGTTGAGCGACGACGCGCGGAGGTTCATGATCGCCGCGCCGGTCGGCACGATGTTCGTGATGCCCGTATCCGCCATCAGCTGACGCGTGGCCCTCACATACGCCTCCCACGCCTTCTGCGAGCTGTTCCCGTAGAAGCTCAGGCGGTACGTGAGCGTGGAGTTTGAGCCATCCTCCGCAAGCTTCGAGATCGGCCAGAAGAGGTTCCAGCAGATGACCGGTTCGCGTCCGAACAGCTCGCGCGAACGAGAGCGCATGTAGGCAACGAGGTTGTTGAGATATGGCTGCGCCGTTTCGTAGCGGCCCTCGTTCTCAAGGCTGTTCTGAAAGATCGCGTAGTCCCACGCGCGTTCGGAGACGACCTGCTTTACGGTGAGATCGCGCGTCTGCCACGCGGTCGATCCGGGGGCGCACTCGTAGTAGGTGTAGTTCGAGTTCAGCGCGTCGGCGGCGAAGAAGTTGTAATGTTCTTCGAGCGAGCAGTTGGCCTTCACGAAGCGGCCCAGGCGGACGGACCTTATCCCGGCTGCGTCGAGAAGCGCGGGCAGATGCTCCGTCGAGTCGACGCCGAAACTATGCCCGAAGAGAAGTATGCTCGTCTCCTCGGCAGGAAGGGAAAGACAACAAGCGTACAACAACAAGGTGCAAATGCGCTTACTTATATCCAGATGTTTACTCATACTAACCACTAACCACTAGTCACTTGCCACTAATCACGAATCACTAACCACTCACTTCACGATCATCATGAAGCCGCAGGGGCGGATGAGAAGGTTGCCGTCCTGTACCATGAGCGTTGCGTTGCCGGGGAGTCCCGTCCGGTCGAGCGCGAAATTCTCCCTCGTCACGCCTTCGGGCAGGTTAGTGAGCAGCTTCCGCGCGCCGCCGCCCTCGCGTCCGCGCACCTTCACCGTCACGCGCCCGCTCTCCGGCGGCGTGAAGCCGCCGAACGTCGCCGCCGCCACGTCCGCGCTGAGACGCGACACGTCGAAATCAAGTACTGCACCCGCCTCGCACGCGACGGAGAAGCCCGACGAAAGCATCTGCGACGTCTCGAACTTGAGCGTCGCGCCGGATTTCACCGAAAGCGTTCCCGAACCCGTGTGCGCACCATCCTTCAGAAGCAGCGTCGCCGAATCCTTCACGTTCAACGCGGCGGCGAAACCGTCGTTGCTCGTCGAGTTGAACACGACCGTGCCGATGCCCTCCACATTCACGACGCCACCGGCGTAACCTCCAATGCCGCCCTTGAACGTGATCGTCCTTGCCACTGTGGAATCATCGTAGTCCGTCGTGCCAAGCGTGAGCGTACCGTTCGCAAACACCCAAATCGACTGGTTGTTGTTGATATACGGATTCTCCCACACCGCGTAGTCGGCGTACGGATCGATCCTCACCGCACCTTCGACCGCATAGTATGGGTTGCAGTTCGCGCCAAGTCTGCGGTTGTTCAGGAACGAGAATCCGCCCGCGCCGACGACATACTTCGCCGTTCCCGCAAGCGCATGGAGCCGGAGGCGCGGATTGTTGACCACCGATATCGACATTGCGTCAATCACCTTCCCCGTTCGCAGCGTACCGGTGGACGCCTTGGAATAGATGCCGCTGAAATGTGTATCCGTCGAAAACTGCGTATCGACTTTCAACTCGTCCATGACGATCATGCCGTCGTTCCGCATGAACGCAGGATTGTATGCGGCATGGACGTGCGCACCCATCTTCACGACCTGTCCGCTCTCCACGACGGCCCGCTGCGCATACACGGCGTGCGGTACGGTGACGCTTCCGTCCGACGAAAACGGCAGCATGTCAACGGCGATCGGCGCATCGTAGCCCGCCGCGAACTCGTCCGCGTCGTACTTCACGAACGACACGCTGTCGATGAGCGTGGCGTAAGCGTCGCCGTAGCCCGTGCGGGTTGTGAACGAGAGAACGCACTCGCCCGCCTCGGGGATGTACACAAGACCGTTGAACTGCGACACCTCGTAGTAGACGCTGCCGTCCGTGCCCACCGGCGTAAACTCCGCGTTTCCGCACACCTTCGTCGTCGCACCGCCGTCCTTCACCTGCATCACCTTCACTTCAGTGGGGATGCCTCCTTTGTTCCAGCCCCAGTGGACGAACGACAGATGGTAGAAGCCCGCCTCAGTGACATTGAAACTCTGACTGGCGGAAAGGCTAGAGTTGCGGAAGTACAGGGAATACTTTCCCATGACGTGCGGGGCCATGGCGTTGATATGGAAACCCTTACCTGGCACCGCAAGGCCGAATGTGTCGGCCCTTGTCCCTGTCCAATGTGGATTGGAAAAGTTGGATTCGGTGCTCTTGATGTAGTTACCGACCGTTCCGCCGCCCGCGTCGAACGAGCCGTTCTGGATGAGATTCTGGGAGCCACAGCGGTTTACGACCACGTTGTCGATGATATTTGCGGTTATAACCGCCGTGTTGCCGGGTATGGTGAACTGGAGGGCGTACGTTCCCGCTTCCGTGATTTCGGCGTAGCAGGTACAGGCGAGCGCCCTGCCCCAGCGCGCGTCTGCATGGTCGATTGCGCCGATCACGTTTGTCGTCGCGCCATGGGCGAGGCGCACTTCGGTGGAAAGATGCTCATGTGCGTCAACCCATCCAAGATGCGCGAACGACACGCGGTAGAGCCCCGGCTCGTCGAAGGTTATCTCCTGCTGCGCAAGCGAAGTATCCGTCGCCGCCGTATTGCGGACGGCAAGAGCATACTTGCCGGGATTCCAGTAGGTGTGGTTGAAGAATCCGCTCATGTTGTTGTACCCACAAAGACAAATCCAGTTGTTGGCGTTCGGCACGGAGCCGCCGGTCCAGTAGGGGTTGGAATAGCCGCTTCCACCGATGCGCGTGTAGTTGCTGCCGGAGATAGAGCCATCCTCGAAGCCTGGGTTCTTCACGAGGTTCACGCCCCCGACGCGCATGAACTTGATTTCGTCAAAGGTATTGCCGCCGTCGCCGCCGGTATTCGTCTGCGAGAACTTCAGCGTGTAGGAACCAGTCTCGGTGATGTTCGTCACGAAATCGAACTGGTACACCATTCCGTTTGAGTTGCCCGGCGAAAGCGTTCCGAGTGTTACGGTGTCCGAACCATGAATCATCTGGACCGTCGTGGTGTGCGCCGTGGCGGTTTGCCACGCCCAGTACTTGAGCGAAAGGCGGTAGCATCCTGTCTCTGTCACATTGAACATCTGCTGCGCCGTGGCCGTCTGACGAAGGAACATGGCATACGTGCCGATGTCGTAACCGTAGATACCACCAAGGAACGCGGAATTGCTGACACACAGTCCAGCCGTTCCGGTGAACGTCCACGGCGAGGCGTTGAAACCCTGTCCGTCGGAATAGTATGCATACGTTCCGTTCGCGCGGGAACTGATACGCGGCATGTACGTGCCTTCGTCCTCGAACGCCCCGTTCACGATCAGGTTTTGACCCGCCAACGACGACATCGCCGCCGCTACGCAGATCGCCGCAATCGCGGCGCGAATCGGGTCTGCGTCTCTCGGCTCATGTCGTTAAAGGGTTTGTTGTGGTTGATTCCAACGGGCAAGATGCCCGCTGTCCCAGCGCCGTCAGGCAGTGAGGGGGGTATTTGCGCTATCTTATTGCTCACTTGAGAAGCTCCTGCACGACAAAACCGTATGGGCCAAGGCGAATCTTGCCTTCCGCCTCCGCCTTGAAGTTCTCGGCAAGAAGCGGTTTCTTCGTGTTGTCGATTCTTATGCCGACCTCCGGCATGAACGCCGCCGGTTCCGGACGCAGGTTCGCCGCGACGAATACGGCACGATTCCCATGCCGGCGCACGAATGACACGACATTCACTTCCTCGCCGGCCTTCAACCATTCCTGCGTCCCGTCGTAGAACACCGGATCGTCGTGATGCATCTTTGTTAGGCTCCTGATAAGCGCAAGGCGTTTCTGCCCGGCGGGCTGCAGGGCGCGTCCCCAATCGACCGACCTGTATGCGCGGCGTCCATCCCCGACCGGCGCGAAGAACGTGGTCATCGCGTTGTCGGCGATTTCATTGCCGTTGTAGAGCATCGGAAGTCCGCGCCTGAGGAACATCAGCACAAACGCCGCGTTCCCCGCCTCTACGGGCAAAATGCGGTCGAAGCGGTTGGGACCGTCCATCTTGGGGGACGCCAGGTCGTGGTTGTCCATCATCACGAACATCAGCGAGTTCTGCGGCAGACGCGCCTCGTACCGGCGCATGTTGTCCATGATCTCGCGGAGCGGCTTCCCCTTGACGTACTTCTGCACGCCGACCTTGGGGTTGAGGAACCCCCGTATCCCCACGCTCCACGGCCAGCCGTAGTTCGCGTCGAAAGCCTTCTCCAGCGCCTTGGGCTGGTTGCCCTCGTTTATCAGTACGAGTTCGGGGTTCACCTTGCGGCAAACTCGTGCCGCCTCCTCCCAGAACTCCACCGGCACCATGTCGCCGGAATCGCACCTGAAGCCGTCCGCACCGTTCTTCATCCAGAAGAGCATGGAGTCTATCAAGTACTTGCGCGTCTCCTTGGACTCGAAGTTGATGTACGGGAAG
>CACWIW010000229.1 GCA_902761035.1 uncultured bacterium | reverse complement strand
GTTCCGATTCAGAAACCTCCATCTTGCATCTTTGCTCAATATTACCCAGAAAACTACGACCTCCCTTGACAATCTTGCACCACGAGTCTCGGAATGGAGAACAACCGCTATAATCATACAGTTTCAACTTTGGAAGGACATCGAGCCCAGATAAATACAGTAAACTATCAACGTGAACGTGACGAGTCATTGACACAAAAACCATCGCTATAACTTGCGGTTCTACTTCAGACTGAACGACCACCACCGGACACGACCCTGCCACCGGGCGCGCGACAGAAAGAGTATGGCCACAACACCCCGCCATAAGCACAAGAGACGAGACGAGAATTGTCTTTATCAGTTTCTTCATCCTTCATCTACTCCTTTCGCCTGCCGCCGCAGGGCGCGTTCCGCCCATCTCCCACCGCCATACATGAGTCGTGCCGCGTACCCTATCTCCGCGTCTCCATGACTACGGCGTCGGAATGATTATGGTATCTGGCAGGCGACGAAAAGACTTTTCACATGAAATCACGGGCATGTTGCAGCGCTCGCCCTCACCATGTATAAGCCTATCCACAAATCCAGGATTGGCATGTTCCAACCCTTCAATTGATAACACCCTCTTTACCTCTTCCGTGAATAGGAAGCCGACCTGTTCTGACATGAGCTTAAACGACTGCAAGATTGTCCGCTTGTCCACGCCATAATGATGCTGCATCGCGTAGTACGCCTCCGAAGCAACAAGGTTTGAAACGTACATTGTGTCACCAGCCGAAATGCGACGGGCGACATCCTCTATGACCTGAGACGCAAGCGGCTGAGGCTGATTGGCAAGGATACGGACAAGAACCGACGTGTCGAGCGCAAGTGTCATAGAACGGAAACCCTCTCTGCGGACATGATCGATTCCCTTATCGAGTCCAGGTCATGCGGGCCATGCAGGTTCCTTGCTATGGCATTTTCGCACAACCCCGCCCACGGCGGAAGGGACTTGTTCCGTTCGCCGCTCCCCTCTTGCTCGACGGGAACAAGTACAATCTCAAAGGAATACGAACGGTATTCCTTCGGAATATGCACCGTAACGCTGTCATTGACCGGCTTTGCGAATGTTCTGATGGCTGGCATGTTTTGTTTCCTTCCTTGAACCGACGCATATTATACCACAAAATCGGTCGCCGCGCCGACCGATTCCCAGCCGTTTCTCGCCCTTTACCGTCCGATTCGTGCGTGCCGATACCTTAAATTACCGATTTTTCAGCCCGCCGTTTTTCCCGCTCGGTAATTTTAGCTGTTGCCATGCGAACGAGATTATGATATATTACCGCTCGGTAAAGCAGGGAAGGTAAAAGACATGAAACATGAAGAGCAAAAGACTGTCGTAGAGATAGGGCAGCTAATAAAATCTGAGCGTAAACGTCAAGGCGTCACCCAGATGCAGCTTGCCGGCATCGCCGGAACCGGTATACGGTTCATCTCCGATCTGGAGAACGGCAAAGGCACGATTCAGGTGCAGAAGCTCCTGAAAGTTCTTCAGACGCTTGGCCTTGGGCTCTTTATCTACTCGCCGTGGGACAATAAATGATGGAACAACTCGCCGATCTATCATGACATCGTGCAAGGCATCCACCGCAGAATACAACAACTGGCTTAGGCAACGGCATGGAAGAGGCAATGCAGACAAAGGATGCCGTCAGGCGGCAGATGCGCGCGCGCAGAAAGGCGCTGACGCCCGAAGAACGCGAACGCGCGGCGCAGGTCGTTTGCGCAAAACTGCGCGGCGACAGCGCCATCGTGGAAGCGATCGATCCGTTCGACGGCGGCGGCGCGATCGCCGTCTATCTCGCCTCGCCGGACGAGATAGACCTTTCGGGATTCATCCTTGAACAGCTCAAATGCAAAGCCACGGTTGTCGCGCCGCGCTGGAACGGAGAGACATACGAGCTTGCGAAGGTCAAGGGCCTTTCCGATGCCGACTTGCGGCGCGGGCCGATGAGCATCCTCGAGCCGGCGGAAGCGGACATCGTCAAGCCGGCGGAAGTCGAAGTGTGGGTAGTCCCGGGGCTCGCCTTCACAAAGAACGGCAATCGGCTCGGCTACGGCGGCGGATGGTACGACCGCCTTCTCGCCTCGGCGTCAAAATGGGCGCACAAGATCGGCGTCGCCCACGAATTCCAAATTGTCGATAACCTTCCGCACGAACCACACGACATCAAAATGGATGCCGTCGTCACGGACAACTTCTCGGACAGGCATCTTGATTTCACCGAAACTTCAGACGGCTTCCGCGCATCCGTGACAGTCGATTCACCCATGATACGCCGCTCCGTCTTCTTCTTGTCGCTTCTTGGGCTATGCCTATTTCCCGCGACAGTGTGGTTCGTTGCAATGCTTGCGAAGGGCGCGACTTCGCTGCCCAACTGGGCGGCAGTTGCCATATTCATTGCAATGGCCGTCACTGCCTGCGCCTCGGTTCTTGGATTGTTCCATGTCTGCGGCATTGCCGAAGAGGCAGAAGTCGAAGTCAAAGACGATGAGGGTGTCTGCAGGAGGCGGTTTCTCGGACTCTTTCCGCGACGCGACATCCGCTTCCGCTGGAGTCCATGGACAGAAGCAAGTCCGTCTGGGAACTGCCTTTGCCCAGATAAAGGAACGGGGGTAGTTTCCGTTGTCGAGGTCAGCGTCGAGCAGAATCTGTTCAAGACATACGCCGACACCGCAACATTGCTTGCGCTCCGCATGAATCTCGCACATCATGTCGCTCCGGAAGAGCTGGAGGCGGCGGCCGAGGCGGTGCTTGCCAACCTCCCGCGCGGAATGCGCATCGTTCGCGAAGGCGAGTCGGAGACAATGGAAGTCAACGTCCATTCTCTTGCCGGAGTAGGCTCAACGCTGGGATGCTGCCTGTACCTTGGCTTTTTCGGGACGCTCATTGTCTCATTTCTGACGCGATGGCCCGTTCTCTTCCTCACGTCGCTACTGCTTATGTTGTGTGTAATGATTCTTGCCGTTATGCATCATGCACTGTGGTCGCTTTTTGGAACGCACAGACTGACCGTCATTGGCAAGGAATGCCACTATGAGAATCGACTTGGCCCACGCATCAAGCGCAGGCATTTCACGCTGTCCGGTAATTCGCAGGCAAGTTCATATCCAGGCGGGTCGCTGTATGTCGTTGCAGACAAAGCCAACAGTCTGTGGCTTTTCCAGAACCTCCCCGGCCGCTGCTACCTGCCACTTGTCTTGTTCGTCGAGAAACACGCCCAGAAATGAAATCTCCTACCGCCGCAGGGCGCAGTCCGCCCGACACAAAAGATGACGTGATGCGAAGTCAAGCCTTAACTTTATGGAATACGATAGTGACCGGTTAGGGGATAGGCAAAAAGGACGTCTTCCTCCTGCGTGCCCGAGCCGATGTTGTGCAAAGCAAGCGGAACGCCCGCCGCCGATTTCTTGTCGCTGAAGATCATTATGTGCGGCAACTTCCCGCCAACCATGACCGTCACGATGTCGCCAGGCTTGTAATCCGCCGCATTCTTGGACACGGGCAGCGCATACCCTTTCCGCTTGAAATAACATTGCAGGTTCGGGACACGCCTGTGGTCGATGTTCGCGTCAGGGGCTTTGAGTCCCCACATTCGGGGATACTTCGAGAAGTTGGCCTTCATATCTTCATGCACAAGTTTCTGCAAGTCGATCTTGCGCGCGTCGCGCAACGCCCTGATGATGACATCCGTGCAGACGCCGCTCGACCTCGGCACATCGCCGCCCGGATAGCCAATCTTCCTGTAAGCCGGATCATATCCCACCGTGACACCAATCTGACGCCGCGCCGCAGACACGACATCGATTTTGACAGGAACGGAAATCAGCTCATCAATGCGCGACTTGTACTTCTCTATCGGACTCATGATGCAACCGACTTGGACTTCCTTTTGACCTCTCATGTAGGCCAGCAGCAATCGAAGGTGGAACAAGTTCGCCTTTCGCCGCTTGCCTTTTATTGTCCATTCCAAATGTTTGAAGATGCGTTCAAGGGAAGCATCCTCGCCTTCGCCATATTCGACATTCTCAAAACAGGCAGATGGACAAAAGTCCGTCATTCGATCATGCCATTCTACCGGCACCCAATCCGCCGGATCGCCCAACGCCTTTGGAAGAATCCGCATTTTCATGCTTCTGTCCGCGTGTCCACTGGCAGGATCCTGCAAATCGGGATGAAGCCTTATACATACATTTTCACCAAGTATGTTACCATCTGCATCGATATATCTCCCATTCACCCAATACCTGTTCCCGAACGGCACCACCTCCCATTGATAGCACAACCAACATTCGCAAGGCTGACTTTTCGTCCTAACAACTTCCACCTTGTCGCCTTTTCTCCAAAGAGTCTTTTCTGGGCGGCATCTGACTGTTGCAAACCTTGGCAGTTTCAACTTTTCCGCGCTGATGCAGTACCGACAAAGGATGGATTCATCAAGAGCGACGTCGAGACCGAGTTCACGAAGAGTCGCGCATCCTTTGCGATACTCCGCAATAAAGCTTCGCGGTTCCCATTCGCTAGTCGGGTAATGTGTCGTCTTCCCGCACTTCTGGCAGACATGGGTGTAGTCCTCCAGCTTTGGCGGCGCAAGTTTCGCTTCAACCACCCCCGCAAGCGCGAGGGATAGAATGAAAATTGCCTTTGTCAGTTTCCACATCCTTCATCTACTCCTTTCGCTTGCCGCCGCAGGGCGCGTTCTGCCCGCACATTCCGTCTTAGAATCGTTCCTTGATGCGCAACGGCCCACGGAGCCTAACACCGCTACGCCACGCTTCTTTGAATTCCGAGGCCTTTGCCTCGCGCACTTCGCCCGTCTTGGCACTTATCGCGAGCATCCCGTACTTCCCCTCTGAGATTCTGTTCTTACAGACAATCGTCTCGTCGTCCGCCCAGACGTACGTTACAAACAGGTCGTCCGCCACAAAATCGGGATGTGTCTTGGAAAGCCGGACATGATGTACCTGCTTGCAGTCCATGTCATATATCCGCACGTCCCCGTTCACTGTCTTCACGGCGAAATATGCCGCGCTCCATCCAGGCACAAGCTCAAGCCTCGAAGCCCTGTGGTCCTGTTCGCTGATGATCTTCGTGACAACGCCATCATGCCCAACACGAAAAACACCGCCCGCATCGTCCTTTCGTCTGCGTATTCCTCTGGGCGGCGGACAGGGTACGCCATTCGGATCCGTACGGACATACGGGCCATGCCGCGCGAGGACGACGATTCCGTTGTTGCAGTAGGCGAAGTGGAGAGAAGTGGATTCATCGCCCCAATCCTTCTCTCCGAAGCGAACAATCGAGTACCTGCCCGTCTTCAAGTCATAGCGCCGAAATTCCTCATGGTCTGTGTCCGTCATGACATATCGGCGTTCCGTGCCATTGATGATTACTTCGACAGTGACATAGTGCCACAGATAGAGTCCGCCGCCGCTGACTATGAAACCCGAAGGAGAGACTTGTAGATACCCTTCCAGCTTCCGCTCCCATCGCAACACCCCGGAAAAATCGTACTCCCGCAGAACATACAGACCGTCATTTTTGCCGTTCGCAGGTTTAAGATCCTGTAGCGTATGAAAGCACTCGTTCTTCGGGTCGACGACACCCGCGAATGCTTCGCGCCATGTGCTGTCGGTCCCAATGCTCCCCCAGACTATCTTGTCGGCATCCCCGTCGTAGATGACCAC
>CACWIW010000228.1 GCA_902761035.1 uncultured bacterium | reverse complement strand
TTGCCTACACGAACGGCACAACATCGACCATTCGCTACTTCTGGGGCAAGGACATCTCAGGCGATTTGCAAGACGCTGGCGGCGTCGGCGGGCTGCTTTACCTCACCGTGAATGGCACGATCTACATTCCATGCTACGACAACAACGGCAACATCACTCGCTACCTCGACGCCAGCGGCAACACCGTCGCGCAGTACACCTACGACGCATTTGGCAATCTCATATCCAAGACCGGCCCCCTCGCCGACTTCTTCCGCCACCGCTTCTCCACGAAGTACTACGATGCCGAAACTGGTCTTTACTACTACGGCTATCGCTTCTACCATCCCATTCTCATGCGTTGGCTCAACCGCGACCCGCTGGAGGAAGAAGGTGGTGTTAACCTTTATGATTTTGTAGATAATAATCCTTTTCTTGCAATAGATTCAACAGGGCTTTATCTAGAATTGACGATGTCACCTACTGTCAGAGATGTACGCGACGGCGCTATGAAAGTTCGGTATGACACAACGTCAGATTTCACAGCATATGATATCGCATATGCTGAGTTTCGACCACGTTTTGATGCTGCGGTCTCGAACTTGAAGAAATGTTGCTCGAAAAAAGCGCTGTCAACCAATAAGGTTTGTAAATTGATAATGAACCCTAGTTTAAAGGTACTTGTTGCTTTTGAGGTTAACAAACATGGGATACCCGAACCTGAATATGGAGATGGAACAGGGCATTTTCGAATCTTTAGAAAAAAAACTGCCAAAGACGGGAAAGAGGTTTACGGTATTGCTCTCGTCAATATGTATAACACTCGCACGCGACAGCCCGTTCCGCTATTCCTCTACCATGATAAGGATGGGAAAAAACATCGGGAGTCCCTTGAAGCGTTGCTGTTCCATGAACTTACCCATCATGACCAAAACTTGGATGGAGGTAAAGATCGGGCAGTCCGTCTTGATCCCTCGCCAGAAAAAATGGAGTTGGAACGTTATCGATCATGGTGGGAGAAAGATGCTGTTGAAAACGAGAACAACCTCAGAAGGTGCTGTCCAGAGTTGAACGACGGTCACCTGAGGTGGAGACACTGAGAATAAGGAGGTATGAGATGGTACGCCAAGAAGCTGGGAAAATCTTTCAAATTATTGCGATGCTCGCGATGGCCGTTGGTCTAGGCGGATGTTGCCTTCATCAACCGTCCCAAGCGGGAAAAACCTATTGCGTTATTGATTTTACCCGCACGTCTAACGACGGAACGTATTTCATGTCATGGCTTGATGATGTCCCCGAAGGAGGTTGGAAACTTGAACACAAAACCCGCATGCTGGTTTTACGCCGCATTCCACCTGGGCGGTTTAAGCTCCTTGGCAAATACGACGTTGTGATAACGCGCCCATTCTACATTGGCGTGTTTGAATTCACATGCGCGCAGTATGAACTGCTCACTGGCAAGTCGGTCGAGTCAATTGGTGTTACGCGCCTCACCGAAGACCAGCCGCTATGGGATATGAAATGGAACGAAGTGTGCGGAGAGATTAGGCAAATTAGTAAGGACGGCGTATCAGTGGGCGTGGATGGTTTTGCAATACCCAAGGAGAATTCGCTCATGGGGATGCTCTCCCAAAAGACTGGCCGCAGATTCTCATTGCCCACAGAGGCCCAGTGGGAGTATGCTTGCCGAGCCGGCGTTGATACTGCCTTCAATATTGGAAATATTGGAGGAGATGAATGGGAGACGATGCGACTTTGTGGATGCTCCCGCTTTGACCCGAATTTGAGATTTAAGAATTTCAAACCGATCACACATGTTGGGGCCTATCGCCCAAACCGATGGGGGCTCTACGACATGCATGGAAATCTTGAGGAGATGTGCCTTGACGAAATCGTGCCTGAAAAGAAACTGTCTGCTGTTTTGGGCAGGGGCGCGGTCGATCCATGCTTTAATCATGGCCCAAATTTTCTCGGGCTGTACGTTGCAAAAGGAGGCAGTCTAAATTCCAATCCCTCTGAATGCACGACGACTTCCAGAATGGAGCGAATGGAAGATTGTCCAGAATGGTTTGTCGGTTTTAGAGTAGTCATGGAGGCTTGTGATTGATTAGTTGCCATGGGAGATTAAGGTGAAAGTGTTGCAAAACGGCGCAAGGGAAATCTGCTATACTATCCCCGCAGAGGATGCCGAGGGTCAGGCCCCATTAGTGGAGTAGGAGTGGTGGAGTAACGGAATTTTTGGTAAACTGTTCGCCATGCGACATCCAAGGAACTTTCAAACGGACAGATGCTACCGTCGGCGCAATCGCATTGGCACGGAAAACAGAGCATGTTGGCGCCGTACACTGGAAATCACGTATTCTGTTCAAACTGGTGATAAGGTAGAGAGGTGACTCGAGATGAACAAAGGCCATTCAAGACATCGGCATATCCTCGCAGTAATCGGCGGGGGTACGCTGTTGCTTGTGTGCGTGGCGATTCTCCTTGCCATGCGAAACGGACGAAGGGAAACGCCGCTGCCGCCGGTGCCAGATGTGACAAGCACGCCGAGCGAAGTGCGCGTCAAGCCTGTCGTGCGGAAGGATGCCGCACGTAAGCCGGCGGTCGTGGTGTCGGCATCTCGCGCCGTTGCCGTCGTCTGCGGCGCGGACGAGGCGACCGCCGACCGCTACGAGGCGCGGAACGACGCGCTGCGGGCGATTGCGCGGCGGCGCGACCTGCCGAAGGAGGATGTCGCCGCGCTGATAGATTATCTTGCAACCACCAACGACCCGCTGCGCGTGGAGCGGGTCGCGGCGCTGAAGAACGACGTGATGAACCTCCTGCGCAGCCAGGAGCCGCCGCCCGCGAACCTTGCCGAGGCCCTGATCGCGATGTTTGACGGTGGCAGGCATCCCCCCGCCGTCCTCGACTACTGCATCCAGCACCTCGGCGCGATGCAGAACGGGATTGCCGACGACGCCCTGCGCCGCCGCGTCCGCGAGGTGTTCGTCAGGACCGCCCGGCAGAGGAAACTGCCCTGCGCCGGGACCGCGCTGTACTCCCTGGCGGACGACAGGCGCGCCACGTCCGCGCAGCGGTCGGAGCTGAGGCGGCTCGCGCTCGCCCTGTGCGCCGCAGACGCCAACGCCGCAGCCCGGATGTCGGCGATCCAGCTCGCGGGCGAGCGGGGCTGGCGGGAGGCGCTGCCGCTTCTCCGCGAGACGCTTTCCGCGCCGGCCCGCGACGCCGTCCTCGACATCGTCTGCATGGGCTCCGTCGGACTTCTCGGCGACGCGTCGGACATCCCGCGCCTGTCCCGCCTCGCGGAGGGCGACGTCCGCCGTGCCGCCGCCGCCGAGACGGCGATCAGGCGGATCAGGGAGCGGGAGGGGGGCGGACGCAGATGAAACGCCGCCGCGCCGCTTTTCTCGCATTCGGCCTTGCGTCCGCCATGGCGTCCGCCGCGCCGAGGCTTGCCGTGTCTCCGGGGGGAATCGCCTTCGGCGAGGTATGCGTCGGCTCAAACGTCGTAGGCAGGGCCGTGCTGCGCAACGAGGGGGACGCGGCGGTTTCCGTGTCGCGCGTCAAGGCGTGCTGCGGGGCGACGGCGGAGCTGTCCGCGACGCGGATTCCGCCGAAAGGCTCGGCCGTCCTTTCCGTGTCGCTCGCGGTGCGCGACGCAGGGGCGTTCTCGAAGTCCGTCCAGGTCACGTGCGACGATCCGGAGCGGCCTCTCGTGTCCGTGCCGGTTTCGGGGATTGCCGTGGAGTCCGGCCCCGCGGCGGCGGAAGGGAGCAGTCCCCCGCCGCCACGTCCGTGCGAAGGCGCCGCAGGGCTGTCCGTCGCCGCATCGCTCGTCGTCGGCGCGGCGCTTTCCCTCTGGAGGGGGCGGCGGCGGCTCTCCGTCGTGTACTGCCTCGGAGGCGCGTGCCGCCTGGGCGTCGGCGGAGCGTTCCTCTACGCGGGGGCGATGAAGCTCTGCGACGTCGCGGCCTTCGCCGGTCTCCTCTCGCGCTACGAGATGCTTCCGGACGCCTCGCTTCCATTCCTCGCCGCCGCCATTCCGCTCGCGGAGTGCGCGGCGGGGCTCCTTCTCGCGCTCTCCGTCTGGACGCGGCTCTCTGCGGCGGCGGTCTCCGCGATGCTCGTCGTGTTCATCGTCGCCCTCTCGCAGGCGGCCGTGCGCGGACTCGACGTCTCGTGCGGCTGCTTCGGCGGCACGTCCTCCGGCGGCGTGGTCTCCGCCGTCGTCCGCGACGTGTTCTTGCTGGCCGTCTCCGTCTGGCTGGCGCTTGGCGGCGGATCGGGCCGCCGCCGCCGGCGAGCCGCTTGCATTCCCTGACGGCGTTTGGTAAACTATCCCCCATGAATACACTAGGGTTTCCATTCAAGTTGGCCTGCCTCGCGGCTGCGGTCGCCTGTTCCGCGCATCCAGTCCGTGCCGGCGGTACTGTCGCCCGCAACCCGCCGGAGTGCGACCCGACGAAGGAGGACTGCGGCTGCGACGGCGCGGAGGTGTCGGCGGGGTGCATCAAGGTGAACCTCGACCTGGGCGAGACCACCCCGTGGACCGGCTCCATGCCGTGTGCGCTGAAGGTGTTCGCGGACGAGCGGTCGCCCGCCGTGTTCACCGCCGAGTCGCTGTACGCGGTCCTCGGCGGCTACACGTTCAAGCGGCTCGGGCCGCACAACCTCCCGGACGGCGTGACGCCGGCGGAGGTCGTGATGGCGCACCCGCAGGGAGAGCCGGTGCACTTCGTGTTCAGTGACGGAGAGTCCGTCGCCCGCCCCGATCCCGGCGTCCACATAAGGATGGACGAGCGGCTGATGATGGTCGACGCGGAGGGCTGGGCGGCGACGTCGAATCCCGTCTACTACGACCTCTACGTGGGCGACGGCACGCGCCGCCGGTTCCTCGCGACCAACGCGACGGGCGCGCTGGGCAGGCTGGTGTCGGCCACGGACGCGAGGGGCGTCACGGTGACGCCCGCCGACATGGGCGTTGACATTATCTACGACTCCAACGGCGTCCGGCAGTTCCTCACGCCCTCTCGCCTCGCCAATGTCACACACACGGCGGACTGGAAGGGCTACGACGTGGCCATCTACGCAGTCCAGGCCCCGCCCGCGAAAGACCCGGCGACGGGCCTCTACGCGGTTCCCCAGGCCACGCCCGCCAAGCGCCTGTCCGTCCGCTCGCAGAACGACGGGAGGCGCGCGTCCGTGACTCTCAGAAGCGGCGGGGGCGAACCGCAGACGTACGTGTTCGACTACGCGTTCGACGACTGGAGCCTGGCCCGCCCGTCCGGCGTCGAGGAGCGCAAGGAGCGCATGGTCGCCGACGAGCGCGCCGCAAGCATCAAGAAGGAGGTTGTCTCGCCGGCCGGGGGGATGCTCTCGCGCACGGTGAAGAACTACAAGTGGGAGCGGCGTGACGGACACGACCGAGTGGACGTACCACACGTCGGGCAACGGCAGGGGGCAGGTCAAGACGGAGCGGCGGCAGTCGGGGCTGCTCGTCCAGTACGCCTACGACAACGCCGACCGCGTTGTCTCCGAGACGCGCTCCGGCCCCGGCATGATGACCGAGGCGACGACCTACTCGTACACGCCTGTCGATCCGGGCGATCCCGTTCTTCCCGTAGACACCCGCCCGCGAACCGTCGTGAAGACGCTGGACGGCGTGGAGTGCGAACGCACCGTGACGGCCTTCTATCCCGTGAATGGGGAACAGGGAACGGGGAACGGGGAACAGGGATGGGCGATCTTGACGCGACCGTGCGACGGCCGCATCGCCTCCGTCCGCCACGAGGACGGCCGCCTCGACCTCTACGACTACGCGCTCGTCTCGAATCTTTGGACCGAGACCATCACCCACCTCCATGAGCAATCCCCCGAACCAGTCTCCGGGAAGACGACGCGGGACATCACCCTCACGAACGCCCGGGGCGAAACCATTGAAACGCGTACCGATGCGTTCATCGACGGTGTATGGCATGTCATCGCCCGCGAGCTGCGCACGTATAACCTCGAAGGAAAGGTCGTGCGGCGCGAAAACCTCGCCGGTCAGGTAACGGCCGCGGTGTGGGACTGCTGCCACAAAATTTCGGAGATACAGCCCGACGGATCGACGACCACGTGGGACTACGATGACGACGGACGCATGATCGCCTCATCGCGCCTGATTCCGCTCGACATGACCAACGTCACGTGGCTCACGACGTGCTACGAGTACGACGGCCTCGGTCGCCAGGTCGCCACTTGGCAGACCAACTACGCCGCGCAGGTCGGCCTCCCCGTCGAGCGCACCACATACGACGCCCTCGGCCGAGCCGTTTCCCGCATTGACACTCTCGGCACCACCACCACCACTTACAGCCCCGATGGACGGACTGTGTCCGTCCAGGGTCCCAACACCTCCACCCGCATTATCACCCGCTCCGCCGACGGCGATATTCTCTCCGTCACTGGCTCCGCCGTAACACCCGAGTTCTATACCTACGGCATACTCCCTGACGGTACCCGCTGGACAAAGACCGTGCAGGGCGAAACCGCCACATCTCCTCGCTTCACAAAGCGGTACGAAAATGTGCTCGGTCAGACCATCCGTGGCGAAGAAAGTGCTTTTGATGGTGCTGTTCTTGCAACATCATATTGCTATGATGGCTATGGCCGTTGCGTGTCTCAAGCGTCGGAAGGAGAACCAACGCTACGGCAGGAGTATAACGTCTGTGGAGAGGTTTCAGCGAGCGTTATCCAGAGTGGAGAGCTTGAATGGCGCCGTTCCGATTTCAGCAACTGTTATGAGTTGCGCGGAGATTCTGTTTGGAGGATAGAGGAGACTGTTGGAAGCTGTTCAGATGGAAGCATTGCGTCTCGGATGCAAGCCAAGGCCAGCCGTATCTCTGGAGTTTCCACAACACTTCTGGCGGAGTCGCAGAAAATCGATTTGAGGGGGAACATTTCCACGTCGCGTACAGAGTATAGTGGTTCACTGGGGACTGTGCAGATTGACATGACGCCGGGAAAGAGCTCGCCGGATACAGCCCTGTATCGGTTTGGTGTATTGGTTCGCTCGGGATCTGAAAGTAGTGGGAATTCCTTCGCGATATATGATGAATTAGGTCGGCGTTGCGCGACAATTAGTAGAAGTGGCAATGTCTCCAGACGTGAGTATGATAAGTATGGTCGCCTTTCCGCTGAGATAGACACAGATGGCAATCGGACAGCGTACGGTTATGATGCCTTTGGACGATTGGAGTCCCTGACAAACGCATTGGGCGATGTCAGGCGGTTTGAATACGACATCCGAGGGAGGAAGGTCTTCGATGGAGGTTCAACGCATTCGACCAGGTATGCCTATGATGTTTTTGGAAACACCGTTTCCATGATAAACTACCGCGATGGGCAAGATACGGTTGGAGACGAGACGCGTTGGGTCTACGATGTAGCGTCAGGTAAGCTGGCAAGCAAGTTATTTGCAAACGGGAAGGGACCGGAGTTTTTCTACAATGCAAATGGACTTTGTACGCGACGCGTCTGGGCGCGAGGCGTTGAGACTACATACGGCTACAACAGCTGGGGTGATCTTGTGCGGACGGAATACTCTGACGGTACACCCACGGTCCTGCGCGCGTATGATGTCCTTGGACGTATGACCAATGTTCTTGATGCTGCAGGCACGACAACATATGAATACAACGCTGTTGGTGACTTACATCGGGTGGTTGTCGATGCAGGGGGGGAGTATAATACATTAGAGCATTATCACGACGAATACGGAAGGAGCTTGGGATACGCTCTTGACGGCGTTCGTCAGTCGACGCTTGCATATGACCCTACGTCTGGGCATCTTGTGTCCATGGTGGCAGTGGGAAACCCGACTCCCTTCGCTTGGAGTTACCATGGTGGCAGTGGGTTCAAGTCAGCGCTCTCATATCCGAACGGGTTGACTGTTTCCTGGAATTATGGCAGGCGTGGCGAACTCATGGATGTGGACAATGCGTGTACAACAGGGTCTGTTTCGAGGTTTGCGTATCACTACGATGCAGTCGGGCGTAGAGTGTCGTGCGTCAGGTCTGGTATGGTGTTCCCCGATGAAGACACTCATGCTTATTTCTACAACTCGTGCGGCGAGTTGACGAATGCCGTTGCGACATTGGATTCCGATTATCGGTTTGAATATGAATTTGACGGTGCCGGCAACCGCATACGCGCTTTAGAACGGGGCGTTGCGATTGAGTATTTTGCCAACCATGTAAATCAATATACAAACGTTGTCACAGCTGCTGCCAACGAGTTTGTTCCCACTTTTGACGACGACGGAAACCAGACGCTCGTCAAAACCTCGACAGGCATTTGGTCTGTTGACTACAACGGCGAAAACCGTCCAATCCGATGGACTTGTATCCAGTCAGGCTCCCCGTCAATTACCAACAATCAGACGATAGCCATGGCGTATGACTTCTTGGGACGTCGAGTCAAGAAGAACGATTGTCGGTTTGTATACAACGGCTACAACCTGATAGCGGACAATGTTGGCAATGTCTATGTGTGGGATCCGACAGAACCTGTTGCGACTCGCCCGCTCGTATGGCTCTACGGCACCGCTGCAGTGTACTACACTCACGACGGCAATAAGAATGTGAGTGAAGTGGTTGCGGCGAATGGCGATGTCGTCGCCCACTACGAGTACGCTCCCTTTGGCGCAGTTGTAACACAGCAAAGGGTATTTGCTGCAGTGAATCCTTGGCGGTTTTCGTCGGAGTATGCCGAGGCTGACATGGGCCTGGTGTATTATAACTTCCGTCATTACGACCCTGCAGCAGGCCGTTGGCTCAGTCGTGAAGAGTTCGCCTTTGACGCACAGAACCATTACGATTATCTTTCGAATCAACCCACCACAACGACCGACTGTCTTGGAATGTATGATGAGCGAGTCCATTTCTATTTGATATATATACTAATGGATGAGTTGCTAGATGGTTCGGATGATGATTCAAGACATGCAAAGGCATTGGAGATTGCAAGAGGATCGCAGTATCCTGATTCGCGTAAAGAATTTGATGCTATGCGTAGTTTCGCTTATCATGAGACCTTGCATAACCTAAATGGTTTGAAGTGCTGCGATCTCGAAGATTTTAAAAAATGCATAGCTTGCCATCTTGAAAAGGAACCGAATTTGTTTCTAAAGGGTGTGTATTTGCATGTTCTTGCGGACACTTTTTCGCATGTTCGACTTGAAATCGCTAAGCTTAAAGACGGTAAGGATAAGGATGATAAGATATGCTCGTATTCGTCTGGAAGTGGGCATTTTTGGGATGGCACCGCCCCAGATGATCCGCAGCTCAGGAAATACGGTGAGAATATCGGTAAGGATCGGTTGAATAAATTTCTAAATGAAATTGAAAATATATACGGGAAAAAGCTATCTCCAGACTTGAGGGCTTTTCTAGATAAATTGCAGGAGAAGACGCGAAAAACTCATCGCGTTAAATCAGGTCGACGCTCATATCATCGGCACTCATATACGGCTAATAAATACAAGTTTGGCTACTCAGTAAGAAATTATGCCGAAGATAGGGGGTTGCCCAAAGGAGAGGACGTAAAAAATCCTTATGGGGAAGAATCGTTTTGGGACAAATTTTCTGAAGAGGGGAGAGCGAGAAATAAGGAAATATTTCGGCAATATGAGTCGCATGACAATTTAATTAAGGATACCGTGATTCCGAAACTTAATGATTGTCGGAATAAAAAAGGGGAGTGTGCGAAATGACGAAAATATCCATTGTGGCGTTCGGCACCTTGTTGACATTGTTGAACAATGGTTGCGTATGCTCTTACCATCGCCTGGAGATTTCAGGCCGTTCTGCAGGGCAGGTGGAGAGTGTCCATGCCTTGTATACATGGAGTCGCACGTTGTTCTATCCTCAGGGTTTCTACTTTTTTTATGGTGGAGGCCATGATGGATACCAAAACTTTCTGAAGGAGGCGGTATGCAGACTGCCGACGATCCTTTTCGAGGTTCCCTTCAACTGCATCAACAGAGGGGAGAAGCGAGTTGAATTGTGTCTGCCTGGAATAGGACCGACTAATGTTGATGTGGCGGCGGGGCCTGTGATGCTGTCCAAAGACGAGGTTGTCGCGTTGTCGCAGAATGAACAGCTGAAGGGCTTTGTCATTCCAGTTTGGTCAGATATTGGTTATCGGCTTGAGGACAGCATTTACTTGATTAATACGCATGTGTATCAGGAAAATATCAGTTTGCTCGGAGTTGTTTTCTCAAGTCCAGAGCCACTTGTCTGGCGCATTGACCCGATAACAGGCGAGCGGGAAGTGCTGGTTAGCTTCGATGCGGGCAAATTCATAATTGAGAATCCTCCAAGAAAGGTGGTGTCGAGGTATGAGAGATAAAGCGTACACCATCTTTTCCCTTCGGAAGAGGAATTCTCAGAGCAAGCAACTTGAGTGGTATCCCCATCCCTGCAACTTTCTCGGCAATCGCATCGCGACTACGCGCATCGTCGTCACTGGGACAACGGGCGTCCCGTCCGATGAATGGCACAAAACCGCGGCCTTGTATTCCTTTGTCGTTGAGTGTGATGCCATCTACCTCACCCAAACCAACACCGTCTCCTGCTCGGACACATCCATCACACCTCTTGTCTCATCTTCAGCGCGCCAGCTGACGGGACTGACCGCCGCGAATCCCTCGCGCGCCGTCGCCACCGACGAGCGCGGCAACGCCACGGAGACCTGGACGGCGGTCAACGGCAGCATCGTGACGCGCCACCGTCGGGTTCCTTACGCAACCAACGTCGCGGAGACGACGCTGCGCTACGGCGACGTCGTGCGCGAGATCTCCGTCTCCGGCGTGACGGACACCTACGCGTACGATGCGCTAGGTCGCCAGATCTCGCACACCGACGGACGAGGCAACACCTCGCGCACCGAGTACAACGTGCGTGGCCTTCGCTCGGCGTCCATCGACGCGCTCGGCAACCGCACGGCGTATGCCTACGACCGATATGGAAATCTTTCTGCGGTCACGAATCCGCTCGGCAACGCCGTGGTCTATGAATACGACCTTCGCGGACGCAGGATGTACGAGGGCGGAGCGACGTACCCCGTGCGCTACACGTACGACGTGTTCGGAAATAAGACCACGATGACTACGTATCGGAACGAGTCCCTTGGCCCGGCTTCCGGCGACGTCACCACATGGCGCTACGACGAGGCCTCCAACTGCATGACGAACAAGGTGTATGCTGACGGCAAGGGGCCGAAGTACGGCTACACTCCCGACGGCAGGCTCTCGCAGCGCATCTGGGCTCGCGGCTTAGTCACGAACAATCTCACTAATACGACGTACTCCGACGACACGCCGACGGTCACGCTCTTCTATGACGCGATGGGCAGGCAGACGAACGCGGTTGACGCGGCGGGAGTCACGACCTTCCGCTACGACGACTACGGCTCGCTTACAAACGAAACGGTAGTCGGCGCCGCAGGCGAGAACACGATAGTGCGCCACTGGGACTCCTACGACCGCACTGCGGGATACAGCTTGGTAGGGCGCGCTGTCCCCAACGCGCCGCAGAGGCAGACCACCATCGGCTACGATTCAGCCACCGGGCGAATCGCCACGATGCTCGGCAATGGTTCCAACGTTCCCTTCGTCTGGTCCTATCTCCCCGGAAGCGACCTCAAATCCTCTCTTTCCTATCCCAACGGCCTTGTTGCCTCCTGGCAGTACGACGCCAACGACCAGTTGCTTCAGGTCTGCAACGCCACGCCGACAAATGTCATTTTGCAGTACGACTACACATACGACGCGGCGGGGCGGCGCATAGAGATTGCTCGCTTCGGTTCGGTGATGTCCGAATCCCGAACAGACAGTTACGGCTACAACATCCGCAACGAATTAACCTCGCCATCCAAACTGGGAGGGACGATGCCCGAATACGCCTACCAGTACGACGACATCGGCAACCGCATTACATCCACCGACCTTGGGACGAACCGCACCTACACCGCCAACAGCCTCAACCAGTATTCATCCATTTCCAAGCTTTGCGACTCTGCGTCTCTGCGCGAGGAATTCGTCCCGCAGTTCGATGACGATGGCAATCAGACGTTGATCCAGACTGCGACAGGCATCTGGAAAGTCACCTACAACGGCGAGAACCGCCCGATGCTCTGGGAGCGCATCGCATCTAACTCATCCACTCCCAACTCCTCCAATCCCACACTTGTATCCATGTCCTTTGACCGCATGGGGCGCAGGGTGCAGTATTTCGAGACATGCGGCACAACAACAAGCAGCAACAGTACATTTACATACGACGGTTATCTGCAAGTCGCCAACCTCGACACTGCAACTCAAAATACACAGCACTTCGCTTGGGATCCTACGGAACCGATAGCCACCCGTCCGCTGGTATGGAGCTTTTCAACTCTTCAACCATTCAACCATTCAACTTCCTACTATACCCACGATGGCAACAAGAACATTAGCGAGGTTGTTTTGGAGAGCCGTGAAGTTTATGCTTATTACGAGTTCGCTCCATTTGGAGTTCTCGCCATCCCGTATAGCGCATCTGTCGTGTCCAATTCTTGTCGCTTCTCCAGTGAGTACGTAGACGAGACGTTGGGTATTGTGTATTATATTCATCGTCATTATGAACCTAGTACCGGGAAGTGGTACACCCGCGATGCTTATGAAGGTGTCCATGAGTATTCATACTGTGAGAATAATCCAGTATGCTGTTTTGATTATCTGGGCAATAGCAAAACTCAAAACAATGTCAATAATGGTGGACGGGCAAATATATTTTCAGCATTGGAACCGCTTGATTCCGACATAGGCATCCTTCAGCGGTTAGTTATGGCTGAGGTCGCATTACCAGGTCAATGGAAGAAGAAAAATATTAGTTATGGCGATGCAAAAAATGCGGTCAATGCTCTACTGTGGTGCTTGTGTAACAGAAAGGAGATGAAGATAAATAGGACGGAAACGAATGTTGTGTGGGTTTGCGATTTTCCGCTTGCAGGTGAAAGCACAAAATTTACAGTGCATGAAGATCCCGTTCGTAAA
>CACWIW010000227.1 GCA_902761035.1 uncultured bacterium | reverse complement strand
TCGCGGTGTGATGGACGTATCGCCGCGCCCGTAGACGACGCACGGCCTCACGCAGCTAAAGCGCTCGCGCGGCAGATTTGCCGCGAGCCACTTCTCGGAGAGAATCTTGTACTTCGGATATGGATTCTTCACGGTTTCGTCAAAGGAAAGCTCTTCCTCGCTCTCACCGCTGAAATCGTGAAGACCGTGAACATCCGCAGTGGAAAGATAAACAAACCGCTTCACGCCGTGTTCCATCGCAACGGACGCGAGACCCTTCACGGCATCGTAGTTGGCCGCACGAAACCATTCATCGCGTCCAACGTCGCTCGCCCGTGCCGCGATGTGGACGACGTAATCCGGCTTCCCCTCAAACAACTGCGGAATGGAAGTCTCATCCGTCAAATCGGCCTTGATTGTTTTCACACCCAGCCGCGCAAAACGATCCGCAACCGTGCGATGGACTACGCCAACGACGCGGTATCCCGCGCGGGCGAAATACTCCGCCGCGTTCGAGCCGATATAGCCGCCGGCACCTGTAACAAGAACCGTTTCCATAATCTACCGCCAAAGCGAAGTCCAATATGCCGCCGTTTCTGCTAGCCAGTTCTCGCGCGGGATTGAGCGATAGTCCGGCGGTGGCGTAGACATGTGGCCAATCTTTCCGCCGTACATGATGCGGAAATCGCATGCGCCCTGCGCGGCGAATCCGCCATGTCCGATCTTCACGGCATCGGCAACGGATGTCCCGGCGGGAACGGCGAATAGAAGTTCGTATTCGCCAACTCCACCGACAAGCGCCCAGCCATTCTCCACGCCAGGCGGAAGACACCGCGCGATTTCCGGCGAAACGGCACACTCCGCATCCAGCTCAAGCCACATCCCGGAATTGACGCGGCGGAAGTTCTCCAGCGCATCGAAAAGGCCGCCGCTCGTATCGGTAGCGAAAAGCGCCGAACTCGGCACGGGCGCACGAAGCTGCGGTTCGGGGAGCGCACGGTCGAGAAACACTGCAGCGTTCGCCGCGCCGAGTGGCCCTGTCACATACAAATCGAAATCTACGCGCTGCGACGCGACACGGCGAACGGGCGTTTTGCAGGACGCAAACACGGTGGCCGTCCAGCACCATTCCTTCGCCGAGCCGATATCGCCGCCAATGACCTTTGCGCCGTAGTGCGACACGACCTGCTGGACGCCCTGCGCGACGCGCTCATAGAACCGTTCGTCGTGCGACTCGTCTATGTTCCACGCCTGAACGAGAAAATCCGGCTTCACCCCGCATGCGAGAATATCCGCAATCGCGCCATACACCATTACCCTTCCCATGGTTTCCGGCTCAAGGCCGGAGAGAAAATCCTCGCGCTCGGAAAAGGAATCCGTTGAGACGAGTAGATATGTGCCATCAAAAGGCACGACCTCCGCATCCGCCCCGAAAGGCCACGTCCCGTGAATGCGGGAAAAGATTTCTATCAGCTTCTGTTCTTGCATCTGCATTCTCCTTCATTCTGGGGCACCACAAGGCGCAGACGGTTTGGGAACAAATCGACCGACACCGGCAACGTGCCGTGAGGGTCGCCGTCGTACTCGACTGCAAGCGGAGAGGCGGACGAAATGATCGTCTTGCCGCGAAGGACGCGGATTTCTCCGCATGGCTTGCCACGATACAGATTCCAGACAATCCGCAAGCATCCGAAACGCGACACATCCTTCGCAAACCAAAGCGTATACTCGTCGTCGTCCAGCGGAGGGAGCGCAATCTTGAGCCCACCGGCGATCCGCGGAATCCGCGTGATGAGCGCATGGGCGACACTGCGGATTTCCTCGCCATTGACCTTGATGTCGTATCTGCGTCCGCGCATTACTTCCCGCAGAACTGACCAAAGCGTTCCAAAGAAATCGCCGAGCCTCGGACGCAGCCTGTTGGCGGAAGCGGCAACAGCCGCGCCCATTCCTAAGTTCATTGAGCAGAAGAACGGTTCGCCGTTCGCGGTGAGTACGGGAATCTCTCGGACCGCGCCATTACGCAAGACGGCGATTGCCTGTTCCGTATCCGTCGGGATGCCATGCGCGCGGCAGAAATCAGGACTCGTCCCTGTGTAGAGAACGCCGAACTTGATAGAAGTATTGCTATTCGCCAAAACGCCTCGCGCGACGGCGTTGACCGTCCCGTCGCCGCCGCACGCGACCACCGCTTCATATCCCTTCGCCTCGCGCGCAAGACGCGACGCCTCGTCGATATTCTCCAACACAACAAAATCGCCTTCGGGCAGAAGCGTGCGAAGGCGCGGCAGAATATGACCGGATCGTCCGCCGTGAGACGACGGATTGACCAAAACGAGGAATTGTTTCATCTGTATATTCCCATTTTGTCGTAAACCTTCGTCGGCGTGCCGCCCTTCCATTCCGAGACAAGTTTCTCCGTCTCCTCCCATGGCAGCGGCAACTTTTCACCGGCTTTCGCCGCGATCTCGGCGGCGCGTCGTTCGCACGTCCATTCCTCGCACGGCACAACGAACGCCTTGCGCATACGCGCATACGCCGTTTCGAACGACACCTCGGCGAGATTCCCGAAAGAGATGTTGACGAACTCGCAGGGCTGGACGTCTCCGTTCGCGCCCACGTAGAAGCGGTCGATTCCGCCGCAGCAGCATCCAAGCATCTCCGCGGATTCCTCGTAGACCTGCGCCGTGAGAATCGTTGGAAGGCGCGACTTGGCCGAATTGTAGTGCCGCTGCGCCTCGCACGCGACGCGGACGGCTTCCGCATGCAGCGACTTGTCGAACGCTTTGCCCATCCACGCGCCGCATGCCTTCGGATGGATAAGCTGGATGTAGTCGCAGTTATTTTCCGCGGCAAGGTCCATGATACGGTCGATTCCTCCGTCAACAACTTCGCGGTCGGAAAGCACCGTATTGAATCCGACAAGCATTCCCGCCTCGCGGCAGTCGTGCAGGAAATCGAGCGCGCGGCGCCACGATCCCACAACGCCCGTGAATGCATCGTGCGCTTTCTCGTCCACGGAGTGAATGGACGACATCACGCCCGTCACCTTCAATTCCGCAAGGCGGCGGATCTTCTCAGGCGTCGCGCCGTATCCCGTCGAATTGACCCACACCTCAAGTCCGGCAATCTCCGAAATGACCGCCTCAAGGCGTTCGAATCGGAGAAGCGGTTCGCCGCCTTCCACAGCCCATGCGACAATACCGAAGTCGCGCATCTTGCGGACGTTCTCAATGAGCACGGGAAGCGGCAGCTCGTGCGGATCGTCCTTGCGCTGGTAACAGTGCGGGCACTTGTACGTACACGTCTTTGAAATCGAGAGAACGACGCTGACGGGGCGCGGCGGACGGCAGATGACTTTATCCTCTAGCGCAGTGAAGAACGCCTGCGACGGATAACGCGGCAGATAGAAGTCGAGCTTGTATTCGCCACTGGCGAGACGCTTCAGCTTGTGCTTGAAGAAAATGCGCGTCAGCTGCGACGCCTTCAAAAGTGCTGACGGATGCCGCCAATACCGCCACGCGCACGCAAGCGACATGCGCACGTAGAAGAGAAACTTCCGAAAGCCCGTTATGTTCTCATTCCTTTTCATCGTTGTACCAGAGAAAGAGAAGTTGAATTGCGACAAGCGAGGCCATCGCGACCAACCACGTCCACCGGAAGATCCAAAGGTGAAGCAGCAGTACGCACAGTTGGCAGTTGAGGCATGTGGCGCGGTGGAGACGCCCCCGTGAGACCGCCGCCAGGAACGCGACGGCTAGCGCAACGACAAGCGTAGCGAACGCCGACAGGAGCGCAACGCCGTTGGCGAACATTACCACAACCGCAAGCGCTGCGGCGGCGCACGGCAGGCAGCCCGAAACGGCGCGCGAGAGCCTAGGAAGAAAAATCTGCAGCGTACGTACCCCTGCGGCCCGGTCTCCGGCGATGTCCTTGTAGTAACTGTTGTGGCACATGAGCAGATGCGCGGGCAACACGAATATCGCCACGAACGACAACTCCCCGCCGTTCGGAGCCCTCCCCGCAACACCGGCGATCGCGAAAAGCGCGCAACATGATATTGCGCAGGCATAGACAAGGCAGTTCAACACTGGCACGCGTTTCAGGAGCGAATACGCGATGTTCAAAACGCCGCCGAGCGCGAGGAACGCAAGAGTCCAAGGCGACATCAGATACCCGGCGACCGCGATTGCGGCGAGCCCCGCGGCTGAAACGGCAAACGCTGGGAGCGGACTGAGTGCGCCAGTCACCATCGGACGGTGCGGCGCGTTGATCGCATCCTCCTTCCTGTCGCACCAGTCGCTGAAGATCTGGTTGAAGCCCCAGGCGAAGAACCCCATCGCAAGAAGCCCCGCATCGCGCAACGTCCACGGAAAGTCGTTTAGCGTCCAGGGGAGGTAGTAGTAGAGAAACTTCAGCATTTGAGCGCCTCTGCTATTACGTCGGCAGCTTCTTCGACAAGCGCATTCGTGTGAGTCGCCATAAAACTCGTGCGGATGAGCGAATGTCCCTCCGGCACGCCTGGCGGAATGAACGGATTGACGAAAACGCCGCCGTCGAACATCTTCTTCGCGGCGATGCATGTCTCCATCGTCCCGCCTGTCGGAATCGGCAGAATCGGCGTGATGCCGTCCTTGGCGGAATCAACCGACGGGATTCCGCGCTCCGCAAACGCCTTTCTCGCGAAATCGGAAACGCCGCGCAGCCGTTCCGGCAGTTCTGGATGTGCCTTGAGATGACGTAGCGCCGCGAGCGCCGTCGCCGCGCTTGCCGGCGTGACGGCGGCGGAGAATACGAACGGGAAAGAGGAATGGCGCAGGTAGTCGATGACATCACGCCGACCCGCCACAAAACCGCCAAGTGAGGCAAGCGATTTCGAGAACGTGCCCATGACAAGATCCACATCCGTGTCGAGTCCGAAGTGAGACGCCGTACCTCGTCCGCCCTTCCCGATGACGCCGAGTCCGTGCGCGTCATCGACCATCACGGCCGCGCCGTATTTTTTCGCGAGCCGGCAGATCGACGGCAAATCGGCGAGGTCGCCGCCGACCGAGAACACGCCATCGACGACGACAAGGCGCCCTGCGCCGTCCGGCACAGATGCGAGACGCCGTTCAAGGGATTCCATATCATTGTGGCGATAGCGCAGCATCTTGCCGAAGCTCATCTGCGCGGCGCAATAGACGCTCGCATGGTCTTCCGCATCGCAGACGACGTAATCGCCGCGTCCCACGAGCACGCTGATCACGCCGAGGTTCGTCTGGAAACCGGTTCCGAACGTGATGGCGGCTTCCTTGCCTATGAAACCGGCAAGTTCTCGCTCGAGTTCAAGATGCAGATCGAGGTTGCCATTTAGGAAGCGCGAGCCGGAGCAACCCGTTCCGTACTTCTCAATCGCCTTGATGGCAGCCTCCATGACCTCTGGGCACGACGTCAACCCGAGGTAGTTGTTGGAGCCGAGCATGATGCGGCGCTTGCCTTCCATGACGACAACAGCGTCCTGGCGCGACTCGAGGCGATGGAAATACGGATAGATTCCCGCCTCGCGCGCCTCATCTGCACGCCTATCAGCAAGCACTTTTTCAAACAGTCGTTTCATCTCAACATTCACTTCGCCATGTCATTTCCTTTTACTGCGCGATGGCTTTCAGACGGTCGAAGAACTTGGCGAGATAGCGCGACTTCGCCTCTGCGGAAAGATGGGACTCATCAATCATCCGTTCGGTCTCGCCCCTGCGGACATTGAAAAGCGAAATCATCCCGCGCACATCTTCCTCAAAGACGCCGAATGCCGCACCGAGTTCGATGAAGTCCGCAGACGAATAGAAGCCCAGCGTCTCGTATGCCGGCGTGAAATGTCCGTCGGCGAAAAATTCCAGACCCGTCGCCGTCGGCTCGTTTGGAAAATGCACAGCCGTGTTCAGGAGATCGTATGCCGGCGTGAGGATGTAGTCGCCCTGTTCGCTTCGATAGAGCGAGAAGTTTTTGAGGTGAGCGTCGCCGTTTGCAAAGACGTAGTTGAAAAGAATGAGGAAGAACACCTTGGGGTTCTCCACGGCGGCCGCCGGACAGAACCGCCGCATAAGATCGGCCAGTTCTTGATAGCTCGCGTCATACTTGTAGTTCTCACCATGCGTCTCCGGCGTATGCCCCGCAAGCTGGCAGAAGTCCTCCTGCTGTACACGCTCGCCATCGCGCCGATCAAAGCGCCGCGTGAGATAGGCGTATTCGCCGTCCTTCATCTCCACGAGTTCATGTTCCGCCGTCTTGACGCGGAACACCTTCTCCGCAATGTCCATCGTAAGCGCCTCGTTCGCCGGGATGTCGGACGCAAGTTCCGCGTACGTGTTGCGGGGAACGGGCTTCAGGATGTAGTCGCCACCGGACTCCACGACGGCAAATCCACCGCGGACGCGCTTCAGCTGTACCTTGTCCTGCACGCCAGATATGGACGCGCGGCGCGTCTTCTCCCTGTTAACGGGGAGGTTCAGGTCTGAAGCCGAGAAGTCAAGCCTTAACATACACCGCTCCTATCGCTCCGTATGCGCTCGTCTCAAGGAGGCGCGTGAAGTGGTCGTTCTCGTCGATGTGGAGTTCGCGGCACTGGCGTTCCTTCTGCGCGCCCTCGGCCAGGAGACCGAAGAAGAACGGGAAAAGCACTTTCGAACGATACTCGCGTTGCGTCTTTGGGAGCGTGGCCGATATCTCCGGCATCGCGGAGTCCGCAAAGTAAAGTGGATCGTAGCGGAAGAGATAGCCGTCCGCGTCCTTGACGAGCGTCCCCGCAGGGATGTCGCGATAATACACAGTTCCGCTCTTCATACGCCGACCCTCACCTTAAAGCCCACGGTGTCGGCAACTTTGAGAAGCGTATCGAGCGTGACATTGCCTTCGCCCGTCTCAAGATTGGAAAGAGTATGTACCGACACGCCGCTCAACTTTGCAAGCCTCGCCTGCGTGATGTCGAGCGTGTCGCGCCTCTCCGCAATCGCCGTTCCTATCTCTGATTTATTCATCGAAATGAATTATACGCCTTTTTTTGCCGCCGTGCAAGGGCAATCTTCAAGAAATATTCATTATGATGAAATTAAACACGTCGACACGAAAGTCTCACCTCAGCCATATTCCCTCGTGCGCAAGGAGCGATACTTTATTTTCCAACCCACCGCCGTAGCCGGTGAGGCTGCCGTCCGCGCCGATGACACGGTGGCACGGAATGATGATGCAGATCGGATTCCATCCGACCGCGCCGCCAACGGCCTGCGCCGAGACCCTGCCTCGACGCTTCTTCGCAATCGCCTTCGCGATGTCGCCGTACGAGACCGTGGCTCCGTAAGGGATTCGCAGCATCTCGTCGATGACCGCCTGACGAAACGGCGTCAATCCTTCAATGCGATAGTTGGGCATGAAGCCGGGATCATGTCCCGCGAAATACTCGTCAAGCCAACGGCGCGCATCGTGGAACACCGGCGTCTCGCGACTTTCGCACCCACGCGCCTCGTGCACGTCATCGCGCGAACCCTCAAACCAAAGCCCAGTCAGCGCTTCGCCGTCCCCGCACATCACGAGATCGTCGAATCCCTCTGGCGTCTTGTATTTACAGATGTAATTCATCATAGGTTTGCCTTTTCTACTATGTCCGTTGCGGACAGACTTTGGGGGAACCAGGGCTTCACATGCGTTCTTTACATGTGGAAGAGATCGTCCAGACGAGCCTGCGAATGAACGAGATAAGAGTATTCATTGCGTTTGACGCCCGAAGACGTGATCATGGTCAGATGCAATGATTTGTTCGTCTGCGTCTCGTCCTTCAGCACGGAAAGCTTGTTTTCCAAATCGGCAGCATATTTCGCGCCGATAGAGAATTCCCCTGTTACAAATTTCATTTCACAGACGTTGATGACGCCGTCCTTGCGGTCAATGAGCAAATCGATCTGCGCGCCGCCATTCCGCTTGGCGCTCCGCCACGCGCAGACAGTGGTCGATACGCCGGCAATCCCGAGCGCAGACTTGATCTGGCGCTCATGCCACATGCAGACACGCTCGAAGGCGACTCCCTCCCATGCGAAGTGCTCGCCCGAGCCGACGCCATCAAGCCAATATCCCGGACGGGAAATAGACTTGCCGCGCATGAACGTCAGATAGAACAAGGTAAACGCATCGACCAACTGATAGATGGACCCGCGCTTGACGCGACCAAGCGGCGAATAGATCCGGATAAAACCGCTCTCCTCCAGTTCCTCCAGAATGCGCGAAAGCTTTCCTGAATCCTTAAGACCGATTGCCGACACAATTTCCTCGCGCGTCATCCCGGACTTCCGCGAGCCAAGTACCTCGACGATCTTGATGTGCTTCTCGGCCTTCTTGAACACGGAAGCGTAGAGACGTTTGAATTCAACCGACAACTCACCCCCTTGCGTAAAGCAGAGCCTGTCAATGTTTTGCGCAAGCGACAGCGAGCGGTCAAGCAGGCTCCAATAATAGGGTGCCCCGCCAAACACCATGTACCCTTCCGCCAGTTCGCGCCGCCCCATCGGAAGGCCGAGCTCGCGGGCGTATGCCTCGCACTCGCCCAAGGTGAACGGTTTCAGGTAAATGACCCGATTGGCACGGTTGAACAGACCGCCCTTGTTTTTCAGGACCTTCTTGATCATCCAGCTTGTCGCGCTTCCGCAGACGATCAACACGATGTCCTTTCGCGCCGAACACCAGCCGTTCCAGAAATTCTCCAACGCGCTGACGAACTTCGCGCGCGGCGTGTCCATCCACGGGAGCTCATCAATAAAAACAACTTTTCGCCCATCGCTACTCGCCTTGAGGAATCGCTTGAGCAAGCTGAAGGCCTGGATCCAATTCTTGGGCATCTCGCAGGGTCCCATCCCCTGGTCTATCAAGGACGCATGAAAAGCCTCCAATTGGTCTGCCATTGAACCTGTTTCCATTCCCGTATGAGAAAACGTAAAGCGGTAATCAAACGCTTCTCGTATCAGGAAAGTCTTGCCGACGCGCCGACGTCCATAGACAACGACAAAACGTGAACGATCCGCCATCGCAGCTTCACGTAGCGCCTCAACTTCTTCTTTTCGTCCAATCATCGCAGACCTCCTTATCTTTAAGCGGTCAATATGTTATCATTTTTCTGACTTAATGTCCATCTTGAAGTTATAATCGGTCATTATCTTATTCTGGAGACACTTAATGACCATTCATAGTTATTCTGCTGTTGGACGACAGGTACATTCTTCTATTCGCCGCCATCGTGCCAGAAGCGGTCCCCCCCTTGTCATTCAACCTTTCGCAGTCCCCTCACTCATGAAAGGGAATGCTACAGGAAACGTGTGCCGTACCATCTTCTGTGAAAGTGAGCGAATACTTGCCGCCAACAGGACACGACGGGACGCTCTTGCCGGCATTTCTAATCTCCATGCAAACATCCCCCATTGTAGGACATCTCCCGTCGTGAGTCTGCATAAACTTTTGCGCCTCGGCCTGCAGCTCATATCGCTCACACGCACACTGTCTATACATCGGGAATCCGCCATTACTGCAACGAACGCCGCAATGTTCCTTCAACCACTTGTCAATGTGCTGTCTCGAGCTTGTCGCCAAGCGCCAATTGTAACCTTTCCCCTCGACTCGGAGAGCTCTTCCATGATGAAGTGCCGACACTACTATCCGCTTCCCGTCTCGCCACCAGTCAACTCCTGGATATCCACAGCACTTGCACGGCAGACTTGTCCCTGAGAAGTGAAACAGTGAATTGAACTCGGCTATCTCCGCCTTGTTGGTAATCTCATAGAGCGATGGTTCCATGTCAGGTTTGGAATGGCAAAGCCCACCGCCATCACGAATCACAATCCGGTCGGCGTCCTTGACCATCGCTGCGAAACGCGCGTTCATCATGATGCCGAAGTAACCAAGTATGAAATGAAGCCAAAGACCAACAATCGCAAGGTGAACTAACGCAAAGAAACAGACGAGCGTTTGAAATCTTCCCGCAGGTCGCCGTGGGGACATTAGTCCAAGGACGATAGCCACAAACACAACGATAACAGGTACCGAGAGGAAATAAAACGATACCTGGAAACAGAGGCAGGCAACGTTTATAAAAAGCCCAGCACAGAGATACCGAGCGATGCCGTATAACCGCTGTTTAGCTGTTGTCTTGTTCTCTTTCATCGCCACT
>CACWIW010000226.1 GCA_902761035.1 uncultured bacterium | reverse complement strand
ACCGCTGCCCTCCAGCGTCCAGTCGTGACCGTACGTGAAGTCCGTCGCGCTGTCGCCGTCCTTGAAGGACATCACCTTGCACTTGCCGTCGCTCGTCTGCGCAAGCGGCTCCGGCCCCGGCTCAGGGCCAAAGCCCACGCACTGGACGTTCGCGCCCTTGCCGTACAGCGTCTTGCCGTCGGAGGTCGTGCGCTCAACGCTGACCTTCCACTTGCCGTTCGCGAGTTCCAGCGGAGGAATCACGTCCGCAGGGACAACGAGCAGGTCGGAGCTCTTGACGGCGATGGCGTCGCCTTCGACCGTCCTCACAACCCCGTCCTCGCTCGTGAGCTTCACCGCAACTGCGGTGTCGTCCCCGTACCAGAGGTTGGTGCCGTTTATGACGAGGTCGTTGCCCGCAACGAGTTCGCCCCTCACGCCGTCGCCGCGTCCGACGCAGAACTCCACGTCGGGGAGGTCGCCGCCGTTGACGAAGCTGAACGAGAAGTCGTCAAGCGAGAGCTTGAAGTCCTCGCCCTTGTACAGGCGCACGTTCACGGCGTTCGCGTCGGTGAGGTCGCCGTTCTGGTTCGTGGTGCCGTTCAGGTAGAGCCGGCCGTAGAAGTACTTTCCGAACTTCACGCCGTTGCCCTTCTTGAACTCCACCGCGAGCTGTTCCGCGATGCCTTCCGCGATGCCCTGCGCAGCCGTCGGCTTCGCGCCGAGGATGAGGTTGCGGTCGATGCAGTTTGCAACCACGTCGACGAGATCGACAGGCTCGCGGCGGTTGACCACCACCGGCACCGTCTGCGTCTCCTGGGTGATTGCGTTCACAGTGGTACGAACCACGTATTCAACAGTCTTCTTCATGTTCGCACCTCCTTACGCAATGACCGTGATTTCATGGTTGCCGCTCTCATACGTCTTGCCGTCGATGAGCGTGCGCGTGACGCGTACCATGTACTTGCCAGCCGTGGGCGGAGTACCGTGATCCATCTGAAACACGAGAAGGTTCGGGCCGCGAGACGTGAAGTCGCCAGTCTCAACCTCATACGCGGGCGTGGGCGAAACCGCGCCGGTCTCGGCGTCAACCGCGTAGAACGCAAGGTGCGTTGCGGTGTCGTCGGCGGCGTAGAGGTTGTTGCCGTTGACCATGATGGTGTTGTTGCAGCTGACCATGTCGCGTTCCGCGCCGTCCGCATCGTTGATGAGGAACTGGAGGGACGGGATCACGCCGCTGTTGGCGAACTCGAAGGAGAAGTCGGAGTGGTCGAGCTTGAAGCCCGCGCCGTTCACGAAACGCACGTTGACGTGGTTGTCCTTCGTGAGCTTGCCGGTGTCGTCGCTCTGGCCGTCAAGGTACAGGCGGGCGTAGAAGTAGTTTCCGAACTTCACGCCGCGGGCGCCCTTGAACTCCTCGTACATCTGCTGGCACACGGCGTCCGCAATCTGCTTGGCTGCGGAGACCTTGAGACCGGCGATGACGCCTCGGTCGATTGCGTTCCTGATGACGTCCTCCAGGGCGATGCTCTGGTCTCGGTAGATGATTGCGGGCCAGAATATGGGCTGACCCGTAGTGCGGTTCACGCTCTGGCGAACCTCGTAGTATAGCTTAGGCTTTGCCATCTGCTTTTACTCCTTTTGTTGTTGTTTGCTCCCTTTCGGCTGGTTAAGGGCGGCGGTGGGGTGAAAGAGAAAAAAGCCCCCACCGTCGCCATGTTACTTCGTATTGTCACAAATCGCAAATATCAAAATTGTTCACAAATCGCAAATGGCAAATGTGGGAAGTGCCGACTGTCCCATTTGCATTTGTGGCAATAGGGGGCGCGCCTCCGCCACTCGCCGGAAAGCAACACGCCCCCTCATGTCATGGTGAAAAACAGGGGGGTATTCAAACATGTTAGCCAATACTAACCGCATTTCGATCAATAAACAGTAAGGGAAAAAATATTTTTTGTCACTCGATTTTTAAGCCACAAAGAACGCAAAGAGCGCAAAGAATCCCTATCGGATTACCCTGCGCCCTTTGCGATCTTTGCGTTCTTTGCGGCTAAATCAATCCCCGTCACATTCGACGGCGGCCAAGGATTTTGACGATCTTTTCAACGCGCATGTAGTACGCCCCTTCGTCCACCCCCAGAGTGCCGAGGATAAGGGCGCGTTGCTCATCTTCCGCGCACTTTTCAAACCGTACAACGCGGTAAACCACGCGCACGGTTTCACACAGCTGTTTTGTGCGCAGACGCACACACGCGCGCTCGACCGCCTGTAGCTCTCGCCACAACCGCGCTTCGCGGTCGCAGTACGTCACCAGAGCGTTCACGCCCATGCCGAAGTCGGTCAATGACGCAATCTTGGAAGGATCCTCGAAAGAGTCAATGAACTGTTCAAGGGAAACCGTGCGGTCTTTCTTGCCCATTCACGCCCCCTCGTCGTTGTCGCCGTTTTCGGCCATCCAGTTGTCGTAGCACTCCTCGCAGCAGAAGACCTCGCCGTCCTCGCCCTCGTACTCCACGTCCTCGAGAAAGACGCCGCACCCGCATTGCGCACACTCGCCGTAGGCGTCAACCCACGCGCCGCCGCCGCAGTAGTGGAGGCCGTCGCAGCAACCCCAGTGTGCGCAAGTTGCGCATTTGCCTACGCGGCTGCTCATTTCGCACCTCCTCTGTCAGCGTAGTAAAGTTTATCCATGAATGCAGCGGTAACGTTGCGAGGTGCGCCGTCGATTTCATTTTCACGCCATTGCTGGTAAACGAGATCGCGGAATCTATCCTCGCCCAGTCGCTTAAGGTAATAGCGCATAATCCGCGCATTGTGATATCCGTTCGACTCTTTGGGGATGCCAAGTGCAACCATAGCGGTCTGAACGGCGTCATAGCGTAAGCCTTGCGCATTGTAGCCGTGCAGGATGAACTCGGAGTCAACAGCGGGACGGCGGCGGCTCTGCGACGGACCCGGACCCGGACTTCCAACATCAGTTTTAACCGAACCCGGACCCGGACTGTCAGACGGTGGCGTTCCTTGCGCGGGCGCGTACGTGCGCGCGATATGTCCGGGTCCGGGTACGGTTGAAATAGAATTTCTGCCTTTGTTTTCCTTAAGGGGGGTGCAGGGGGGATTTTCCTTTAAACCGCCCCCACCCCTGTTGACAACTGTTGATAACCCGTTCGTGGAGCGAAAAGGCCCTGCTTCTCCACGACTCTGCGCCTCTGCGTTGAAATTCACCCCGGCGGTTCGTGGTTCGTGGTTAGTGGCTCGTGGCTCGTGGCCAGTGGCCCTTGATAGTTTCTTCTTCACTGTTTTTACTCCGCCTGCACTGGCTTAATTACCTTCGGCGGGGAACGATTCTCCACCTCGCGCAGACGGGGGCAGTGTCTCATGCGTTGTGCCAAATTATTTTCTTAATGGGTTAAACATAACGAGAAACCCAATAAACACAGGTCTAAGAAAAAAGAATAAATCCATTGACTGAATTTTATTGGACAACTAATCCAATAAGGGGCCTGTTATTGGACAACTAATCCAATAAGGGGCTTGTTATTGGACAACTAATCCAATAAGGGGCTCGTTATTGGACAACTAATCCAATAAGGTGCTTTTCAATTCACGAAGTATAGGCGGCGCATGGGCGCATTTTCTTCGATTTTCCCCCTTGCGCCCGTTTCGGCCGATGTGCTATACTTCCAGTCAATGCCACGCGTGGGTGTCGAGAGCTGCAGACGGAGCCGGCCCGCCAAAGGAGCAAAGGAAAAAATGAAAGATTTAGAAAATGCCAACTTTTTACCTCGCCGTGAGGGCACAGGTGGATTACGCCTTTGCCTTGCTTGGCTTCATCAAGCGGCTGCTCCAGGCCGTATTGCCGAGCCTCGCCCGTGACAAGCGCATACTGGGCACAAAGAACGACTTCACAAGCCAAATAGACGCCGCGTTCGGGGAGATCGATCCTCACGAGGCGCGCGAAGAAGATTACCGCCTCGCAGTGGCGGTCGCAGCATGTGCCGAGGTGTCGAACCTCTGCTCGCTTCTTACCAATGCATGCAACTGCACTGGTTTCAGCGAAATCGCAAGCCGCTACCTCAACACCAGACGCTTCATGTTCCTGCTGATGAAGTGCGACGCCGCAAAGCTCAAAGCACTGAAGTCTGTCGTGGAATCCGGCGACAAGAACGTCGGGCGCATCCTGATGCGCGTTGGCGCGGTGTTGGACGGACGCCCAGACACCTACGACGAAATGGACGCCGCCGCGAAACGCAAGGCCACGATAGATTCGCAGCGCATTCTTGACGAAGTGAAGACGCTTGCAAAGCACATTGACGACGGCAAGAGCGAACTTGCAAAGCGCATTGACGACGGCAAGAGCGAACTTGCAAAGCGCATTGACGACGGCAAAAGCGAGATCATTGAGCACGTCGATGCCGTCGCCGTGAAGGTGGATGGCTTGAAGCCGCGAGGCAAACGAAAGAGCCGGTATGGCGGCGCAATGCGCGAGGTATGCCTTGCTTATTGGAACGCCGCGCAGAACAACGCGGACATACGCTACTCCATCAACACGCGAATCACTTACAGAACGGTGTTTGATTATTTCGCCAAAGACCTGGCGAAACATGGCGTGACGTCGGCAAGGCAGTTCAAGCAGGCGCTTCATTCGGCTCATAACCTTGAATGCATCGCGCGCCGCAAGAAACTCGACGAGCAGCGCGACGGGCGGAAGAAACGACAAGAAAAACCCGTTGCCGCCACGACGCGGAAATGAGAAGCAATTGCAAAACCTGGCTACAGCGAGGCGTGACCCTCTCCGCTTCACACCCCAGTCCAAGGCGTTCCTACACCATAGTCTAACACGTTGTTATACCCCAGTCTGCGAGGCTCTTACACTCCAGTGCAGGAGGCTCTTACACTCCAGTATAAGACGCACCTATACTCCAGTCTAAGTGGCCCTTACACTCCAGACTAAAAACGGCGTGAATTGCTAGTGAAATGAGCCTTTTTTCTGAAGATCATTCTGAGGGGCCTTGGCAGCAGTTCAAAGAGTTTCATCGATGTTCCTCTTAATGCCACCTTCGCGAAGGCGGTGTCGAACTCGTAGGCGCATTTCGCGATTCACGGCGATTGACTTACAATCGTAAAATATGATAGAATAATGCCACTTTCTTTTGGGTGAATTAGACACTTGAACAGGGAGAAGGCAAAGAACGATGATGAAAAGCATGACATATCGCATCAATTGCGATGACGAAAGGGAGGCATCCGCAGCCTTCGTGTGTGTGCTTTCTTGTCGCTTTGCAAGCAACGGGAGGGCGAGTGTCCACGCGAGCCGCAACGAAGGGAGGCTTTATTAACGAGCGTAAGTATGTCGATCCCAAGGCCGATTTGACCTTCAAGAAAATCTTCGGCGAACACCCAGACTTGATCACAAGCCTGCTGAACGCGCTGCTGCCCTTGCCCGAAGACGGCAAGATCGTCTCCAGTGAATATCTCACGCCGGAACTCGTGCCCGACGACCCGCTCCACAAGGACACCATCGTGGACGTCCGCTGCAAAGACCAGAACGACAGGCAGTTCATCGTGGAAATGCAGATGATCTGGTCGCCCGACTACAACCAGCGCGCGTTTTTCAACGCCGCCAAGGCGTACTCCCGAGAGCTTCCCATTGGCGGTGACTACCGCAACTTGAACACGGTCTATTCGCTTAATCTACTGAACGACAACCTCGCCCTTGACACGAAGCAGTGGTATCACCATTACCAGGTGGCGCACAGCGAAATCAAGGGCGAGACGATAGACGGACTTCAGCTAATATTCGTGGAGCTCAAGAAGTTCA
>CACWIW010000225.1 GCA_902761035.1 uncultured bacterium | reverse complement strand
GCTTCGCTCGATTCTTTCCTCTGCCATCCCTGTACCGCGCGCGTCTTTGCGGAGCGCTTTGCCTTGTGCGGAGCATTTGCTCACCGTTGGTGCGCGACAAGGCGCGCACGGCAGAACTGCTGACGCACACACCAAAGGCAGGTCATTGCTGAACCATTGGCGATGGGCCTTCGTGGAGCCGAAGGGCTTGCGCACATGCCGTTGGCTGTAGCAAGGGCGCCATTGCCCTTACGGCAAGGCCGGGGCGGCCTTGCCACATCGTGCGGCTCGCCGGGACGGCTCGCCCCACCCTTGCCCACCCGCGGCTACACCGGGAAGGCCGCGCTCCGCCGCGGCCGTAGTGCCCCCCCCCTGCACCCCTGCGCGCGAGGCTTCAACTTCCAAAATCCAAAATCCATGCTTGTTTTGGGTAGGGGAATGTGCTATCATTATGACCAATGACACGCCTTGAATGGCAGATTCCGCGCGGCGGTGAAGCGAGGTAAAAGGTTGCTGTTGAAGGACTACATAGGAGAGACGACTTCTTACGACAAGAAGCTGATGCTTGAGCGCAAGGATCCCACGAGTTGGCTCAAGAGCGTCAGCGCGTTCGCCAACACCCAGGGCGGAAGGTTGCTGTTCGGCGTGGCGAACGACGGTGCACTTGTCGGCCTTGCCGATGCGCAGGACGATTCCGAGTTCATAAGCGAAACCATCAAGATGCAGATGGACCCCGTGCCGGAGATCGACCTCTCGTTGCATGAAGAGGACGGCAGGCAGTTTGTTGTCGTTGAGATAAAGTCCGGCTCCGAAACGCCGTACTACACGTTCGTCAAGGGCCACCGCGACGCCTACATCAGAATTGGCAACGAGAGCGTGAGAGCTTCAGCTATCGAGTTAAAACGCCTTGTGCTGAAGGGAGCGCATCGGTCGTGGGACGGCCTGCCATCTCAATATCGCTTGACGGATTTCTCATTCGAGGTACTTCGAGCGACATATTTCGAGAAGCGTCGCAAGTCATTCGAAGATACGGATTTTGCTTCATTCGACTTGGTTGGAGCAGATGGTTTCCTTTCCAATGCCGGTGCGCTCCTGGCGGATCGTTCCCCTGTTCGGCATTCGCGAGTTTTCTGCACTCGATGGAAGGGACTGTCTAAAGCGCATGGGCTGATGGAGGCTTTAGCCGACCATGAGTATTCAGGCGGGCTTATTTCGCTCTTTCGTTCGGCCAAGGGATTTGTGGATGTCAACACTAAGATGATGTGGAGAAAAACGGGCAATGGTCGCGTGGAGTACCCAGAATATCCGGATGCGGCCGTGGAAGAGGGCATCGTCAACGGCCTTATCCACCGGGACTACCTTGAATTGGGAAGCGAACTCCATATTGACATTTTTGATGATCGGATGGAGATCACATCTCCAGGTGGAATGCCAAGTGGAGAGCGGGTACAGGAACTTGATTTGCGCAACGTGGCGTCTATGCGTCGCAATCCCGTAATAGCCGACATCTTCCAACGCCTTGACTTAATGGAACGTCGGGGTAGCGGGTTCAAGAAAATTCTGGACGCATACGTTTTTGAATCAGAGAAAAGGGGGGAGACGATTGTACCGCAGTTGACATCAACTCGGTCAGCATTCTTTCTGACTCTCCCCAATTTGAACTATGGGCGTGTGATAAACGGCGTCGAATCCTCGTCCATGAATACGGAGATCGGGGCTATCACCAACGCGCAAAAAGGTACTATCAGCAAAATCCGTCGGGAAGGTGGCGTAAGAAGTAGCGCAAAACACGCAAGACCGGCGCAAAAAGGCGGGGTGGAACGCGAAACTGCCAGACATGACGGCGACGGCGTGACTGACATCAATACTATCATCAAAACTATCAGCAAAGAGGCGTGGGAGATATTGAAGATAGTTTCTGAAGGTCAGCATGTTTCGGCGGAGCAGATTGGGCTAATGTTGGGATTGTCTGCGGCGGGGGTAAGGTATCATCTTAGGGCATTGACAAGGAAGTCGCTGATAAGGCGTGTTGGCAGTTCCAAGTGTGGCCATTGGGAGATCGTGAAGTGAGGCGGAAACGGTGGGGCGAGGCGTCCCGCCGAGCCGGTCGCGGCCACACCGGGAGGGCCGCGCTCCGTCGCGGCCGCAAGGTGGGGCGAGCCGGTCGCGGCTACAAGGTAGTACAGCGTCTCGCCCACCTCGGCATGCCCCCCCAACAGCCCCCGTATTTGGTAAAGCCTTTGTTTTGAAAACGGACCGAGTGCAAACAGTTTTGCAGTGCGCGCCCTGTCGCGCACCCAAGGCGAAGCATTCGGTTTGCCATTGGCTTAGTGCTTCGCACAAACCTCGCGGGCCTTGTGCGGAGCATTTGCTCACCGTTGGTGCGCGACAGGGCGCGCACGGCAGAACTGCTGGCGCACACACCAAAGGCAGGTCATTGCTGAACCATTGGCGAGGGGCCTTCGTGGAGCCGAAGGGCTTGCGCACACGCCATTGGCTGTGACAAGGGCTCCATTGCCCTTGCGGCCGCACCGGGAGGGCCGCGCTCCGTCGCGGCCGCAGGGTAGGGCGAGCCGGTCGCGGCCGCACCGGGAGGGCCGCGCTCCGTCGCGGCCGGACTGAACCCCTGCACCCCTGCGCGCGAGACTTCGGGCGCATCTGAGTTTTTCACCCATACGTATTGGGATTTGGAAACAACCATGACAACTTTCAAGAACAACATTATCCTGCGGGCGCACCTTGAACATTCAGAAATGTGGTAGTTTGAGGATCGGCAAATGGGCACGGGCGAGTTAGCCCGTGCGCCAAAGGCAAGTTGTTTCAAATAGTTGTTTCCAATTATCAGAAGGCTCGGCGGTGAATTACGCAGATGCGCGCGAGGCTTCAACTTCCAAAATCCATGCTTGTTTTGGGCAGGGGAATGTGCTATCATTACCATCAATGACACGCCTTGAACGGCAGATTCCGCGCGGCGGGAAGGCGGAAGGGCGCACGCTCTTCCGAAAGGATGGTATTGCATTCTGCCCCACCCCACCACCCCACCGGCAAACCTTAATCTAAACAACAGCTAAACAACAGCCACTTTTAAAGAGGAGATACAGATGAATATCAAGAAACTAATAACAGCTGGAATCATGGCCCTTGTGGCGCTTGCCACATTCGCCGAGCCGACGGTCACGGACGTTGTTGCGAAGCAGCGGTATCCGTGGAACGGGCTGGTGGACATCACCTGCAAGGTGACGGGAATCAGCGGGACGGCCCAATGGAAGTTCTCCGTGGCGGCAGTGATGCCAGATACGGGGAATGCTCGAAAGGTTTCGCAATTCTGGGTTGTGAAGAACGGCGTGAATTCAACAGACAGGAAAGTGCAAGCCAACGGCACCTACAAGTTGCTTTGGGACGCAAAGGCAGAACTCGGACAGGTGACCTACGATAACATGGTCATGCGAGTTACCGTTGTTGATCTTCATGACATGGTCCAGCTCTGGGAGGGGGGGCCGTACTGGGCGACGACCAACATCGGCGCGGAGAATCCTGAAGATTACGGCTACTACTTCTGGTGGGGCGATACCGTGGGCTACAAGCGTGAGAACAAAAAGTGGGTAGCGACCGATGGCTCACAATCCAACTTCTCGTTTAATAAAAGCAACACACTGACCTTCACTAAGGATATTGCCACCTTGCAAAGCGAAGGTTGGATCACGGCGGACAGCGTCCTCGTGCCGGAGCATGATGCGGCGCGCGTGCATTGGGGCGGCGGATGGCGCATGCCTACGAAACAAGAGCTGGGTGATCTCAACGGCAACTGCGATTGGACTTGGACTAAGCTGAACGGTGTCAAAGGGTATGTCGTCCGAGGCCGTGGCGACTACGCCTCTAACAGCATCTTCCTCCCCTGTGCCGGCCGCGGCGACGGGACTTCGCTCTGCTTTGCCGGTTCGCTCGGCTACTACTGGTCGTCCGTTCCGTGCTCGGACAGCTACTCCGCGTTGGGCCTCTGCTTCGATTCGAGCGACCACAACACGGGCTACTACGGCAACCGCGTCTTCGGTTTTTCTGTTCGCCCTGTCCAAGGATTCGCCAAATAGCGAGCGAAGTGAGCGCATCCAATTCTTCAATTCTTTAATTCTTTTGAATACCCTGCATGGCATCGATTGAGAACAGCTTGAAGTACGAGTCCGAGGTGGAGCCGGGGAAGGTCCTGCTCGTCACGTCGGGCGAGTTCGTGCGCGCCTACAACCACAGCGCATGGCTGTTCTACTGTTGCATCTCTAAATACAAGGTGATTCGAAAATACTCGAAGGCGCAACAGAAGGATGTGTTTTTTCTCGGGTTCCCTGTAAGCAAGTTACTTGAGCTGACAAATGGGAGAATTTGCGAGAAGACGGATTTCGGGTATGACATCACGCTGAAGCCGGAGGAGGTTCCCGCAGAAGAGGGTTACGAGGCATGGACGAGGGAGGTTCCTGTGGAGGCAGCGTCGCGCGCGGACGCGACGGAGCGCGTCCCTCCCGGGGTGGACGCGATGGGAGGGTCGCGCTCCGTCGCGACCCAAGGTGGTGCGTGTTCGGACGTGACGGGGGGTGCGGACGCGACGGAGCGCGTCCCTCCCCATTCGGACGCGACGGAGCGCGTCCCTCCCCATTCGGACGCGACGGAGCGCGTCCCTCCCGGGGTGGACGCGATGGGAGGGTCGCGCTCCGTCGCGACCGCCGAGCGCGTCCTTCCCGTGCGCAAGCACCCATCGCGCAATTCCATCCTCACCACGCGCGACAACAGGGCTATCATTCTTTTCGTCACGGTGGTTGCAAACAACCGCCAATCTGTATTAGCCGACGGCAAGGTGCAATCGCTCCTTCTGGACATGTGGTGGAGAGTCAGGGGCTGGATCGTGGGGCGCTATATGATCATGCCGGATCATATCCACTTTTTCTGCGCGCCGACTGACTATCCGCCACCCGATTCCCATGCCTGGATGGCGTGTTGGAAGCGTATGGTGTCGAATCGTTTTCCGTGTCCGCACGCCTTGCCGCTTTGGCAGAGGGATTGCTGGGACACACAGCTGCGCTGCGGCGAGAGCTATGCTGCCAAGTGGGAGTATGTGCGTGCCAATCCCGTGCGAAAGGGGTTGGTGGATAACCCGGATTCATGGCCGTTTCAAGGAGAATTGAATGTTCTTGCGTGGCACGACAGATGATGCGATGTGTACGCATGTCGGGAGGGTCGCGCTCCGTCGCGACCCAAGGTGGTGCGTGTGCGGACGTGACGGAGCGCGTCCCTCCCCATTCGGACGCGACGGAGCGCGTCCCTCCCGGGGGTGCGGTGGGAGGGTCGCGCTCCGTCGCGACCGTAGCGGACCGGTGTAACGATTTGAATGAAAAAGAACGGAGGTACAAGATGAAACTGATAAAAACAATAATAACGATGGTGGCGGCGATGGCTGCGACGGTCGGATACGCGGGCGATTCAGCGCCGTTTCGGTTGGATACATGTGATGATAACATATTACACATAAAGCCTTTTACCGTAACATGGGATGCATCATGGATTGGTGGGCGATCTGACGCAACAGTCGTTATTTCAGATAACGGAAATGAAATAAAGCGCACTACGGGCGCAGGGACATTTTCTTATGCCCCTTCAAGTGGCGGGATACACGAACTAACTTACATAACGTACATCAGTGGAGTCGCGCAGAGCGAGGTTTATACCGCGCTGTGGCATAACCAATACACGGCGACTTTCAACGCTAACGGCGGGAGTGGTGGTACTACGAAAACGCAGGACTACGGGACGAGTTTGGCCGCGCCGACGGTGACGCGCACAGGGTACACGTTAACGGGCTGGTCGCCGTCCGTGCCGTCGACGATGCCCGCCGGGAACACGACGTACACGGCGCAGTGGAAAATCAACCAGTACACGGTGACGTTTAATGCGAACGGCGGGACGGTTGGTACGACATCCGTGTCAAGGGATTACGGTCAGGCCATCGGCACGCTTCCCACGCCTACGCGGACAGGCTACACGTTCGCGGGGTGGTGGACGTCCTCCAGTGGTGGCACGCAGATTTCCGCATCGATGACCGTGAGCGGGAATGTGACATACTATGCCCACTGGACGGTCAACCAGTACACGGTGACATTCAACGCGAATGGGGGGGCTGGCGGAACTACGAAGACGCAGGACTACGGAACGAGTTTATCTGCGCCGACGGTGACGCGCACAGGGTACACGTTCACGGGCTGGTCGCCGTCCGTGCCGTCGACGATGCCCGCCGGGAACACGACATACACGGCACAGTGGAAGATCAACCAGTACACGGTGACATTTAATGCTAACGGCGGGACGGGCGGTACTACCAAGACGCAGGACTATGGGACGAGTTTGACTGCGCCGACGGTGACACGGACGGGGTACACGTTCACGGGCTGGTCACCGTCCGTGCCGTCGACGATGCCCGCAGGGAACACGACGTACACGGCGCAGTGGAAGATCAACCAGTACACGGCGACGTTCAACGCGAACGGCGGGACGGGCGGCACCACCAAGACGCAGAACTATGGGACGGGTTTGACTGCGCCGACGGTGACGCGTACAGGGTACACGTTCACGGGCTGGTCGCCGTCCGTGCCGTCGACGATGCCCGCCGGGAACACGACGTACACGGCTCAGTGGAAGATCAACCAGTACACGGTGACGTTTGAGGGGAATGGCGGCGCGCTCGGTGATCGCGCCCTACCAAGGATCGTGAATACGCAGAATTTTGGTTCGACGATTGCTGCGCCGACGGTTACGAGGGAATGGTGTACTTTCGCGGGGTGGTCGCCGGCCGTGGCGGCGACGGTTCCGGCGAATAACGTGACGTACACGGCGCAATGGGCGCGGTGGGGCGACTCGATTTCCGCTTCCAAGATGGGCGGGAAGACCATGAGGCAGCTGTATCCCAACGACTACACAACTATGACCACTGTGGTGCTGGAGGAGGGCGTTACGGAGTTGCCGGAGGGATTCTTCGACGGGTGCGGCAACGTGGAATTCGTGACATGGCCTTCGACGCTCCTGGAGTTCGGGATCGATGACCTGCCGCCGAAAATAAGAGCTGCGGTGGAAGGTAAGTATGCCCAGAACGGTTTTTTGATCTACAACAACTGGATACTGGACTACCAGAACCGCAATGTGTCGGTGGTGACGATCCCGAATGGCATTGTCGGCATCGGGCGCGGCGCGTTCGCCGAGATGTATGATCTTGAGAAGGTGAATATGCCGGAGTCGCTCAGGTGCATCGCGAAGGGGGCGTTCGAGGGATGCACGTGGATTCAGGAGTTCCAGTTCATGTCGGGTCTGCGATATGTTGGGGCCGAGGCGTTCAGGGACTGCTCGTCCCTGCTCAAGGCGACGTTCGCCGACGGCGTGAGGTCCATCGGCATAAGCGCATTCACGAACTGCTGGCAGATGCAGTCGGTGCGCCTGCCGTACACGGTGACGAACATCGGCGACAATGCGTTCTCCAGCTGCGGCGCGATCTGCGGCGTGACGGTTCCTACGCATGTCAAGACCATGAAGGAGCTTTTCCCGCAATCCTACGCGAAAATCGAGACGGCCGAGGTCGCCGAGGGCGAGAAGACCGTGATGGCCGAAATGTTCAAAGGGTGCGTGAAGCTCAGGGGCGGCGCCACGCAGACGGACATGTCCATGATCCCGAACACGGTGACGAACATCGGCGCTATGGCGTTCCAGAAATGTTCGTCGCTTACGGCGTTCGTGGTGCCGGACAGCGTGACCGGGATGGGCACAAACGTGTTCGAAGGCTGCACCGCCCTCTGGAACATGACGCTTTCGCGGAAACTGACGAAGATTCCCGACCGCACGTTCAGCGGATGCACGAGGCTGGAGACGATGGTCGTGCCGGAAAAGGTGAACTACCTCGGCGAGCAGTTCTTCAGCGGGACCTCTGGAGAGAACGCCCTATACTATCAGGGATCGCGCGTGCTGCCCCAGACATGGAACGGCTATCCAATCACCTACTGGGCCCCCAACCGCTTCGACGTCACCTTCGACGCGAACGGCGGTCGTTTCGACTCGTCGGGCGGTTCCACGTGGAGCGAGCAGCAGATCACGGACACCACGTACGCCCTGCCGTCCACGGAGCCGGTGCGTTCGGGCTGGGCGTTCGAGGGCTGGTGGACGGAGCAGACCGGCGGCGCGGAGGTGCGCTACACGACGCTCGTGACCGCCACGCGGACGCATACGCTATACGCCCACTGGCGTTCGCTTGGGAACAAGATGACGGTGACGTTCAACCCGAACGGCGGCACGGTGGTCTTGCCGGACAAGCAGGACTACGTGCCGGGGCAGACGTTCGGGCAGTTCCCCGTGCCGACGCGGCGCGGCTACACGTTCCAGGGCTGGTGGACGGAGTCCGCCGGCGGCGTCCGCATGACCGAGGCGACCGAGGTCCCTGCGGCGGACATGGAGCTTTTCGCGCACTGGGAGCCGATCACGTACTACGTGCGGTTCCACGCTAACGGCGGCACGGGTTCGATGGATGACCAGGCGTTCGTCTTTGACATGCGGCAGGCGCTGGCCACGCACAAGTTCACGCGGACCGGCTTCGCGTTCACCGGGTGGGCCACGACGCCGAGCGGACAGGTTCGCTACGCCGAGAACGCCAGCGTGGTGAACCTGGAGGAAGTGCAGGACCGTATCGTGGACCTCTACGCTGTGTGGTCGGGAGTGGGCTATTCCATCCGCTTCGACTCCAACGGCGGCACTGGCATCATGGAAAACCAGACCATCGCCGTCGGCGAGACGCAGAACCTGTGGCCGTGCGCATTCAGGCGGGCGGGCTACACGTTCGCGGGATGGGCGCTCTCGCCCACGGAAGCCGAGGCGCAGAACGTGGCGTATCTCGACTGCGCGGCGGTGAGGAATCTCTCAACCGCTAATGGCGCGACCGTGCCGCTCTACGCGGTGTGGTTGACGGGGACGCGGACGGTGCGCATCACGTTCGACGCGAACGGCGGCAGCGTGTCGCCGGATGACTATTGGGACTGCGTGGTCGGCACGGCGGTGGAGGCGTTTCCCACGCCGACGCGTCCGGGCTACAAGTTCGCGGGCTGGTGGACGGCGAGGACCGGCGGCACGCGCATGACGTCCATCGCCCGCGTAACCGCCGCGCAGACGTTCTACGCGCACTGGACGCTGAACGGAGGGGGCGATCCAGGCGACGGCTCCTATACGGTGACGTTCAACGCGAACGGCGGGAGCGTGTCGCCCACGACGCGCAATGTGTCCGGCGGCAAGGCGGTCGGGACGTTGCCCACGCCTACGCGGACGGGATATTGGTTTTTGGGGTGGTTCACGGCTTCCGTGGGCGGCGTG
>CACWIW010000224.1 GCA_902761035.1 uncultured bacterium | reverse complement strand
GGCGGGCCTCGCCATCCTCGACACGATGAAGATGGTGAAGTGCCCGGTGGCGACGTACTGCGTGGGGCAGGCGGCGTCGATGGGGGCGGTGCTGCTCGCGTCCGGCGAGAAGGGGCGTCGCTTCACCCTCCCGCACGCGCGCATCATGGTCCACCAGCCGTGGGGCGGCGCGCAGGGGAAGGCGAGCGACATTGAAATCACGGCGCGCGAAATCCTGCGTCTGAAGGAGATGCTCAACGGCATCCTCGCCGAGGCGGCCGGCAAGACGCTGGAGGCCGTCACCAACGATACCGACCGTGACCACTTCATGTCCGCCGAGGAGGCCAAGTCCTGGGGCATCGTGGACAAGGTCCTGTAGCTTTCGCCTGAGCGATTGACCACGTCCAGGCCGACTCTTCGTCGGCCTGGACCGAAAAACTCCCCATGAGCCAGCCGCGAAGGAAAGAAAAACATAAAAGTGGCGGGAATCAGGCCAGGATTGTGCTATACTACGCGCAAAGAAAAATGGCAAAGATACCGACAACATCGACAACGCTTCTTCGAGACATCGCGCAGGACGCACAAAACGTCCGATGGGGCGAGTTCGTGACGCGCTACCGTCCGATGATGGAGGCCTTCATGCGCGAACGCTTTCCGTCGCTGGAGGCCGACGACATCATCCAGGAAACGCTCGTAGCACTCTGTCGGGTGTTGCCATCCTATCGCTACGCGCCGGACGAGAAGGGCCACTTCCACAACTACCTGACCGGCATTCTCCGCAACAAGGCACTCCGGTCCCTGCGTAAGCGGGAACAAGACGAAGCGTTGCGTGCGGATTATGCCAACGGAGAGAACCTTTTCATCGACGAACCATCCTACCGCGAATCACTCTTTGAACTGGCCTTGCGCCAGTTCCTTTCCGACGATTCAATCGCCGACCGCACGAAACGCATTTTCGAGCGTACCGCCATGAATGGCGAGTCCCCAGAATCCGTCGCGGAATCGTTCAAGATGACGCGCCATGCAGTAGATCAGGCCAAGAGCCGCGCGATGATCCGCCTCCGCGAGATCATGAAAGGGCTGGAGTCCCTCGCCGATGGATGAGCATGCCATTGCCGCGCTCTGCGCCGCCCATGGCCCCGTCAACTCCGCCGGCCACTTCCCTCCCGGCACAATCTTCGGCGACTGGCGCTTGACCGCGTTCATCGGACGCGGTGGTAACGGCGAGGTGTATTGCGCGGAGCATGTGACCCTCGGCACATCGGCCGCCGTCAAGGTGCTGATCCGCGAGGAAGAACGGGCCAAGGCGCGTTTCATCCGTGAGGCAAAACTTCTTTCGTCCCTGAAATCTACCGCTTTTCCGCGCTTCTACGCCTACGGCGATGCAAACGGACACCCCTATCTCGCGATGGAATTGCTCGAACCGGGCGATCTGCCGACCGGCGAACGCGCCATCGCCCGCTTCCTCCTGAAGGTCTGCGACGCCGTCGCCGAACTTCACGCACGCGGCTACGTTCACCGCGACATCAAACCCTCCAACATCCTCTGGCGCACTGGGACAACGGGTGTCCCGCCCGTTGCGGCCGCGACACGCGCGGCCCTCCCGTTGGTAGTTGCAGTTCCAGTCCTTGCCGACCTTGGAATCGTCAAGGACGTCACTACGGCCGAAGTCGGGCATCCGACATCGGACGTTACCCTCGGCGGCGTAGGCACGCCCGGTTACGGCGCACCGGAGCAGCTGGAGCGTGGCGAGGTTTCCTTCGCCTCTGATATTCACGCGCTCGGCGTGTTGGCCGACCGTTGTTTCAACGGCAACCCGCCGCGCGCGTGGGCACGCATCATCCAGCGCGCAACTTCTTCCATTCCCTCGCAACGCTATCCATCCGTTACCGCCTTCGCCCGTGCTGTCCGATGGCACCATCGCGTAGTGAAAATTTGGATTGCCCTTGCCGGTATCGGCATACTGGCGGCAGTTGGTACGGTGTTAAATGCGACGAGGACGCAAGTTGAGGGGCAGACGCAATCTGTGCGGACGGAACATGCAACACCTGAGTCGGCAAAGAAGGACGATCAGAGCGCTGGGGCGCAAACGGCGCAGACGGGACAGGTTATATCCGCTTCGGCGATTCTGAATGGGACGGAAACGAAAGATGCACGATGGTTCATTGACGGCTTGCCAATTGAAATCCCCCATCGCGTCGAAGAACGCAACGCCTATAATTGCCCCAGTATACCTTTCCAGATCCAAGCTGTCGTGAAGAGAGGCGGCAAGACATATTCAGCGAAAAAGACGATAATTTCGCGTTGGCAAGGCGAGAGGCGATTTTCGCTGAACTTGAGGGAAGATCCAGATGCCGGAACATCCATTCGGATATGGGCGCCCGATGGCGTCCCGTTTGACTTTGTCTGGTGTCCTCCTGGAGAGGATGTGATACGTTACGTTTCCGAAAATGGGATTCCAAGTAAGGTACGGATGTCCGTTGGATGCGGATTCTGGATTGCGACGCATGAATTGTCATGTCGGCAATTCGGCTCAATCTCGGGAACGAACGTCGTTCATTTGACGCCGATACTTTCAAGAACCCATATTGACCGTCATTCCGAACTTCCCGTTCAGTTAGAATTCAACGGTCCAGACACGGTCCCCGTTGTCTATATCAACGGTTCTGGCGTGAGGTTTCAGCTGCCGGACGTGCTACAGTGGGAACATGCGGCGCAAGTGGGGGGCGGGCCTTCTTTCAAGGGAGGGCAGAAGCGTCCGAACAGGCTTGGCATGTACGACGTTTACGGAAATGTGTCAGAATGGGCATTGGTTTCCCCTGCGCTGAGAAACTGCAATGTCTCAAGTAGGGGAGGTTTTATGAAGATGGGAGGTTCGTGCACGCACGATTACAAGGGGTTATGCGAATGTACTGAAAGGGCGGCAAGACTCTTGCAGGGCTTGCCCGTACCTGTTTACAACTTTTTTGGCAGAGGAGAAGGCTCCGCCGGCGTCCGGTTCGTGGCCTCAACATTTTTTGAAAACGAGACGAATACGGTCTTATATTGTGCTGCAAAGGGATTCCTGCGATCGGACAAGCCTGAAGACGTTAAGCGGGGCGAGGCGATGATGAAGGAATTCTTGGAATCGGACGATTTGAGATTGGTCGATCTGGCTCGTGAATGTTGCGTCGAGCGCGGATTGCTGTCTTTGGAGTCCTGTGGGACAAATGCACCGACCTCGCTACGCCTTGCGGCAATCAGAAATGGGAACCCGCAGGTGCTTGAGAAACTGGCCGTGACGGACCCAGACCTAAAGATTCGGGAAGAAGCGTACAAACGGATAAAATCTCCGTCGCAGATGCTGACTGCAAAGTTTGTCGCGCGACTTGAACCCTTTTCAAAACCCATGATGAGAGATGACATCGTGAAATACAGTGAAATAATCGATGCGATGACAGATCGTTCGGCACTTTCATTTGTGGCGGAACACGCCAACCTCGAGTTTTTGCGCCATGCGGCTCGAAAACGCTTGTCCGCCCTGGCAAAGTAAGAACCTCATCACCCATGGGGGAATGTTCCGTGCATCTCGCCCGTTGCGTACGCGCAATAGCTCAAAACAAATCGGCGTGTGAGCCTGTGTCGGAAAGCGTCAGTACGAGTTCGCCGCTTGTTGTGAAGAAGTAGAGCAGTACCCAATCGTTTTCGATGTGACAGTCGCGGAGTCCTTCAAGGTCGCCGGAAAGCGCATGGTCCTTATACATGGGGTCGAGCGTCTCGCCATTGGCCAGTTTGAGGATGACATCATTGATTTTGTTGATGTCCTTGCCGCGCCGAAGCATCTTCTTCAGGCTCTTGCGAAACCGCTTCGCCTTGAAAACTCTGTATTTCATGCGAGCAGAAACTCCTTGAGCTTTGCAGGGTCGTCACAAAACTGCGCGTTGGGGGAATTCACTTCTTCCTTTGCCTCATTGTATGCGTCCACCAGCCGCTGGTGTTTGCTCTTCCGAGCGAGGGTGAAAGGGATTCCGCCCACGTCGCGTATCTTGGCCAAGAAACAGTTGAAAGCCGTGGACATGTTCATGCCGATATCCTCAAGGATATCCTCGACATCGGCCTTAAGCTCCGCATCGGTGCGAAATGTAATGCTTGTTGTCATTGTTTGTACTCCTGATGTACGAAAGAGCGCGAGTATTATATCATGTGTTTTAGCTGAATGCAAGTTGCGTTCTGTACCGCTGGCACAACGTGCATCCTGCCCGTTGTACACCACTGGGACAACGGGCGTCCCGCCCGTTGCGGTTACGCCTGACTGGGAATGCCGCCATCTTGGCGGCGATATCGGAAACGTTAGGATTGGACATTGGCAACATTCCCGCATTGGCAACATTTCCCAAAATTCCAGCGTGAGATTTTGCCTCTCCCCGCGTATAAAGTAGAGGCACGATTTGCCATGTGCCTCGCGAGCCTGTGAGAATAAAATTACACGCACGTTGTATTTGACTTTTCGAGAAGAATATATCATAATGGTAGCGTTCATCTACCAAAAGGATTAATGCGATGAGCGCACTGCTAGTAAAAGATCCACCATCCGGTCTCTGCGACTGGTTGAAGACCGAGGCGAAGTTCAATCGCCGAAGCGTCAACCAGCAGATTTTGATTTGTCTGGAATGGTGCATGAAGACGTATGGAGACGCACAGTTCCGCAATCCGTTCGGCACTTCGTCTGCTGGAAATGATGGTCACAGATGCTTGCACGGCGCTGAGATTGCAAGGAAATTGGCGGCGCTTGATGCCGTGTCCCCCCGGGACGCTGCTTCCATGAAGCGTGATGCGGTGCGCCTCAGAAAGTCCAAGGCCAGGGAGCATTCCTATGCCTGTTTTGATTGACACAGATGTCGCGATTAACTTGATGCGGCACAGCCCCTACACGCTGGATCGCCTTGCGCAATGCCAGGACGCGGTTTTCATCTCGTCAATCTCGGTTTCGGAACTTTACTTTGGTGCGTATAATTCTGAGCGTCCAGAAAAGAATGTCGCCCTACTTCAGGCCTTTCTGCGGAATTTCCAAGCGCTCACGATCACTGAGGGCGTCGCGCATCTCTTTGGAAAGCTCAAGGCGTCGCTCAAAAAGCAATCTGTTCAAGTCGCGTCATTTGACCTGATGATTGGTTCAATAGCCTTGGAGAATGGTTGCATGGTGGCGACTGGTAACATCAGGCATTTCCGCCATATAAAAGAGTTGCAGTTGAGCGATTGGATCAGGGGCACCATATAGGGTTTCTGAATTTTATTGCCAATCCCCAAAATTCCCGGCAGTATAAAGTAGAGGCACGATTTGCCCTGTGCCTCATGAGAGAGACTGCAAGGTTCAAGAGGCGATTGCGAAGGAAAGAAAAACATAAAAGTGGCGGGAATAAGGCCAGGCTTCCCCAGTCAATGTTGACAGGGGAAGCCGCCTTTCGCAAGGGTAGGGCGAGCCGTCCTCGGCGAGCCGTGACTCGGTAGGGTCACGCGTCCCGCGTGACCGCCGCCACGGCTCACCCGGAGGGTTCGCCCCACCTTCTTAGTTCACGGTGAGGTGCGGGATCGTGAGCGTGAGCGTTTCGGTTGCGCCGTCGCGAGTTGCCGTGAAGCGCACCACAACGTTGTCGTAGATGCCCGGCGCGGGCGCGTCGCTGCCCAGCGGCGTAAGCCCGGCAGAGCCGCCGCCTTCCGCGAACGAGGCCGCGAGCGTGATGTCCTGCCCGTCAACGGACATGGTGAAACCGCCGAGCTCCCACTCGCCTTCCGGCGCGCCGTCGCCGTAGAGACCGCTGCCCTCCAGCGTCCAGTCGTGACCGTACGTGAAGTCCGTCGCGCTGTCGCCGTCCTTGAAGGACATCACCTTGCACTTGCCGTCGCTCGTCTG
>CACWIW010000223.1 GCA_902761035.1 uncultured bacterium | reverse complement strand
CGCGTAGGAGACGATCGCGACGGAATCCTCCGCGCGCAGCTGGTCCGTCAGGAGCCGCAGCGCCTGCAGAAGCGTCGTGAAGCCGCCGTTGTAGGACATAGATCCGGACTTGTCGATCAAGAACACGAGGTTGCACGGCGGGATGGACTCCTTGGGGATGCGCTTCGCCTGCACGGCCACGCGCAGGAGCTTGTGCGCCGCGTTCCACGGGCAGACGCCCAGTTCGCACGCCACCGCCACCGGCACGTCACCCGTCGGCCCCGCGTAGTCGTAGGGGAAATAGTTCACGTATTCCTCAATGCGCACGGAGTCCTTCGGCGGCAGGCGCTTCGACTCCGTCAGGTACCGGCGCATTGTCGTGTAGCTCGCCGTATCGACATCCAGGCCGAATGTGGAGAGCGGGTTCGTCTTCACCTCGCGGAAATCGTTCTCCTTGAACTCGGCGAACCGTTCGCGTCCGATTGCATCTGCGGCCGGCGCAGCAGAATCTGCAAGCGGTACACTGGCCGTGGAAAGGTATCGCATGCCACTTACAGGCCCGCCCGCGGTTAGTCTTCCGCACACAGCCACAGACCTGTTCACTTCTTGGCGTCCCTCCATGGACATAGGAGTCGCTTCGACGTCGTGGTATGTCGGCGAAAAGGAACATCCCGCCGCGATGATCCCCACGACGGCAATAGTTCCCACAAAAGCAATTGTCAATGTTAGTAGTTTTTTCATTTGATCGGTCCTTTCACAATGTCGTGCAGGAGGTCCACCAGCCACGAGACGGTTGCCGACGCCCATCTGCCCGTAGTGGATATTATAGCAATTTCAAAGTTTGTTTGTAAAGGTGGCAAGTTTCTTGGAACAACTGGTAAAAAAACTTTGGGAGAGGTGTTCGGGTTAACTCGCCCGCTCGGCGGTGAATTACGCACCTTTTTCGGGGCTTGTGCCGGAAGTCGCATAAGCGTTGGCGCGGACGCACCAGAGACAGAGAAACACAACCGCGCCGACAGCGGCAGTCGCGACCATGACGAGCAGCGGAAGCCTCCAGCCGCCAAACGACTGCGCAAGGTTGCCGCAGACCTTGCCCGCGACGGACGCCCCGACGTATGAAAAGAGAGAGATGAAGCCGATGGACGTACCGGCGAAGTGCTTGGTCGAGATGTTGGTCGCCGTGACGCCCGTCAGCGCCTGCGGTCCGTACAGACAGAATCCGCCCAGACAAAGCGCAGTCGCCCCGGCAACCCCTGCGGGCAGGAACCAGAACGCCGCCAGCAGCCCCGCCGTGAGCGCCATCAGAAACACGCACAGACGCGGCGCGCGCCCGCCGAAGAACCGGTCCGTCGCCCAGCCCGCGAACAGCATCCCGGCGATTCCCGCGAACTCGAAGAGCATGATCACCGTGCCCGTCGAGCCCGGATCGAAGCCCTTGGCCTCCTGCAGCATCGTCGGGCCCCAGTCCGCGATGAGCGCGCGGACGGCATTGATGGTGAAATTGGCCACGCCGAGCATCCAGATCACTGGGTTGAGGAAGACCATGTGGAGGGAAGAGTTGTGAGTTGTAAGTTGTGAGTTGTGAGTTGCGAGTTGTGAGTTGTGAGTTTCTTCACCTTGGACCTCTCCTCTTCCTTCACCTAATTCCGTCCCGGTCAAATCCGGAAGTCCCTCCTCCTTCGGCGTGCCCGGCAGCCAAAAGATCATCAGCACGAGGCCCAGAAAGCCGAGCACCGCCATCGACCAGAAACACCACCGCCACATCCCGACGCCCTGGTTCGCCGCGCCGATCGCGCCAAGGCCCATGATGACGCCGCATATCTTCGCCACAAGCCCGCCGCCGATGGAGTGCGACGTATTCCAGACGCTCATCTTCGTCGCGAGCTCCTTCGGCGGAATCCAGAACGCGATCAGCTTGGCGCAGGGCGGAAAGCCCGTCCCCTGGAAGAACTGGTTGACGACGAGCAGGATGCCGAAAGTCCAGGCGAGCGACGAGGGACTCGTCGCGACGAGCGGCGCAAACCCGAAGGCGACGTTGACAAGCGTGCAGGCGAGCAGCCCGAAGCAAAGCATTCGCCGGGGGTTCACTTTGTCGCCGACGATGCCGTTCAGGAACTTGGAGAGCCCGTACACGATGCCGCCCCAGAAGAGGAAGTTGCCGAGCATCGACTTCGAGATGCCGCAGTCCTGCTGGAGACCGGGCATCGCGAAGGAGAAGTTCTTCCGCATGAAGTAGAACAAGGTATAGCCGATCATCGTGGCGAAGAGCATCCGCCACTGCATGCGGTTGAACCGCTTGTCCGTCGTTTTATCCTCGGACAGCTTCATCATCGCCCTTTAAGCTTGCGAATGACGGAGAACATCACGCTCGGGTAGTCGGTGGAAAAGCCGTCGCATCCCAGCTCGAACAGCTTGAAGTAGACCTCCTCCGTCTCGCCGCCCTCGAACGGGATGGAGCAGACGGGGATGTTGTGCGCGTGGAACTCGGCGATGATCTTCTTGAGATACGCCGTACTCGGCACGAAGGGATCCGCGGCCTTCGGATCGTAGTAGGTGTGAAGCGACACGGCCGACACGCCCTTGAAGTCATTGGCGCGCATTTCGTCCATCTTCTTCTCGTAATGCGCCTCGAAGCGCGCGGTGTCCTCGGCCGTATGCTTCGGCTTCGGCCAGGTGCCGATCCAGATGAGCGTCTTCCCGCCCTTTGTCGCCTTGTTCCATTCGAGCGCCTTGCCGTAGTCCTGTCCCGTGTAGTACACCTGGCCGAGCACGCCCGCCTCGCGGGCCTTCGCGGCGATGTACGCGGGACCCGCGCCCTTCTCGTCGACGAAGCAGAGATAGGTCGGATGTCCCTTCATCGCGGCAAAAGTCGCCTCGATCGTCGGGATGCGGTGGTGGCTGAAGTCGGCGGCGGCGGGGTTCAGCTCCTTGAGGTACGACCCGACATCGATATCCTTGATTTCTGCCCATGTCACCTCCTTGGAGACGTCCTTCTTCGCCAGCTCGGCGGAGATCCCGCGCGCCGTGCGCTTGAGCGTCTTGTCGTGAAGCATGATGCCCACGCCGTCCTTGGTCTTGCGGCAGTCGCACTCAAGCGCCGAGCCGTTCTCCCAACACCATTTGAAGGTCTCGAGCGTGTTGTCGGGACGCTCCAGCTTGCCGCCGCCGCGATGGACGTGGCTGAGGTGGAGCAAGTCAACGCGTCCCACAGCAGGAAGACGCAGGACGCTCATCGACACCATTGCCGCGACGACCGAAACAATGAATCTGGACTTTGAGTTCATCTTTATTCTCCTATTATGCAATTTCGTTCTTGAACACTTCGACCACGCCTGACGGAGGCGGGGCGCCTCCCGGCATCGTGCAGGCCGCAGACCCCGCAGCAACCGCCCATTCGGCGGCCTCGCGGGCGAAAACTGCTCCCTCTACACGTTCTACATGTTCTACACGGCTCAAATCTCCTTCGCCGAACACCCGCCAGCAGTATTCGGCAAGCAACGTATCGCCGGCGGCGGTCGTGTCGACGACATCGACCTTCGGCGCGGCAACGAACGCGCCGTCAAACCACGCGCCCGCGCCGCCATCGGAGATGATGACGTGCGCGGACTTCTCGCGGAGCAGCGCCGTCGCCCGGACGAACTCCTCGGACGTCTTCGGAATGAAACCGATCAGCGCCTCGCATTCCTCGGCATTCGGCTTGATGAGGTCGGGAGCGGATTCAAGCGCAAGGCGCATCGGCTCGCCGCTGGCATCAAGAATGACGATCCATCCCTGCGACTTGAGCCGTGCGACAGCCCGTGCATAGAAATCCTTTGGCGCGGCGGACGGCAGACTACCTGAAAGAATGGCAACGCCCGGCGCTTCACCATCTAGCTTCTCTAGCACATCTAGCTTTTCTAATCCCGCCTGATCGAGCCCCGGAAACGCGGCACGGTTGAGTTTCATGGAGCCGCCCGGCCACACGATCATCTCGTTCCGACGCGTCGCGCCGGGAACGCGCACGAACCGATCTTCGATGGCGTACTTTGCAAGTTCCTTCACGAAAGGCCGGTCGTTGTCCTCGCCGAGAAGTCCGCCGCACGCGACCCGTGCGCCCCGGATCGCCAGCCAGCGGGCGACGTTGACCGCCTTCCCGCCGACGTTCTCCTCCTCGGCGACGTCCTTGAAGATTTCGCCTTCGCCCTTCGGCGCGTGCGGCAGTGTAACCGTCGCGTCGATCGCCGGGCTCATGCAGAGGCAGAAGAATCGGGTATGCGTATCGTTCATCGGAGTCCCCATCAGAGCACGATTCGCCGCTCCACGATCTTCGCCTTCGGTTCGCCGATCGCGACCTTTGGCGCGTGGGCGAGGAGATAGTCCTCCGCCTCCTTGCACCACAGTCCGCTGTGCGCGGAGCAGAGGCGGTCCAGCTCGGCGTAGAACGGATCGGACGCGCCCTTCTCGGCGAAATCGGCGATTGCCGTCATCGGCATCTTGACGTGCGTGTACACGAGGCGCTTCCCGCCGGGAACCCTGGGGAGGTCGAGCGTCGCCTGGAAGGCGGAGTCGAGTCCGCCGACATGCGTGATCATCACCTCTGGGTGGAGGATTCCCCTGCCGATCCAGTCCACGGAATCGGACATGTCCTTCACGTCGCCGCCGGAATTTGCAACGACGTGGTGGTTCATGTAGTGGATGTTATAAAAGTTGAACGGCGCAGAGAGCTTCTGGTCCGTCGGCCCGGCGAAGAAGTTGAGACATCCGCCGAACGCGAGAAGATCCGAGCACTGCGTGATCAGCGCGGGCACGGCGGCGAAGAGGAAAATGTCGTCGTAGCCTCCGCCCGTCGATGTCGGATTCGACGCGTCCACCGGCTCGTCGCTGTTGAGCGCCTTCAACTTCGCGACGGGATCATCCCACCCTTTCGTGTTGACGAAGTAAACGTCAACGCCGTTGATCTCGCCATGCGCCGTGAATGGCTCGCCCGCGCCCTCCAGCCCAGAAGTCCGAACTGTGTTCGGACGAATCCCAAACATCCGCGCCGCGCGCGCGAGCCGTGCATCGTCGATGTCGGTGACGACGAGGCGGCGCGGACGCTTCTCGGGCGAATGGCAGGCGATGTCGATGCAGCCGAGCCCCATCGCGCCGCATCCGGCCATGAGCAGCATCGTTCCGCCCTTCTCGATGCCCATCTCGTGGACGTGCGATCCGAAGGCGTGGTGGTAGTTCGTGCGGAACGCGGAGACGATGCAGCTGATCGGCTCGGCGAGCGAGCACTTGAAGAACGCGTCGCCGTCGTACGGCAGCAGACACCCCATCTCCATGATGATCGACGGCAGATAGACGTGCGTCGTCTCGCCGCCGATCGAATGCCAGGCGTATCCCATCGTCTCAAGTTCGTGTCCGGGAATGTTGAACGCGGGTTGGATGCACACGCGCTGCCCGACAGAAAACTGCGCCGCCCACTTCGCGCCGACCTCGCGGACGATTCCCGAGATCTCGTGCCCGAACATGGTCGGATTCGTCGCGATGTCCTTCGGGACGCGCTTGTGTCCGGTGCCGAGCGAATCTCCACGACGACGCCGTCTTCGCCCGCGCCTTCCAGCTCGACGTCCTCAAGCCGGGCGTCGCCGGCCGCATACAGTCTCCAAGCCTTTGCGTTCATCTATCTCCCTCCATTGGACATAACCACCGCCTGCAACTATCTGAGAATCAGCACCATCCCATCTGGACGCGGACTCCACGTAATCCGAATCTTGCCCATGTCGGCAGTGTAGGCGAAGCTGTCGCCGTCATGCCATGTCTTGCCGCTCCATGCGCCATCCGCCCAGGTCGAGATGTAACATCCTCCGACCCGCTTGAACTCTCCCTTTGCGTCCTTCACCTGCGTCGCCGAGAACGTGTAGACGCCCTCGACCTTGTAGTTGCCGACTTCCTCGGCAAGCGTCTCGTCCGTGCCGTCGCCGTACTTCGTCGCGATCGTCACGTTCGACTCCGGCGGATTCCCCTTGAAGCGCGCCTCGTCGACCATGCGGTTGTGCGCCAGCTCCTCGTCGGAGAGCGAGCGGTTGTACACGCGCACGGCCTGAATCTTGCCCGTAAGACGGCGCTCGTCCACGTAGGTGGCGTCGCCTTCCTTGTACACGCCGCCGATGTAGAACGGCTGGCTCTGAAACGTCGTCCACCACTTGCGCCATGATCCCCACCACTCGGTTTCGGAAGGCGCTACATTCTGAAACAGCTGGTATTTTCCTGCATGCCAGATTGCATTGAGGTACTCGCCCTGCCACGCCCCGGAAGGAGAAAGTTCAATGCGACCGCTGCCGTCGCCACTATTGTTGCGGATCTTGAAGAACACTCGTCCGACGGCCCCGAAGCCATAGACGTTCAAAAAGTCGTTGGTCGATCCAAAGTAGGTCGGGTAGGATGTCCCGGACTTGCCGGACGTCTCCGCCTCGCATACAACCTGGATCGTCACCTTCCAGTCGATCTTCGGGTTTGAGGCAAGTTTGGCGAACTTGCCGCCATACTTGAAGTGGTAGCCGTCAGCCTCCCAGCCGTCACCGGCTGAAGCATTGCTTGCATAGTCAAATACGGCATTGAAGTTGACGCCGGCATCGCCTGCGCCAAGGTTCACCCACTCCGTCGTGTTCGGGTCATGTTCCGCCGTCGCGCCAACATTGCGGATGCCGTCATAGTGGAGGTAGAGGCCATCCTGCACGTAGTCGCCCACATCGTAGTCGGGGATCTTCGTGAGGCGGCTCACAACGCGCCACTTCCAAGTCAGGCGCTTGGAAGAGGTGGCGACATCGGCGGTATAAGAGCTGGACTCGTAGGTAATGGGGCCTGTCCAAGAGGAGCCATCCCAGGTTTCGAGCGTGTAGCCCGTGCAGGCGTAGGGGATACCATCCACCACCATCTTCGCCGGTGCCGTGAAAGCATATCCCGCCGCCGGGCGATACGCGCCATTCGGCTGATTGCCGGAAAGCACTCCCACGTCAGAGCGCACAATCAGGTCGCCAGTCGACGCAGGGGAGCGTCCGAAGAAGCGCACCTCGTCCGCCGCGCGGTTCTGCGCGAGTTCGGCGTCCGTGAGCGCACGGTTGTAGATTCGCGCGGACTTGCCGACGCCATCGAAACGACGGTCCGCGAAGCCATTGTTGCTGCCGTTGCCACCGCAGAATATGAACGTCTGCGTACCGACGGATTTGTTGAATGTTGCCGTCACATCAGGCGTCACCGTCTGGAAGAGCGCGCCCGTCGTACCGTCGGAAAGACCCGTCACGTACTCGCCGTCCCACGCCTTGAAGCCACCTGTGCGCACCTGAGTATTCGCGACCTTTAAGTTCACGCCGAGGTCGCCGACATTGTTCTGATTGAAATACATCGCAAAAGGATCGTTCGACGGAACCGGAGTGCCCATGATTGCAGGCCAGGCTGTGTTGATGCGAGCAGAACCGTAGCAGTCGAAATCTACGACCGCCTGCGCCGTGAACGCATTGCCCAGCGTGCGCGTCGAGTTCATGATGGCGTAGCTGGCGACAGTCTTCCCGTCGAAGCGGTAACCATCGCCCGTCCAGCCGCATCCGGCACCGGGGATGACGAACCAGGCGCAGCCGCCTGGATGCGCGAGGTCGACCCACGTCACAGCGGCGGCGTCGTGGACGGGCTGAACGCCGGTGTTGCGGATGCCGTCAAGATGGACGACGAGGCCGTCCGTCACGTAGTCGTTGAAGGCGGCGTCGTAACCCGGGCCCGCCGTGTGCGCCCACTGCCAGGTGAGGCGCACTTTCGCCGTGGTATCGGTTGCAGAATAGGAGCCAGACGCATAGGAGACAGGAGCAGACCACGCCGCGCCATCCCAGGTTTCTAGCGTGTAGCCCGTGCAGGAGTAGGAATCCTCGCCAACGGTCACGCTCGCCGGGGCGGTGAAGGTGTGGCCGCCGGCGGGAAGCACGTAGGTTCCTTCCGGTTCGTTGCCCTCAATGCCACGCACGGACGAAGCCACAACGACGTTCTCGGTCGGGAGCGGCCCGCCGAAGAAACGCGCCTCGTCGATTGCGCGATTCTGCGCAAGCTCTTCGTCCGTCAGCACGCGGTCGTAGATGCGCACGGCCTTGATCGTTCCGATGAACCAGCGCTGCTGACGCAAGTTCAGCGTGCTGCCCGCGCTTCCGACGCGAAACGTGTTCGCACTGATGTTACCTTTGTCTGTGCTGGTCTGCACGGCATCGGCGATCGCCGTCGTCTGGAGAATGTAGTTCTTTGTTCCGTTGCGGACGGCCGTCACGTAGCGGCCTTCCCAGGCGTCCTTGTCCGCACCATTGGACAAGGTTGTGTTTCCGCCATTTGCGTTCTTGAAGGTGAGACGGCCACGTGTAGCGGCGTTCATGTCGTAGTAGAGATTCAGCTGGTCGTTGTCGCCCGTGCCGATGAGGTTTGGCCAAAGCACGTACGGATTTGCGGACGTCTTCAGCGTCTGGAGCGCATTCGTGGTCGTGTCGCAAACGACCTGGACAGTCACGGTGTTGGTGAGGCCGGAGAGCGCGTTGACGAACTGCGCGAAGGACTGGCCGCCGAAATAGTAGCCGTCATTCCGCCATACGCTGGCGTCGTCCTCATCGTGCTGGATGCTTGCGACGTTGCCGTTCACGAGGTCGATCCACTGCGAAGAGGACCAGTCGTGCGGCTTGTCCGCGCCGACGTTGCGGATGCCGTCGAGGTGCAGGACAAGTCCCTCGGTGACGTAATCGTCGAAGAGCGGGTCGAGGGCGACGGGCACGTCGGCGTGCGCACGCTGCCACTGCCACGTGAGGCGGACCTTGGCGGTGGTGTCGGTGGCGGTGTAGGAGCAGGAAGCGTGGGAGACCGGCGTACTCCAAGCGGTGCCGTTCCAGGTTTCAAGCGTGTAGCCGGCACAGCAGTAGACCGTGCCGTCGAGGCTTGCCTTCTGCGGCGCGGAGAAGGTGTAGCCGTCCTCGTCGTAGGCGTATACGCCGGAGCCTTCGTTGCCCTCCAAGCCGGCGACGGCGGTCGCCACGACGACATTCGTCACGGGGATGCCGGCGAAGAAGCGCGCTTCGTCAATGGCGCGGTTCGCGGCGAGTTCCGCATCCGACAACACTTTGTTGTACACGCGAATCGCCTTGATCGTGCCGACGAGATAGCGGTTGTCGAGATAATCCTGGGTCGTGCCGCAACCGCCGAAGAACCAGTTCAGGCTACCGGGAGCAGATTGGGTTCCGCCGCTGCCAGTCCTCCAGTCCGCCGTTGGGAAGGAATCGGCAGTCGTGATGATCTGCTTGTGGTTGGAGGATTCCAGCGCGGCGTTGAGATATTTGACATTGGCGCCGCACGTCACGTTGGCACGGGAACCGTTTGATGAGGTAAGCCCTGTGACGACATCCGCCTTGAAGTGGATAATTCCCTTGCCCTTGTCGCTGAAGTAGATGTTGGACCAGTCTTCAGAGCAGCCGAAGAACGTCGGCCATTTGGAGGCGTTCTCGCTCCCCTTCACGTCGGCTACGACTTGGATCGTCATGTTGTTGCCGAGGTTCTGCTTGAACCGCATCTTGCCGTATGCGCCGCCGACGAAGTGGTATCCGTCCGCCGCCCACGCACTCGCATCGCCGCTCTTTGCCGTGAACCCGGCGTCATTCGCGATGCGGCCGATGTTCTTCCATGTCTCGGCAGAGTCGTCGTGCGCCTTCAGGAGGCCGGCGTTGCGGATTCCGTCAAAGTTCACGACAAGATTGTCCTGCGCGGCGTAGTTCGACGGTTCGTACTTCAGCGCGGCGTTTGCCGCCGAAGGGGCAAACGCGGCGACGATGCTCGCCGAACCGTACATGAACACGGACTTGATGCAGTCTCTGAGCTTCATAGACACTCCTTTGTTTGAGTTTGCGAATGAAGTATACCAAATTCACCCGAATGTGGAAATTGCATATTCATCTCAAAAACTTGCATCTGCCATTTTGCTTGCCAACGACGGCCGCCTGTCGTATAATAGCGTCCATGAAACGCAAAAACGTACTTGTGATGGTCAGCCCGATGAGCTTTCCCCGGACGGAAGGCATCGCGCGCTATGCACGCGAGCACGACTGGAACCTGATGATCCAGGACCGGCTCGGCTACCATCCGCTCGCCTGGAACGGCGACGGCGTGATCGCGACCATCCGGTCCGACCCGGTGACGTTTTCCTGTATCTCGCGCCTCATGAAGCGCGGCGTTCCGGTCGTGGACCTCACGATATCCCGCCCGGACGTCGCCGTGCCGCGCGTCACCTCCGACCACACGGCGATCGGACGCCTCGCCGCCGAGCACTTCAGGGAGCGGAACTTCCGCAACGCCGTCTGGTTCTCGGTCGGATGGGGCGCGGTACACGCAATGCGCTTCAAGGGTCTTCAGGAAGGACTGGAACGCACGCCGTTGAAGTGGGTCCTCGCGGAAAGCCTCCCCACGTCGCGGCAGAACGACTGGTCGTCATTCACGAAATGGCTGCGCGGCGCATTCGCCGCGGCGCCAAAGCCGCTTGCCGCGCTCACCTACGACGAGGCGGACGGCGCGCGCCTGCTCAACGCGGCGCTGGAGCTGGACATTTCCGTTCCCGAGGAACTCGCGATCCTCACCATCGGCGACAACAGGACGATCTGCGAGAACCAGTCCGTGCCGCTTTCCTCCATCGACCAGAACCTGGAGCGTGGCGGATATGAGGCGGCCGCCCTTCTCGACAGGCTGATGTCGGGCCAGCGTCCGCCGAAAAAGCCGATCCTCGTCCCGCCGCTCGGCGTCATCGTGCGTCGCTCAACGGAAGTCATCGCCGTCTCCGACCCGACGGTCCGCAAGGCGATGGAGTTCATCTCGAAGAGACTGGCGCAGCCGATCGGGTCGCCGCAGATCGCCGACGCCCTCGGCATTAGGCGACCGGTCCTCGACACACTCTTCCGCGAGCACCTCTGCCATTCGGTCGGCGAAGAGATCCGCCGTCAGCGATTCGCGCGCGCCAAGCTCCTGCTGGAGACGACGAACATGTCCGTCGCCGCCATCGCCGCCGAAACCGGCTACTGCAGTCCGTCGCACTTCGCCAACACCTTCCGCGACGCGACCGGCGTCTCCCCGCGCGCCTGGCGGAACCAGCTGTAAGCCAATTTTCCCACACTGTCAGGCCAGCGAGCAGGGGCCATTCTGGCAGCCACCCGGACACGCCATCACCTCGAGGAAGTTCACAGGCATCTTCCCGGCGGCGTACAGCTTCACCATCGCGCACGTCTTGCGGTCGATGCCGTTGATCTGCTTCGCGTCGAGCTTGAAGCCGGGGATCTTCGACGTCGCCTCCGTCAGCACGGCGTCCGTCACGCCGCAGCTCTTCGCGTAGTTGCGCGCCGTCGGGTTGGCGGGACGCTCCACCGGCCACGGCTCGCAGGCGATGACGTCGATCTTGCGTCCGGCGAGGAT
>CACWIW010000222.1 GCA_902761035.1 uncultured bacterium | reverse complement strand
AGGACATGATAGCAAATCGCGCCTGAAACAGAGGCTATGCCGCTAGGCTGCCTCCCGTTTCAGGCGCACTTGTTTTTCGGATTCCACCCAAGAGGCAGAGTATCGAGCCATGCTTTGGCTTGGAACGGCATACGAACATGGACAGGGAGTCGCGAAAGACGATTGGCGGGCGTTCGATTTGTGGAGACGAAGCCATGAACTGGGGTGGGATCCCGCAACGGAGAAACTGCAGTCGCTTTCTGATGAGTACCGCAAGAAAGCGGAGAAGGGCAACGCTTCCGCGCAGTTCTACATGGGGTTGTACATGAGTGCGGTTATGCTGGAGAACCAGATTCCGAGAAGGCTGTGGAATGGTATCGCAAGGCCGCCGAGCAAGGACATCCTGGGGCACAGACCTTCTTGGGATTCGCGCTTCTTACTGGTTCTGGCGTTGCCAAGGCTCCCGAACAGGCAGTCGCATGGTTCCAGAAAGCCGCCGAGCAAGGAAATCCTGAAGCACAACAAAACCTTGGCCGGTGTTTGTTCTTCGGCGAGGGTTGCAATAAAAACCAGAAAGAGGCAGTCACATTGTACCGTAAGGCCGCTGAGCAAGGCGAAGCTGGCGCAATGTTCAATCTTGGGACCTGCTACTTGGAAGGGACAGGGGTGAAGAAGGACATTGCCGAAGCGGCGAAATGGTTCAAGCGGGCGGCCTCGTTGGGACACGAACGATCCGCCAAGATTTTGGAGAAATTACAAAAGGAAGCTATGTAAGATTTTGTTGCGATGAACAAGTAGGGGGCCGATTCTCGCGAAACGGCCCGTCATCCGAAAGAAATGGAAGGCCGTGGCCGAGATCGTGAAGCACGTCGCGGCGGCGAAGCGGTAGCAGTTGCATTTTTGTACATTGTTATCCGCCCTCTGTCGAAAGTTCGGCAGATTTGATATACTTTTGCCACGTGAGAAAATCTCAAGAGAGCCAATAACCTAAAGAGGAAATTGAAATGAAACGAACAACGACAATCCGAATCATGGTGACTGTTGCCCTTGCCGCCTGGGCGAACATGGCGGAGGCGCAATGGACGCAATACCGGGGCGCAAATGGCGCATCTTGGGGAACTGCCAACAGGATGGGCAACACGACCTACTTCAACAACGCGAATGGCACGGCGGCGGGAAGGGCCACAACGATGGGCAACACGACCTACCATTACAACGCGAACGGCACGGCGGCGGGAAGGGCCACGACGATGGGTAACACGACCTACCACTACAACGCGAACGGCACGGCGGCGGGACGGGCCACGACGATGGGCAACACGACCTACTACTACAACGCGAACGGCACGGCGGCGGGAAGGGCCACTCGGATGGGCAACACGACCTATTACTACAACGCGAATGGTACAGCTGCGGGAACTGCGACTACGGTAGGACGTTGATGAGACGTTAGATTTTGGCCCTACTCTGTCATTCGGAAAGATTCCCGCGAAGTTCGCGAAGCGGCCCGGTATCCGGAAGAAGTGGAAGGCCGTGGCCGAGATCGTGAAGCGCGTTGCGGCGGCGTGCAGGTCTGGATCAGGAGGGCGATTTGGAATCAAACGTTATTAGGCAAATGATCGCAATCCTAATACGCAAATCCTCGGAAACGTAATAGACAAATCCTCGGGATTCGAAATTCGGGGCGCGCTTGGGGACGGAATGCAGGCAGTGCCGATATCAGTACTGTGGTCATAGGTGCTTGATCACCATGTTAGAGGGCCACAAGACCTACGCCCGCTGGGCGCGCCGATCGTGTTTGTTCCGCGCGAACTGGGGCAACATGACGTTTCGCGGTTGATTGCAGCAAACGTGCCGATAAAGCCCTGGTAACACGGACATGAGATTTGAGGATGCCCTATCAATTGTAAAACTACTTGAAAGTAGCGGATGTCATTTTCAAGTAAGGTCTAAGTCGTTATAGGCATTTAAACATACTTGAAAATGACATTCTCCAGATTCAAGTAAAATTACCGTTGCCGATTCGCACGAAATGTGATATGATATGCCCATCTTGAACAACGGAGAAGGATGAAGGCGATGTTTATTGGCAGAGAAGAGCAATTGAAGCTTTTGGATGCGCTTTGGGGGCGTGATTCTGGTGTTCTTGTCACTTGTCGCGGTCGGCGCCGAATCGGGAAGTCCACGCTGATTGAAGAGTTTGCCTTGCGGTCGGGGGCGAGGTTTATCTCAATTGAGGGATTGGCACCGCACAAGCGGATGACGGACGCAATCCAGCGGAAACGGTTTTGCGAGAAGGTCGCAGAATACGCGATGCGGCCAACCGAGGAAAGCGAAACATGGTCGCTTGCGTTTTCCCAATTGAACGGCTTGCTTTCCGGAGCAGGGCGGACTGTTGTCCTGCTCGACGAAATTTCCTGGATGGGCGGCTGGAATCTTGATTTCGCCGGATATTTGAAGGAGGCATGGGACAAACGGCTGCGCAAGCACGCCAACTTGATCTTTGTCTTGTGTGGAAGCGTTTCGGCTTGGATTGTTGAAAACATCTTGAACAGTACGGGTTTTGTGGGGCGAAACTCGCTTGACATTGAGTTGAAGGAGCTCTCCATCCGCGATTCCGTGCAGATGTGGGGTTCATGTGCGGAACGAATGTCGACGCGGGAGAAGCTGGACATGCTTTCCGTGACGGGCGGCGTTCCTAAATATCTTGAGGAGGTTCGGCCTTCGCTGTCGGTTGACGAGAACGTCAGACAGATGTGCTTCATGCCGAATGGCATCTTGTTTCGTGAATTCGACGAGACATTCAGCCAGGTGTTTGGGCGGAAGGCAAAGGCACGCGGACGGATTCTGCGGGAACTCGTCAGCCGACCGAGAACAGTTGCGGAGGTCGCGGAAAAGGAAAAGTCGCGGGTCTGCGGGGCGTATTCAAAGACGCTTGAAGATCTGTGCAGGGCCGGATATGTCATGCGCGATGACGGATTGAATCCCTTGACGGGCAAGCTGGTCCGGCGTGCGCGTTTCCGTGTCTGCGACAACTATGTTCGGTTCTACCTGCATTACATCGAGCCGCGCTGCGAGGCGATTCGTCGCGGACTGCTTGAATTCTCGTCCGTCGAGCAGCTTCCAGGGCTGCAAGCATTCTACGGCTTTCAGTTCGAGAATCTTATCCTCAACCACATCAATGACCTGTTTCCGCATCTGGGAATAGACAAGTCCCTTGTCCTCTCGGCGTTCCCGTACGTTCAAACGCCGACGAAACGCCATCGCGGATGCCAGATAGATCTCCTCATACAGACCCAGCGCACGTTGATCGCCGTTGAAATCAAGCGGTGCAAGGAGATTGGATACGAAGTAGTTGACGAAGTCTCAGAGAAGGTGAAGCGACTCGCCTACGACAAGAACCTATCGTTACGGACTGCGCTTGTCTATGATGGTCGGCTATCGCCGCGCGTGGAGGCTGATCGCTTCTTCGATTTCGTCATCCCAGCAAATCGGCTCTGCTTTTAACAGCCGCTTCTTCTTGACGTCATCGTTGATCCCCGCGTCGATTGTCTTGCGCCGCTTGACTTCCACAATGTACATTATTCGGCTGTTTTGAAAATGGCACGAAACGCACATAAGTGTCCATTCGTGCCATTTCTGAAAATGGCTCATTCGTGAAGCACAAGGGCAAGATTCCCGCCAAGTTCGCGAAATGGCCCGTCATCCGGAAGAAGTGGAAGGCCGTGGCCGAGATCGTGAAGCGCGTCGCGGCGGCGAAGCGGTAGCGGGTGTATAGTGGGCAGGTGATCGGACTGGGAGTCAGTCGCGGAGGAGTCTGTCAATGTCCACGAGCGCGTCGAAGTAGCCGCTTCTTCTTACTGCGGGCGAAAGTTCGCCCTCGTAGATTACGCCTTTGCGGATTGACACGCCGCGTGGTTTGCGGATGGCGCGTAGTTTCTTCTTGACGTCATCGATGATCCCCGCGTCGATAGTCCTGCGCCGCTTGACTTCCACAATGTACATCGCCTCGTCGGTCTGGATGAGGAGGTCGATCTGTACGCCGTCCTTCCCCGACTTGAGGAAGGGAGCCGCTGCGCGTATCTGCGCGCCGCCAAGGTGAAGGGACTCCTTGAAGTCGAGAACGTGGTTCAGGACTAGGTTCTCGAACGCGAGTCCCATGATCGTCTGCCAGTTCTTGAGTTCTGGAATCTGCTCGAACTCGAATTTGCCGTCTTTTATCTCGTCGAGGTTGGGTTCGATGTACTTGAGGTAGAAGCGCGCGTAGTTGTCGCAAAGGCGGTATCGGGCAGTCCGCGACTTTTTCCACGTCTTTGGATTGAGAACGGAGTCCTTCGCGATGAAACCCGCCTCGGCCAATTCATCGAGGTTGTCGCTGAGCGATCCTCCGCGTTCAACACCAAGCGCATCGGAAATCTCGCACAAGGTCAGCGACTTCCCGGTCAATGTGCGCAGGATGTCCCCCTTGACCTTCGCGTTGTCGCCGAAGACCTCGCTGAACAGGGCCGAGAAGTCCTTGAAGAGCGGGCCGTCGGGAGTAAAGCACATCCTTCTCACGTTCTCCGATGCCGAAAGGGAGGGATTGATCTCTTCCAGATACCGAGGAACGCCACCCGTGACCGACAATACGTCGAGCAAGTCGCGGGTCTGCAAATCGCTCCGGCGCTCTCCCCAGAATCGGGCGCAGAGATTGAGCGGCAGTTCCCTTAGGACGATGTCCCTTGAAAAACGTCCGCCGAACGTCGCGCTGTCTAGAAGGTTCTCCCTGATCCACGCCGACACGGATCCGCAGACGGCGAGTATCAGGTTGTCATGTGGTTTCAGGTAGTCGTCCCAACCGTTCTTGAGGAATCCGGGAAAGTCTGGGTTGTATCGGCCCATCCAGGATATCTCGTCAAGAAGGACAAGCGTCCGTTCCTGTTTGGGGAGGCGTTCGCCGAGTTTCTGAAACGCCTCCATCCAAGTCGCGGGAAGACGTTGCGAGCGTCCTTTCGTCTGAGCCATGAGGCGTTCACCGAAATTCCGCAACTGGTCGGCGTCCGTCTGGCCCTTTCGCGGTCCCAGCCCCTCAATCATGATGAAATGCAGGTTCTCCCTGCGGGCGAACTCCTTGAAAAGCGTCGATTTCCCAATGCGGCGCCTTCCGCGACACGCGACCAGCGACGAAGTCGGTTTTTCAAGCAGCTCTCCGAGAGACCGCAATTCCTGTTCTCTGCCTAGAAACATGATTTGTATCCTTTGTCTTGCGGGAAGAAGTATATCATTTTGCTTCATCTGGCGTCAACATGGAAATGGCACGAAACGAACATAAGTGTCCATTCGTGCCATTTCTGAAAATGGCTCATTCGTGAAGCACAAGGGGAATATCCCCACCAAGTTCGCGAAGCGGCTCCTTATCCAGAGGAGGAGGAAGTCCGTGGTCGGCCGCAGGGATGTTGGCCCGACCGCCATGCCGGAGGTAGAACCGATTGGCGCGAAGGAAGTCCGTGGTCGGCCGCAGGGATGTTGGCCCGACCGCCATGCCGGAGGTAGAACCGATTGGCGCGAGGTAGAACCGATTGGCGCGATATGGTATACTATTCGCCGTCAGTCACAGACTAGGAGAAGTCCATGGACAAAATTAAGGTTGAAATATGCTGCGGAACCGCCTGCTATCTGCTGGGGGCGGCGAACCTCATGTCGATTGAGGACGAGATTCCCGCCGAGTTCCGCGACAAGGTCGAGGTCGAGGTGCGCACGTGCCTTGAGCTGTGCGAGAAGGAGAACCTCGGCGGCGCGCCGTACGTGCGCTTCAACGGCGAGGAGATCATGGCGCAGGCGACGAACGAGAAGGTCCTCGCGCGTATCGAGGAGCTGGTCGGAGGGGCCGCCTGACATGCTGAACGGATCGACTTTCATCCGCCGCGAGCTGATGATCCGCATCGTGCGCGCGTTCGACGACGGCACGCTTGAGAACGA
>CACWIW010000221.1 GCA_902761035.1 uncultured bacterium | reverse complement strand
TTTCAGTCCAAGGGCATAGCCCCAGCAAAAAGACGTTACTATGATACCACATTCCCCCGCCCATAACAAGTGGGGATTTTGAAAATTGAAGTTTTGCGCACGGGGGGCGCAGAGGTTGACGATAGACGCGAGACGATAGACGCGAGCGGAGACTAGAAGACGTGAGACTAAGAGGCAATGCGGCTTCGCCACCGTCTCATCGTCTCACGTCTCGGCTCGTCTCTCGTCTCGCGTCTCACGTCCACGCACGCACACCACCTCGTCGGCGGCGGGTGCGTGCGCGGCACGTCACATATCGCAATAGGTGAAATGGCGGGAATTTGGCGTGAGATTATGGTGCGGAACGTGGTTTTTGGGAGAATTGCGGCTCGCCCGGAGGGCTCGCCCCACCCGGCTCGGCGGGACGCCTCACCCCACCACTGGCTCCCGCTGCGGCGGTCGCGGGGCGACCGCCGGGCGGCCCGCAATTCCGGCGCGCTCGGTGATCGCGCCCTACCATTCTGCCGCGATAAGCGCGGTCTCGCCCGTTGTTGGCCGGGCCACTATGACAGGGGGATTTTTGAGCCACGGCGAGGGGAATTATGAACCAGGGCGAGGGAATTTTTGAGCCACGGCGAGGGGATTATTGAGCCACATTGGGAGAGCTACCTGCCTACGATTAGGGAACGACCTGCCTACGATTAGGGTTGGATGCCCCTACAGCGAGGGTATGACCTCGCCTTTGGGAGGCAATACGGAAATAGCATGCCAATTCCCCCGCCCAGCGCAAGCGGGGAATTCAGAAAGTTGAAGGTCAAGAAGGCCGTAACCGCTTTTGGGCGTCCGTCACCAGTTACATGTGGTGAGGTCCTCAAGACGGTCGTAGTAGTTGCGGTAGAATCTCTCGGCCTTCGAGAGCATCTCCACGGCGTGTTCGGGATTGCGCTTGAGGAGAAGTTTGAAGCGGTTTTCCTCGGACGCCGTGGCCGCAAACGACTTCGACGGCGGCTTGGAGTCGAGCTCGAGCGCGGAGAAGCCCTTTGCGCTGCGCGAGGGATCATAGCGGAAGAGCGGGAAGTGCCCCGTCTCCACGGCTGTCTTCTGCCGCTCGAAGCCCTGCGCCATGTCGATGCCGTGCGCCACGCAGTGCGAGTAGGCGATCACGAGCGCGGGGCCGTCGTAGGCGTCCGCCTCCGCAAGCGCCTTCGCGGCAGCCTGCGGGTTCGCGCCGAGCGAAATCTGCGCCACGTACACGTCGCGGTACGTGAGGATGATGCCGCCGAGGTTCTTCTTCATCGTGGGACGTCCCCCGGCGGCGAACTTCGCCACCGCGCCCATCGGCGTTGCCTTCGAGGCCTGTCCGCCCGTGTTGGAGTACACTTCGCTGTCGAGGACGAGCGCCTTGATGTTGCGTCCGCTCGCGAGCGCGTGGTCGAGTCCGCCGAACCCGATGTCGTACGCCCAGCCGTCGCCGCCGATGAGCCATACGCTCTTGCGGATGAGCCAGTCGGCGTTGGCGAGCATCGAGACGGCGCGCGCGTCGGTGCGCCCGGCGAGCGACTTCTTGAGCTGCTCCACGGCAGCGCGCATGTCCTCCACGCCGCGCGGCGTCGCCTGGTCGATGCCGCTCACGCGTCGTCGCGGTCGAGCATGAGCTTCGCCGCCTCGGCGCGGGCGCGCGCCTCGAGGTTGTCGCAAGTGACGCGCATGCCGAGGCCGTACTCGGCGTTGTCCTCGAAGAGCGAGTTGCCCCACGCGACACCGCGTCCGTCCGCACGCGTGCAGTACGGCGCGGTGGGCAGGTTGCCGGCGTAGACGCTCGAGCAGCCCGTCGCGTTCGCCACCACGAGGCGCTCGCCGCAGATCTGCGTGAGGAGGCGGATGTACGGCGCCTCGCCGCATCCGGCGCACGCGCCGCAGAACTCGAAGAGCGGCTTCTTGAGCTGCACGTCGTTGTAGTTCGACATGTCGAGCTTCGTGGCGTCCGCCTCCGGGATCGTGAGGAAGAACTTCCACATCGCGAGGTCGCGGTCGCGGTTCTTCTCCTCGTGCGGCTGCATCTCGAGCGCGCCGCGTGCAGCCGCCGGGCAGTTCGCCACGCAGAGTCCACATCCCGTGCAGTCCTCGGTGGAGCACTGCACCGTGAACTTGCCGCCGTGGCGGCGATAGGCGGGCGACTTCGCGTCCGCCGAACGGAAACCGGCCGGCGCGCCCTCGAGCGCCTCTTCGCGGAATGCCTTGAGACGCAGCGCGGCGTGCGGACACGCCCCGGCGCAGCGTCCGCACTGCACGCACGCGGCGGGATTCCACACGGGCACGTCCGCCGCCACGCCGCGCTTCTCCCACTGCGTGGTCGCAACGGGCCACACGCCGTCCACGGGAATCTTCGAGACGGGCAGCTCGTCGCCCTTCTGCGCAATCATCTTCGCCGTCACCTCGCGCACGAACTCCGGCGCGGCAGGATCGACAACGGGCGGACGCGACGGCAGGTCTGTCACGGTCTCGGGCACGGGCACCTTGTGGATGCCGGCCGCCGCCGCCTCGATGCAGGCGATGTTCTTGCGCACCACGGCGTCGCCCTTCGAGGCATACGTCTCCTCGGCGGCGGCCTTGAGGTAGCCGACCGCCTCGTCCGCCGGCAGGATGCCGGAAATGCGGAAGAACGCGGCCTGCATGACGGTGTTGATGCGCGTACCCATGCCGTTCTCGCGGGCGATCTTCGCCGCGTCGATCACGTAGAAGTTGATCTTCTTCTCGACGATCTCCTTCGCCGTCTCGGCGGGCAGGTGCGCCCACGTCTCCAGCGGACCGTACGGCGAGGCGAGCAGGAACGTGGCCCCCTCGCGGGCGTTCGAGAGCATGTCGTACTTCTGGAGGAACGAGAAGTTGTGGCACGCGATGAAGAGCGGCGACTCGCAGAGGTACGGACTCAGGATCGGCGCGGGGCCGAAGCGGAGGTGCGACACGGTGAGGCCGCCCGCCTTCTTCGAGTCATAGACGAAGTAGCCCTGCGCGTAGAAGTCGGTGTGCGCGCCGATGATCTTGATCGAGTTCTTGTTCGCGCCCACCGTGCCGTCGGAGCCGAGGCCCCAGAACACGCATTCGTGGCGGGCGGGGTGGACGATGTGGTAGTCCTTCGCGGGCGGGAGCGAGCGACCGGTCACGTCGTCGTCCACGCCAAGCGCGTAGCCGTCGAGCGGCGCCTTCGCGTCCATGTTGTCGAACGCGGCCTTCACATGGCCCGGGGCGAACTCCTTGCCGCCGAGTCCGTAGCGCGCGGCGTAGATCGCCGGGCGTTTGAACTTAGCTGTCCCCGTGCGGCACGCGCGGTCCACCGCGCCGAGCACGTCGAGGTAGAGCGGCTCGCCCTCGCTGCCGCACTCCTTCGTGCGGTCAAGTACAGTGATCGCGCGGACTGTCGCGGGCAACGCGGCGACGAGCGCGGAGGCGTCGAACGGACGGTATAGCCGCACCGTCACCACGCCCACCTTCTCGCCCGCCTCCACGAGCGCGTCCACGGTCTCGCGGACGGTCTCGGAGCCGGAGCCCATCACCACGATCACGCGCTCGGCGTCCGGCGCGCCATGGTAGTCGAAGAGGTGATAGGCGCGGCCGGTGAGCTCGGCGAAATGGTCCATAGTGCGCTGCACGATGCCGGGCAGTTCGTCGTAGAAGCGGTTGGACGCCTCGCGCCCCTGGAAATACACGTCCGAGTTCTGCACGGTGCCGCGGATGATCGGGTGTTCGGGGGAGAGTCCGCGCGCGCGCTGTTCGGAGACGAAGCGGTCGTCGATCATCGCGCGGATTGTCGCCGTGTCCACCTGGTCGATCTTCTGTACCTCGTGAGACGTGCGGAAGCCGTCGAAGAAATGCATGAACGGCACACGCGACTCAAGCGTCGCCGCATGGGAGATGAGCGCGAGGTCCTGCGACTCCTGCACGCCCGAGGAGGCGACCATTGCGATGCCCGTCTGGCGGCACGCCATCACGTCCGAATGGTCGCCGAAGATGCACGTGCCGTGTACGGCGAGGGCGCGGGCGGCCACGTGGAAGACGGCGGGGAGCAGTTCGCCCGCCACGCGATAGAGATTCGGGATCATCAGCAAAAGACCCTGCGACGAGGTGAACGTGCTCGCCACCGCACCGGCGGAAACCGCACCGTGTACGGCACCTGCCGCGCCACCTTCGCTCTGCATCTCCACCACTTCGGGAACCGCGCCCCAAATGTTCGGGCGCTTTGCGGCCATGTACTCGTCGGCCTTCTCGCCCATCGGGGACGAGGGGGTAATGGGATAGATAAACGCCACGTCGCTGCATGAGTATGCAACACGTGCGACTGCCAGGTTGGCGTCGGTCATGGTTTTCATGTCTGTCTCGGTCTTTCTACCGCCTTAGAAATGGGCGGATTTCCGCTAAAAGCGAATATTATATAAAAAAAGCCCCTCGCGTTCAAGCGCGGGATTCAGCAAATGTGGTATAATGGGGCGCATGAGAAAAAAACGAACGAAAGAGTGGCCGAAATGACGCTTGAAGATGTCCCCAAGGTGAACAGCCTCCTAAAGAAGGAATTCAAGGCGCACGCCGCGCCCATCATCGAGTTGATCGAGGCGCAGACACATGACCCCTTCTGTGTTCTCGTGGGGACAATCCTCTCAGCCCGCACGAAGGACCAGTGCACGGCCGGCGCCGTGAAGCGTCTCTTCTCGCGCATGGGCGGCACGGCCACGCCTGACGCACTGGAGGCAATCCCCGTGCCCGAACTTGAGAAACTCATTTTCCCCGTCGGTTTCTACCACGACAAGGCCCGTCACTTGCACGCCCTGCCGAAGGTCCTACGCGAGCGCTTTGACGGAGTGCTGCCGCACACGGTTGAGGAACTTTGCGAGCTGCCAGGCGTGGGACGCAAGACGGCTAACCTCACCGTCGCCGTTGGCTTCAACCTGCCGGCCATCTGCGTGGACGTGCACGTCCACCGCATCACGAACCGGCTCGGCTTAATCCGCACAAAAACGCCGCTCGAAACTGAAATGGAACTGCGCAGGATTCTCCCCGTCCGCTACTGGAAGACGTGGAACTCGCACCTAGTATCGTTCGGGCAGACGCGCTGCTTCCCGCGCAACCCCGACTGCCAGGGCTGCCCGATCCGTCCGTTCTGCCCGAGTAACACCGTTGGTCCGGGTTAATCAGGAAGCAATGCTTCCAACGATCCCGGCGCCGTGGGTGATCACGTCAAGCGCGATTTTCGCCGCCTGCACGAGGCATGACACTGCCACACCGATTAGATTCCCCATTTCATTCGCTCCTTCGTTCGTTGTCAGTCAAATAGCAGGTGGGGTCCTCACCCCAGATGTCGCCCGTCACGGCCTCGCCGCGCGCGCGGAAGTTGCCGCCGCAGAGGTCGAGCCAGCGACACGTGCGGCAACACCCCTTCACGAATTCCTTCTTGCGGCGGAGCTGTTCAAGGAGCGAACCGGGCGGCGGGTTGCCCCAGATTTCCGAAAACGGCTTCTCCAGCACGTTGCCGACAGGATGGTTGCGCCAGAACTGGTCAGGGTAGACCGTGCCGTCCCACGAGATGCAGCCGATTCCCTCGCCTGACGAGTTGCCGCCGTTGAGCGTGAGCAGCTCGAGCGCGGCAGCGGCGTTGGGATGGTTTTCCGCCTTCATCTTCAGATAGAGGGCGATGCCGTCGCAGGGGTTGTCCACGGTGAGCACCTCCACGGGGAAACCCGCGTCGAAGCAGGCCTTCGTCTCGGCGACGATCGTATCCAGCGCGGCGCGCGCCTCGGCGTGGTCGAGGTCGGTGGCGGCGATTTCCTGTCCGCGTCCCGTATAGACGAGGTGGTAAAGGCAGATGCGCGGCACGCGTTCGGCACGCATGAGGTCGAAGATGGCAGGGATGGCGCGCACGTTGTCGCGCGTCATCGTCACGCGCAGGCCCACCTTCACGCCGCGGTCGCGCAGGCGGCGGATGGCGGCGAGCGACAGCTGGTACGCGCCGGGATGGCGGCGGAAAGCGTCGTGGATTGCCTCCGTGCCGTCAATGGAGATGCCCACGTAGGCGACGCCGAGGTCGCGGATCCAGTCCGCCCAGTCGTCGTCGATGAGCGTGCCGTTCGTGGAGAACGTAACGCGCAACCCACGTTCCTTCGCGTGGGCAGCGAGCGTGCGGATGTCCGGGCGCGCGAACGGCTCGCCGCCGGAGAAGAGCAGCACCGGCACGCCGAACGCCGCGAGGTCGTCGATCACCGCGAGCGCCTGCTCGGTCGTGAGCACCTTCTGCGCGCCCGACGTGGCGGCATAGCAGTGTGAACAGGCGAGGTTGCACGCGGGCGTGCAGTTCCACACCACCACGGGACGCCGATGCGCGCCCGCGCGGTAGCGCAGACGGTCCGACGCCTCAACCGTGCCACAGTATAGTTTTGAGATTCCAACCATCCTTCTTACCGACCTCCACTCTCAAAAATTCGCGCTGTAGGACAACCCCTTCACGAAGTACTCCATCCACTCCCAATCCGGCGCGCCCTTGCGAGCGGGCAACCGAATGACGGATTCATGCATCTTCTCCGCGTGCCACTTGCGTCCGTAGTTGTAGCGGTATTTCTCCTGGCGGATGAGCGTACAGAGATGGAGTAGTTGTTGTACTCCTCGTTCAGCTCGATGGCCTTCTGAATCAGTAACTCCGGCAGTCCCGGACCCTTCCCGCCAGTCTTGGAAGCGGACTTCAGGAGACGGGACACTCTGCGACTGTACAACCGCTGTTCCTCAAGCCGTATCAACTTGAAGAGCGGATATTCTCTGAAATGTGTCCGTACGATATCTTCCGTCAGTCTTTCATTCGCCATCTGATTGATGTACCTCCTGTCCTGACGGGCAATAGTATATCAAAAAAGAGGCTTCGTGCATGAGTGTGGGTCGGTTCATGCAATGAAATATTTTTGAGCCAATGTTTTCAAAGGTATGACGCGATTTCAGGATAACTCATCCCGAAAAAGACGAGATAAGCGTGAAATCTGCCGCGGGCGTTGGTAATCCGAATCGGATTGTGGTATAATACGCGTCTCTCGCAAAGAAGGAATCAATCATGATTGACATCAAGAGAATCAGGGAAGAATTCGACGCCACCGCCGACCAGCTCGCGCGGCGCGGCGTGGAACAGGAGAAAGTCGCCCGCGCGCGCGACCTCGACGCGAAGCGCCGTGCGCTCATCGGCGAGACAGAATCGCTCAAGCAGCAGCGCAACAGCGCGTCGAAGGAAATCGGTGCCGCCGCGAAGGCGGGGCAGGACGTCTCCGCCGCGAAGGAGAAGATGCGCACAATCGGCGACCGCATTGCCGAGATCGACCGCGAGCTCGCCCAGGTCGAGACGGACCTCCGCGAGACGCTCCTCATGATTCCCAACATCCCCGCTCCCGAAATCCCCACCGGGCTCGACTCCTCGTCCAACAAGGTCGTGCGCCTCGTCGGCGAATGGAAGGATCCCGCCTACCCGATCCCCGACCACACGCAGATCGGCGAGCGGCTCGGCATCTTCGACTTCCCGCGCGGCGTGAAGCTCACGGGCACGGGTTTCCCGATCATCCTCGG
>CACWIW010000220.1 GCA_902761035.1 uncultured bacterium | reverse complement strand
GTCGCGTTCTTGCCCTCGCCGCTGACGATTATGTCGCGGTTCCCGAAATTCGTCTGGTTGACCAGGCTGCGGAATGATTCAACGTTCAATGACATGTTGCCTCCTTACGACACTGCTTTACACGATTTATACACGCGAAGGCCGCAAAAGGTTACGGCTCAATGCGGTGGCTCCCGGCAAGATCGTCCAGCACATGGCCCGCATTGCCGTGTTCGGCGAAGTTGGCGGCCACGGCGAGGGAAATTCCACGCACCTCTTCAAGGGTGCGAAGCGTTCCGTTGCCGGAGACGAGAATCCTGTCGATGTTCGCGGCGACGTAGTTGACGGCTTCTTCGCTTTTGGCGCAGTGCGAGAGCGCGATTTGGATGAGCTTGTCCACCTTCTTGGCGTTGCCCTCGCCGGCTATGGCGTAGGCGGTGACCGCGTTGGACTGGGCGCGCGGAAACGCCCTGGGCATGTACTCACTCATGCGCTCCGCGTCGAGCTCGGCCGCGGCGTCGTTTTCGGCCAGCGGGATCAAGAGGTCGTGGATATCCTTGTCGCCGAAGGCCGCCTTGTCGAACGGACTTTTGAACGGTTTGATACTACCGTCATCTTCCTGCCCCAGCAAACTCCCGACAGCCTTCTTGTACTGGATTGCCGTCTGCTCCAGCGTCATGCTCTGCTCGCGTATAAACGAGGAAATGACTCTGGAGACCGGCTTGGCGCCGACAGGCCTATTGCTTCCCATGAGATCGTCCAAGACGGTGAAAAGTTTCGACATCGTCTCGGAGCGAAACGCGTCTTTCACGCCCTTGAGCTGCGCTTCCGGGTACTTCGCGACGAGCACCGAGAACGCGAATTCCCGCGCCGGCCCCATTTCGTCGGCACCCTCGAGATAATCCTTCACGAAGGCGTTGCGTATCACGTTCTCCACGGCCTCGCGCATGTCGATGACGGCCTTGGTGATCTGCTGCGGCGTCGATGTCGCGGAGAGCTTGGAGAACTCGCCGGTCTTCTCGGCGGAAGCGGCCTTGAGCATTTTTCCGATCAATCCCGGCGGAACGCTCTTGCCGTTCATGCCCCACAGGAGGTTGATGCCGGCTTTTTCGATCCGCTCGTTTCCTGCCGCCGCCTTGCGCACTTCTTCGAGATTGGCGCGGATCGCGTCGATGCGCGCCTTGATCTCGTCGGGCTTGCGTATCTTGGCGGTGGCGGTGATGCAAAGCCCGCGGATCGCCCGAGAGACGACGTCCTTCAGCTCGAAATCGTCGCCGCAATACGCAAGCATGTCCTTGATCATGTTCTTGGCCGCGGCTTCGCTCTTCCCGGGCAGCTTGTCGGCGATCTCGCCGGCGAACGTCATCGCCTTGGCCTCGTACTGGCCGTGGTCGAGACGCATCGGGGTGGAGGTCATGGATCCGTCTACGTTGACGGTGACCGTCCAGTTGAACTTGACGGGGAAGTTCTCCGGCTCCTTGATGAAGATGGAGATTGCTCCAGTCTCCTGGTTCTTCGAGATGGTGTACTCGACCGGGATATGCTCGTTGACGAAGAGTCCGTGTTTGGCGAGGCACTTGAGCTGGCCGAGCTGCCCCTGCCCGAGGGAATAGGCCACCGTGTCGAGCTGCTTGGGGTGCGCCGGCGTGCATAGCTCGCGGAGCTTCGCGGAGATGCGATCCATCACGGGCTTGGCGTCCGCCTCGGAGGAGCAGACGCATTCGAGCGTTTCGTCCGCGAACTTGAAGACGTAGCTGTTGCGGACGCCTTCGGGCTCTTTGCCTGTTGCGATGAAGGTGGGCATCGATGGGCGGTGGATGTCGCCGCACATGGCCTTGATGCCGCCCTCGCCGTTCATGCCGAAGGACACAAGGGACTTGGTGACGGTGGACACGTAGGGGGCCGAGGGAAGGGCGATGTTCCTCTCCATCGCGTTGAGCACTTCGTCTATGGACGCGCCGGTTCTCGCGAGCATGTTGATGGCCCTGACTATCTGTCCGCTGTCGGGCAGGCGCTCCACGAGGATGTCCTCGATGAGGTTTGCGGCCTCGGCGTCGCGATTGCCCTTTTCGGGGATGTCGGAATAAAGCACGTCAAAGGCGGTCTGGCGCGTGAGATTGCCGGCGGCCTTGAGGGCGGCGAGTTCGTCGGCATGCTTAATGACGCGCCCGACGAAGACTGCGCCCTGGCCGATCACCGTCCCTTGCTGTCCGTTGGGGTCAAAGGGATGAAAGAGGTCGTTGACCGCGTAGAGAAGATCGCGCTGCGCCTGGGGCATCTGGGCCAGCGTGGCGTGCTGCGAGTCGCCGACTTTGCTCAGGGCGAAGCGGGCCGCAGGATTCCTCTCCATGCCGAAGACCGACTCCTTGTCCTCGGCTTCGAGGGGAATGTTTTCGTTGACGGCGATCTCGTCGAAGATGAACTTCTCGGCGCCGCGCGCGTGGGAGATGCCGGTTATGGAGGGGTTCATGTACTTGGCGGTCACGCCCGGGCCGTTGCCCAGCTCCGAGCAGACATTGGCGAACCAACCCTGGAAGTCATCCATAAGGGCGAGGCCCTTCTTGAAGTTCTCCGCGCTCTGCGTGAAGCGTCCGCCGCAGTCGAAGAGGCGGCGCGCGGTCGAGTTCGGATCGAGCGCGGCGGACTCCGCCTCCGCGTCCGTGCATCCCGTCGCCTGCTGGTAGATGTTCGCGACGCGCGCGAGTTTCGGCAGCTCGGAGGCCACGTAGCCCATCGCCGTCGCCCTGCCGATGCTCGCAGGGTCGTTGAACTTGCCGCCGCCGAGCGAGTCTATGGCGATTTTCACGAGATTGATACGCCTCGCCGTGAGCGGCTTGCCCTTACCGAAGTCCTCGAGCTTCATGTTGTCGCGCACGATGTCCGGTATGAACTTCTCGCCGCCGAACATGTCGGCGATCGTCTTGCGGAACAAGTCGCGCACCTGGTCGTTCGCGGTCTTCATGTCTGCCGTGCGCCTGAACGACGCGAACGCGCCCTTGTAGTCGCCGACTGGCATTCCTTTGAAGCGCGCGACCGTGTCCTCGCCTTTCCCGTTCGGCGCGTACGCCTTGTTCGCGAAATCGACGAACTTCTGGTAGTTCGCGCTGTAGTTTGCATTTACCTGTCCTGCCATTGTTCTGTTCCTTTCTTGACTTTAAACTTTCAACTTTAAACTTCTCAACCTGTATACACGCGAGACACGAAAAGGTTACACATGAAAATATCCGCTTGAAAGCATGTCGTAATGGGTGTCGTCCGATTCCGGGGACGAAGCGGACGGCGGCGCGTCCCGCTCCGCATCGAGGCGCTCCGCGAGGCGCGCGGCGAAGGACACGAACTTCGTGAACGAGTCGGGGAATTCCGCCGCGACAAGCCGCGTGCACGGATAGACCGCGAACGCCGCGATGAAGCCCGTTTCGGGATCGCGCCCTACGGCCGGCAGCCCCTCGTGCATCATCCCGAAGCCGAGGTCCAGAAGATCGGTCATCAGCTTTCGCGACGGCGCGTCCGGCAGGTCGTCCGCAACAAGCGCCGAAACGACGAGCCTGTCCAGCTCGTCGTCGTTTGTTATCGTAAACGGCTGCCCGCCGACGTTGAAACTGCAGGAACCGTCCTTGAACTCAAGCGGCAGCCCAAGGCGCGCCGAAAGCGCGCCGAGGGCGTCTTCGCACGTTCCAGCCATTATGCCTGCACCTCCTGTTCGTTGTTGTGGATGAATGTCTTGGTATCTATTTTACCATAATGTCCGATGAGTTTCAGGAGCATGCTCATGTTATCGTGCAGCTTCATTTCCTTCCCTCCGGCCGCGCGATGGGACATGTCGTATGTCAGCTCGTCCGAGAAAAGGCGGCCGTTGAACATGACTTTGAAGAGGTTAGACTTGCACGAGATGTTCTTCTGGCTGTTGGGATCGGCCTTGACGCGCTCGATCATGGTGCGGAGCGTCGTCGCGATGGCCTTCTGCGCCTCCTTGACGTCAACGACCTTGTTCTTGCCCTGGTAGACGAACTTGAGCATCTGGGCGCAACGTCCGGCCTTGCCGTCGAGATCGGCGAGGAAGGAATCGTAGAACGCCTTGAGGTTCTCGACCCGGCGGGCGACGAGGTTGGCGAGTCGGGATATGTCGGAGTGCTGGTCCGCGTACGAGGAGTCGGCGTAGTTGCGGACGAAATTGGCGAACCTCTGCTCCGTTTCCGCTAAATTGAGGCCCTTGCAACCAAGGATGTCGCCGAGCGCCTTCTTGACGGTATCCTTGAATTCGGCGTCCGGGATGTCGAGCTTTAAGCGCATCTGGTTCTTCACACGCTGGCTGAACTTTGCGACCTCATTGTCGTCCTTGCACACATCCGAAGCGGTGTCGATGACGTCCTTCGCGAAGAGGTCCTTGCGGTTCCCCATCTTGACTTGCGTCGTCTTCGTCTCCTTTTCGATATTGTTCAGCAAAACGGCGTCCTCCTTGTACATCGCCACGAGCTTCTCGAACTGCCTGTCGATGTCGAAAGCCGAGACGGGCTTGAGGATGGGCTTGTTGTTGCTGTCCTTGAAAGTCGTAACCTTCCATATGTCGCTGCCCTCCTTCTTGGAGATGACGGTGACGGGACGTCTGGCGCCGACAAGGTTTTCGTAGAGGGCAAATTTGCCGTCTTCCTCGATCTTCTTGTGGATGAGCGGGGCAATTTCATCGGCCTTTTTCGCGATTTCCACCTCGACCCTCTCGTTGATGCGTTGTTCGATCTTCACCTTGTCCACAATCCCCGCTTTTTCGCACGCCGCGCGCACCTCGGCCTCGCAGGCCTGGCGCGCCTCGGCGCGGAACGGCGCCTCCACTTCGTCGGCCAGGACCTTGAACTCCGCCGCGACGCTTGTGGCGAGGTCGTCCTTCTCCGTCGAGCGCGCCTCCTTGATGTCGCCGGAGGACTTGATGAACCAGTCCTGAACGTTGTCGCTCTTGGCCTCGAGGCAGACGCCGTCGAACTTGTCGAGGAACCTGAAGAGCTCGACGCTCTTGTCCTTCATCTCGTTGAAGGCTTTGAGAAAGCCGTCGAGAATGGCGTCGATCGTGTTCAGGAGGTGTTTCTTTATGCCCTCCTCGGTCATGCTCGCGCAGTTCAAATCCGGGTGCGTCTTGATTCCGCAATCTTCGAGGAGCTTGGCGGCGATCTCCGTGCCCGTTGCCATGTTCGTCAGCTTGTTGCGGATGGCGGCGAGTTCTGTGATTGTGCCGAGACGCTTGGCATACTCGCCGAGGTTCTTGGGCATGACTTCGATATAGTGCTCGATATGTTCAAGATCGTAGTCGTTCAGCGGCTGGGACAATTTGATCTCGTTGCCCACCACGTGCATCGTCGCGTACGCCTTGAGGGCGTCCTTCGAGCAGTTGATGGTTTGTTGGTCAAGCTTAGATGCGCCGGCGTGGAGTATGTCGAAACACTCTTCCACGGCGGTCTTCACGGCCGGGACGTTGGCGTTGTCCTTGAACCCGGTCTGCGCGACGGGAGGATTCTCCGGCTCCTGGATCAAGTTGTCGTTCTGGATCTGCGGGTTTTCCTTGAACCCGGTCTGCGCGACGGGAGCGTTCGCCGACCCCCGGATCCAGTTGTCGTACTGGGTCTGCAGGGTTTCCTTGAATCGGCCCATCGTCTTGAAGCGGAAGAGGTTCGTGAACCAGTTTCCGGTGGTGAAGCGGGCGTTGACGCGCCCGTTGTCGAACGAAACTTCGAACGTGTTCTTGTTGACCTCGATCTGTCCGTTCTTGGGCGCGTTGCTGGCTTGCTCAAGAAAGTGGCTCGTGAACGACACGTCCGCGATGTGATCTACGTGTATAGCCATTGTTTTTACCTCCTTTTTCTGCCCTGTCTACACATGACGCGGCAAAAGGTTACACGATTTTTCCGCGGCACGACCGATTTCTCGGTTTTTGGTATATTTTACCATATTTCCGATTCGTTCGGCGGTGGCCGAAGGCTCCTCCTCGGGGAACCCTCGGCGAATACGCCGTATCCTCTCGCTCGGACCTTCGCTCCCCCGCCTCACTGTCGCCGCGACACGCAGGGATCCCGCCTTCACTCAACAACCATCCAACAACCTCTCCAACCATTTCTTCAACCAT
>CACWIW010000219.1 GCA_902761035.1 uncultured bacterium | reverse complement strand
GGCGATCCCCGTGCTGGACGACGGCATCCGCCAGCTTGAGGCGGCGAAGGCGCGGTGCGAGGACAAGATGCGGCGATGGGGCGGAATCGCGGAGCGGGCAGGAAAGCTCGCCGATAGCTTCGCGGCGCTGATCGAATGCGAGGACTTCATGTCGATGGTTCAAGACTTCGACGAGAAGACCACGGAGATGTTCAAGGGCGCGGGATTCCCGACGCTCGGCGGCTGGATGCTGATCGGAAAGCGGTTCACGGACGCCCTCCGCGACGGGTCGAGCGTGCCGACGAAATACGGCAGGGAGCTGGCGGCCGTGAATAACGACATCGCAAACGCCTCGGCGGTGCGCGACGTCCTCCGCCACTTCGTCGCGGCCAGCGACGATGACTACCGCCTCCGCTGCGCACCGGAGCGTTTCCGCACGAGGGTGTTCCGCGACTTCGCCCGCGACGTCAACGACCTCACCGTGGCGGGCGCGAAGGTTGACTTCGGCAAGATCCCCGGATTCCTCGACGGCATCGCCGAGGCGCTGAAGGTCATCATCGAGGTCGGCACGAGGTTGCACGGCATCTGCCGCAGGGCGAAGAAATCCATCAAGCGCAGCGGCAGCGCCTTCTGGGCGCGCCTCGACGGATGGAACGCCCTGCGACTCGCCGTCTGATCGCCCGCGCCAGCGCCTTGCGCCAGAAGCCCGCCACGTTGCCCCGTGTCGGGCTTTTCCCGTTCGAGCGGGCAACCACCCGCCCACGTGCCGGAACGCGCCACAGGCCAACGTTCCGGCGTTCTGGAGCGCCGTTGTAGATCTCATCGAATCGACCTCGTCGGGCCTGTCGCCGACTATTGGGAACAGGAACCCGCCCCCGTCGGCGATCACACTCCGTCCGTCAACGACAGTTTATGGTATAATAAAGGCGCTGGAAAAACCAAAAGAAAGGACACACCGTGCAGAAAAAGAACATCAACAAGAAGAGGGTTGTCGCTACGGTCTCCAAAGTGGCAATCTGCCAATCCAAGTCCCGTTTCTGGGTGTATGACGATAATGGAAAGTTCGGAGAACTTCAACTTACGCAAGGCTCGATCACGTGGCTCCCCAGAGACGCGAAGCGGGGACGGAGCATGTATTGGGAGGATTTCGACAAGCTCATGCAGAGCCATGTTGGGAAGAACGTCAAGAGGTAGTGCTATGGCGAAGAAGGGAAAAATACTCAGTTTGAAGGAAAGAGACGAGTTGAGCAGGAAAAGAAGGAGGTCGCGAAGCCTACGTGAAGACAATCTTCCCGTGGCACGGAAAGAGGCCGAGGTCTATATCTCTGATGCGTTGGCTGCTATTCGTGAATATCAAGATACCGATCCTTCCGAACGCGACCCTGACACGCTTATCAACGAGCTGAATTGGGTCGAGGAAGAGTTGGACGAAATCGCCTTCGGCGGCCTTACGGAGTTCAGCTGGGACGGCTATTGGGAAGCAGTTGATGTCTTTTCCTTTCTGGCGAATCGCCTTGACGTGGAATGGGCTAGTCCTTATTCGTACTGTCCCCAAACGCTGGAGATATACAGGGACGACCTTGAAACGGTTTCTCGAGTGGCGAAGATATGCCACGTCAAAGTGGCGGAGGTGGTCAAGACGATGGTTGATCGCCTCGAAAAGGAATACGCGGAGCAGCTTGAAACGATGAGGGAACGGGAGAAGAGGCGGAAGAAACGTGGCTCGCCTGCCAAAAAGCCGGCCAATGCGAACCGCAAGGGCTCCCATTCGGATAGAAAGCAAGGGAAATAGTTTAGAAGAAAGGATGAGACATAATGGTAGATAATGCAATACTTCGATTGGCTGAGCAGGGGGATGCGGGGGCGCAATACAGACTGGGGTGGATTTACTATAAAGGCGAGGGCGTGACGAAGGACATGCCAGAGGCGATTAAGTGGTTTCGCTTGGCAGCAAAGCAGGGGTATGCTTTGGCGCAACACGCATTGGGTGTTTGCTATGCAACTGGTGATGGCGTGGGGCTGAGCATCAGAGAGGCCTTTAAGTGGTACCGCCGGGCTGCTGAACAAGGCTGCGTTGAGTCTCAGCATAACCTTGGCATGCATTATTTCACGGGGCGCGGCGTAGTGCAGAACAAGGCCAAGGCCTTGAAATGGTTTCGCTTGGCGGCTGAGCTGGGAGATGTTAAGTCGCAATACTATCTTGGCAGGTGCTATGCGGATGACGACGGAATCCCGAAAGATCTAGCTGAGGCCGTGAAGTGGTTCCGCTTGGCGGCTGAACAAGGCTATGCGGAGGCACAAACAACGCTGGGGGGGTATTATACCGGGGAAAAAGGCTTGGCTGAGGACTGGGGAGAAACAGTAAAGTGGTACCGGTTAGCGGCCGAACAAGGGGATGCGTATGGGCAGTTGTTGTTGGGCCTGTGCTACGCGAGAGGTCACGGAGTGAAGGTGAACAAGAAAGCGGCCAAGAGATGGCTTCGCTCGGCGGCTGCGCAAGGAAACTATGAAGCTGAAGTGATGTTGGACGACCTCTTCGGCGAATAGATGGGGGGCGTATCGTTCCTGCGGTCCAAATGGGTAATCGCCTTACAAGTCATCTCCCTGACATGGATATAAGAACAATCGACACCTAAGAGAAAGGACTCACTATGGGCTTTCAAATTCCAATAACCATCGCGCAGGCCATCGAACGCATATCGTCGAACGCGTATCTCCTGCCGTCTATTCAACGCGAGTTTGAGTGGCCGTCCTCGAAAATTGAGTGGCTGTTCGATTCCATATTGAGAGGCTATCCATTCGGATCGTTCCTGTTTTGGCAGGTCAAGGGCGAGACGAAAAAGGCGTACAAGTTCTATAAGTTTCTTAAGGACTATCGACAGAATCACCAAACGCACAACGAGGAGTTCCCTGCCGCGCAAGGGAATGATTTTATTGCCATTCTCGATGGTCAGCAAAGGTTGACCTCGTTGTACATTGGTTTATGTGGAAGTCATGCGATAAAACGGCCATACCTCCATGACGAAAATACAGAAAGGGTATACCCGACAATCTAAACATAGAACATGAACTAGAGGGAGAAGAAGACGGGCGGCTCTACGAGTTCAAGTTCCTTACGGACAATGACGGTTCTGATGAGACAAAGTGGTTCAGGGTTTCAAGGATACTCGAGCTCTCCGACATAAACAATTTCATGGACTTTCTCGCCCTACAGACTCCTTTTGCGCGGCGCTTACTGTCAAAACTTCACAATGTGGTATTCCAAGAGGGGATCATTAATTACTACCTTGAGGAGTCACAAGAAATAGACAAGGCCCTAAACATATTCATACGAATCAACAGCGGGGGATTGCCTCTTAACTTTTCCGATCTGCTGATGTCCATTGCAGTTGCCAACTGGAGGCGCAAGGATGCCCGCAAGGAAATCCACGCACTTGTCGACGCTATCAGAGACAAAGGGTTTTCTACGAACAAGGATTTTGTCTTAAAGGCATTTCTTTACCTGTACAGCAAGAACATAAAATTTAAGGTCACAAATTTCTCTAAGGAGAACGCAGAGCTATTTGAAGACAAGTGGGAAGGCATAAGGGACGTGATTCTTACCGTATTCGATCTTGTCCGTAGCTTCGGCTTTGTCGACTCGACGCTGCGAGCCAAGAACGCATTGCTGCCGATTATTTATTATCTCTACCATCGAGGCCTGGCTCGCGACGTCGTGAACTCGGTCGCGCTTGAATCGGATAGGAAAGCAATGCGAAAATGGCTACACATAGTACTGCTTACCCAGTTGTTCGGCAGGGCGGCGGATTCTGTTCTGGTGCAGATGCGCCAGAAGTTTACGGTGTCGTTCGACGATAGATTTTTAGACGATGGGGTTGTTAGTTTCCCTATAGACGACCTGCTTCGCGGACATCCAGTTGCAGAGGAGACCGTCTTGGAACTTCTTACGCTTCAGAAGGACGACGGATATTCTTTCTCCGTGCTGGCGTTGCTTTACCCCAATCTGGAATACAGATACAACGACTTCCATAAAGACCATCTCCATTCTTCGTCGGCCTTTGACGAGACGTTGGGCGTTGAATGGAGGCGTTATAACTCGATAGTCAATCTTCAGCTTCTTGACTCAAGAGAAAATGAGTCAAAGCAGGACAAGTCTCTTGATAAATGGGTCGCAGAAAAATGTGCGGACCAGAACAGACGGGACTTTCTCGACAGGCATTTGATTCCAGACATAGATCTCTCAAGAGAACACGTGAAGGATTTTCTTGATACGCGAGAGACCCTCCTGAAAGAAAAACTTTACGCCTTGCTCAATGTAGGTTTGAAATAACGATCATACGAGGATTTCAAGACAACCGTAGATGAGTTCCTCGCCGCAAAGCCGCACTTCAAGGCCATATGGGACGAGACGGAGGAGACTTCGACATGAAAGTAAAGCATCTCGACGAATTGTACACTTGGAGGCAGATCCGGAAACTTCAGTTGATTCACAGCTTCAACCAGCACAACGGTTTTGTGCCCGTTGCTATCTACGCGCCGGACGGAGGGTACGAATCGCACTACGGCGGGAGCGACGATTACTATGGCTGGTATGGAAAGCAAAGCCCGTATTATGCTCGGATGCTTTGGGAGTCGGCCCGCAGGAAACTGGCTGACGCGGAAGCCGAGGCTCTCGCTTTCGACATAGTGGAGGCAAGTGAGTGTTTTAACACCATCAGGTTCAAGGCACCCGACAGAGCTCGGGACTACTGCGCTGAATTCAGACGCCTCATGCGCAGCCTTGCGGACAAGGGCGATGTCAAATGCGCGATTGGGCGTGCACCGGCGCGCCCCCACCCGTGGGATACATTAAAGCGGTTGGAGGAAGTGATAATTCCCGATGATGCCATATACCAGCCTAACGTCAGTCATGATCCCAAGTTCGACAACACCATACCCGAATACAGCGAGACCGCTCCTCTTGGATGGGACGTCGTTGAGAGATTTTTCACTGAATTGTCGGAGGATGAGCTTGCATTCCTGAACGGAGAGAAGTTCATCAACAAGCCCCCCACACAGTTGGACATGGATCTGCATGAAGCCTGTGAAAAACTCGACTTGGCAAAGGTCGAATCCCTCTTGGATGCAGGGGCAAATCCTAATTCCACATCTGGAGATCCGTGCTACGACACTCTTTTAACCGAAGTGTTTCAGGGCACGTATGACTTGCGATCTTCGGGGCTCAAAACAGACAATGCGCGCGGTATCCTTGATGCTCTTGTGTCGCATGGCTGCGATTTGGATTTCAGTCCATACGAATCCGCTGCTCCGATGTATGAAGCGGTCCACTTCAGCCCGGAGTTCCTGGAATACTTGATCGAGAAAGGCGCAAATCCGAATACGGTTAGTTGGATTGGGATCGATGATTTGCCTACCACGCCCCTCGACCATGTAGCCGATGACATTGGGGCCCACGGGGAAAACCCAGATCTGAACGCGCGCTTCGATTTGATAAACAAGGCTGGGGGAAAGTACTTCTCCGAAATCGTTCCTGATTTCTACGAGGATGATTGACCGTAGGCCTACCTCACGGTCATGAGCTCATCCCAGCGGGTCGTGGGACGGGCTGAAAGTTTCTGCCGCTTCATGTGCCACGACCTTGCGCCGAGGCCCTGGGCGGCGGAGAATACCTTGCCCTTGCCGAAGCGCGCGTTGAGGGCGTCCACGGCGGCGTACAGGCGCGACTGTTCGGCTGGCGGGGTAGTGTCGAAGAGGTCGGTCTGGCGCGCCGTGCCGGGCTTTTCGAGGCCGAAGAACACGATGCCCGTCTTGCGGTAGCGCGTCCCCGGCACGTAGAGTGCGTCTACCTCCTCGCGGATGGCGCGGAGCATCTCGTTCGTCGCGTCCGTGGGCGCGGGGAAAACGACCGTGCGCCCCAGAAAATCGCCCCCTCCGCACGAGGCGAAGACCTGCGCGTAGATGTTGCACCCCGCCGCGAGAAGCCCGTGTCGGCGAAGTTTGGCGGCTGCCTGCGCGGTGTAGGCGGCGAGGGACTCCGCAAGCGCCTCCGCCGTCGTGGCCGGCTCGCCGAACGAGCGGGAACAGGAGATCGAATCGGGATCGGCGTCGTAATCCCGCTCCTCGTGGCACGGGATGCCGCGCAGCTCCATCGCCGTGCGCAGGAGCGTCACGCCGCCGACGGAGCGGAGCGTGTCGTCGTCGGCGTCGCGGAGCTGC
>CACWIW010000218.1 GCA_902761035.1 uncultured bacterium | reverse complement strand
AAGTCGAATCCGGTCTTCGCGACGATCGTCCGGCCCGCGAGCGGGCCGGTGCCGGCGACGGTGTTCTTCTCGCCGCCGATCTGCGCGATGGTCGAGCCCTTCTTCGCCTGCGTCGCGAAGTCGGTGAAGGCCTTGAATGTGTCGTTGTATCCGTTGATTCCGAGTGGCATGGATGTCTCCTGTGTCCAGTTGAAAGGTTGAATGGTTGAAACTGTTTCGCCCTGTTTACACGCGAATCGCCGGAAGGTTACAGAACATGGTGCGAGCTCATGGCCAGACCTCCAGGTGATCATGTGAATGTCCAAGCGCCCAATCGGCGATGGAAAGCACGATCAGCGCGTCGCCGGCCTTGACGATGGCATTGCCCGCCTCCTTTTCCAGCGGCGAAAGGAAGGTGGAAAGCCCTGCCCCGATGCCGACCCAGTCGCCGGACCCGGGCCTGATGGTGCGGTTGACGATCCCGCCCAGTTCGCCCGCATCGACGCGGGCGACCGCCTTTTGCTTGCCCGCCTTGGCCGCAGCCTCGGCGAAATCCACGAACTGCTGGAATTGCGCGTTCTGGAAAAGATTCTGGCTGTTGACTTCGAGTGCCATTGTCTTTGTTTCTCCTTAAATCGAGGTTTCCTTTTACCGTGTTTACACGCGGCGCGGCGAAAGGTTACATCAAATGTCGTCAATGTGGAAATGTTGCCAATTCCAATTCCCAATCCCAATTGATCATTGGCAACATTGGAAACTGGCAACACTGGCAACATTGGCAACAATCCTCAGTTTCCGCTGCGCGAGTAGGCTCGGATGCCGATCTTGACGTCCTTGACGCCCGACTCGATGAGGTTCATCGCCCTGTCGCGGTCGGCGTCGATCGCCGAGGCGGGGATGACGATGAGCCAGCTGTCGTTCCAGGCGCTGCGGCCCACGAGGCGCGTGGACTTGAAGTCCGCCCCGGTGCGCAGGGTCGAATGGCGGCGGATCGTCGCGGTCGCGTCGCTCGTGCCGTCAAGGCCCGAGAACGTCGAGATCCAGTCCACCCGGTCCAGTTCGTCCGAGCCGACGGTGTACGGGAGCGGCATCACCTGGTCAACCACGGTCCAGCTGAGGAGCGCGCGGTCCGTGCCCGCCGGCGAGCGCATGTAGTCGAGGCCGACCGGCACGAGGTAGATGTTCGGCTCCACGCCCGCGCCGCCCGCGAGCTGGTCGAGCCCGACGAGGTCCACGCCAACGGCGTCGATCTTCGTCGCGTAGTCGGAGCTCGAGAACTGGTGGTCGCCGAACTGCAGGGTCTTGCCGAAGAAGTTCTCCGCGTTGTTGATCGAGGTCGAGAACTCGATGATGTATCCTGGCTCGCGGTAAACGACGGCGTTCTGGCTCGCCGGAGGCTGGCAGTGGCGCATGAACCGCGAATCCGTGAGAATGTTCTCAACGCGGTACTTCGCCAGCTCCTTCCGCCAGGCCGCGTCGCCGTCCGCGCCCTCCTTGATGCGGAAGAGCTCGCGCCTGAGCGAGAACCACTTCGCCGGCTTGTCCGGGTTGTTGATGCCGAGTCGCGGCTTCAGGACGTCCCAGTTCGCCTTCATGCGGTTCACGATGTCGTAGAGTCCGCCGTCGGTCGTGGCGGACGAGATCGATACGCCCGGCTGGCCAAGCGAACGGGTCGCGATGATGTCGGCGAGGAACTGCTTGCCGGCCTGCGGGTCGGTGGAAAGGAGTCCCGTCTCGTAGTCGTACACCTTCGCGAGCTCCCACACGTAGCGCTGCGCGGTGTCGAACGCGGTGGTGTACTTCGTGAGCGCGAGGTTGCGCTGCACGCGGTTGTACATGTCGAGGTAGCGCTGTTCGGTCGCGCCGTTCGAGACCTGCTGGCGCCACAGCGCGCGCTGCTCCTGAAGCTGCTCGCCCAGCTCCACCTGGGCACGGTATGCGGCCTCGGCCGCCGATAGTTCGGCGAAGGCGGGCTGGATCGCGAGGATCGAGAGGTTGAGATCCATCACCAGGCCATCGATCTTCTCGTAGATCTCCTTGTACGCACCCCGAATCTGCTCTTCGAGATCGTAGATGGTTTTGCCAAGATCGATGAGCATGCCCGCGAGCTGCTTCTTGTGGCGCGTTTCGTATGCGAGCATCTGCATTCCCGCAATGCAATACAGATCCATCTTCTCGAAAGGAATCTTGGGCGAATTGAAGAGGGACTTGGGATCGATGGCAATCGTCGTACCAGCCGAACTGATGCCGGGTATTACATCCTGCATCATATCGCTGTCGATCATCATGAGATTCATGGCGAAGTCGCCCAGTTCGATATGGTAGTCGTCATCCATCGTGTCCGTCGGAATCTTGATTAGCGTCACGCCCAACTCGATTCCAAACGTCTTCCAGAGATCCGACTCCATGCTCTTGGCCATCTTCACGCCCTCCTTCAGGACCATGAGCTTGGTGTCGTAGTCGCTCAACACGTTCTTGACGTTCAGGTAGGCGGCGATGTAGTTGCGGTAGGCGGCCTGGATCGTTCCCTCCATCCGGCGCGAACCGGTGACCGTGAGCGGCTTCATGCGGATACCGCCGTCGTTCACGATGTAGTTGATGGGGATTTCCTCGTACTCGTCCTCGATTTCGCCGCCCAGCCAGCTGAGCTTGTGCTTGTACTTCCAGCCGATGCCGTCCGCCTCCACGAGCTTGTAGGAGTTGGTGAACAGCGTCTGCATGTCCTCGATGATGCCGTAGGGCGTGAGGTCCATGTAGTTGTAGTTGTAGAGGTCCGGTCCGTCATAGTCCTGCGGATACGTCTTGCCCACGCCGATGTCGCCCGAGTAGGGCGTGCCGTAGATGGCGATGAGCTGGTTGTTGAAGGCCTGCTCCTGCATCGCCATGTCCGCGATCACCGACTCTTCGTTCCTCGAGATCTGCGCGATGCACGAGCCGTAGATGTTCGCGTATTCGAGGACCGTGCGGCAGTTTGCGAGCGACTTCTCTGCGCGCTCGAGGATCTGCTCGAAATGCGACTCCTTCTGCGCGAGGCGGTCGGGGTCGATGTCGAACGGAATCGCGTTTTCGGAAAGTCCGAGCGGGTTCGACCCGGCCTCGAAGCCCTGGAGCTTGCGCTCCACGACGCGGACGGACGATGCGAGGACAGGCAGCTGCGACGCCGTGGTGCGGTCGATCTTCTTGATGCCCTTGTCCGTGAAGGCCTGGTACGGCGCGTCGTTCGTCGGCAGGAGCGCGTTCACCGTCATCCAGTTGTACGCGGCGGCGAGGCCGGTGCGCGTTGCCCATTCGCCGTAGCCGAACGCCTGCTCCCTGTTTGCGTCGAAGTAGGCGGCCGTGGCGTCGCCGCCGTTCTCCTTGTACGCCTTGCGCAGGGTGAGGTCCATCACGTCCGTGCCGGCCTGGACGAGCTTCACGGCCGCGTCGGCGAACTTCGACTCGTCCTGGTAGTCGACGTTCATGAGCTTCTGGTCCATCAGCATCTCGCCCATCGCCGCCGCCCAGTCGAACCAGGGGTTCCTGAGGAGCCTGTAGTAGCCGGTGAGCGCCGAGAGGTAGTGACCCCAGGCGTCGCCGTGGCCCTGCGGATACTGGACCGCCGCGCAGTTGACGTCGAGGATGCCGTTGCGCGCGCGGATGCCGTAGTTGGCAACGTACGCGGGCTCGCCCTCGGTGATGCCCTTGGTGAGGTTCCATGCGAGGCGGTTGTAGAGCGGCGCCTCGGTCATGCGCGGGAACTGCGTCGCCGCTGTGCGTCCGCGCAGGAGCGCCAGTTCCTCGTCGAGGAGCGACGGAACCTGGTTCGCGAACGAGAAGGTGCCGGACGGGAACTGTTGTCCGTCGGTGGTCGGCGAGATAAGCGGGTTCTTCGCGTCGGAATACGCCTCGGCGCCGAGGAGCGTGTAGAACTCGCCCATGCGCGTCTGCGCAAGCATGAGCTGCTTCGACATGTCGATGTTGTTGCCGCCGGCCGAGACAAGGAGCGACTCCGCGCGGTTGAAGACGGTCTGGTAGAGCTCCAGGAGCCCGACCTCGGAGAGGTTGTCGTTGTTGAGCGCGACGTCGCCCTGGTATGGCCGCCCGATCTGCTCAAGCATCGTGAACCAGATGTCGCTCGGGTTGTTGTAGAAGTCTTCCACGCGCTGCGCGAACGGCGTGAGCGAGTTGAGGACGCGCTGCAGCCACCCTTCCGCGAGCTGTTCGTCCGCCCACCGGCTCCAGAACTGCTCGTCGCTGGTCCATTCCGGATGCGCCGCCGCGAGGAGTTGCCATGTGACCGATCCCTTGACCGGACGGTAGCGCAGCGTGTAGTAGGTGTTCACGTAGTCCTGCAGGTTCGCACCGTTCTCGCCGAGCTGCACCGAGACAAGGCCCGGCTCCAGGGCCTTGTCCTTCCAGGAGGCGGATCCCTTGTCCGGCACCGTGCCGTCGGTCTTCGGCGTCGTGTAGCACCACTGGAACTCGTATTTGTCCGACGTGGAGCCGAGCGGCGTGCGGTAGAGGAGCGTCAGCTTCTCGGAGAGCTTGTTCATCGAGTCGGTCAGCACCGCGATGCCGTCCGCGTAGAGTTCGGGGACGACCTTGATCACGTGCATCTGCACGGGCAGACCCTCGGAGACCTGCGTCGTATCGGGGTTGTCGTTCTCGATGAGCGTGACGTATCCGATGCCCGTGCCGTCCGCGATGAGGCCGTAGTGGTCACGCGCCAGGTAGGTGTTGGCGGCGGGATAATCCTTGGTCTTCCATGTGAAATGGCCTTTCACGTAAACGACCGTCCACGGGCTCTTGTTGGAGACGATGTTGTCCCATTCCTTGTTGAGGTAGGTGTTGAGCCCGAGTTCCTCGTAGCGCGACTTGGCGCCTTCGAGACGCGAGCCTTTCACCTTTCGTGTCTCGCACTTGTCCTCGTGCCAGGTGGCGAAGGTGACGTTCTCCATGTTGTCGATCGCCTTGCCGCCGACGACCTGCCAGGGCGTGCCGATTTTGCTGAACGCGTATTCATCCACCGTGAAGCGCTTGGACATGACCGACGAAGAGTCGTTCGTCATCTTGCCGGCCCATTCCTTGTAAACGTCCTTGTTCGGGAAGACGAGCGCCATCTCCTTGCGCCCTTCCGTCTCGACCGGGGCGCCTAAGTTCGTCCGGGGAGACGGCTTCACCTCCGTCGTGGCGAGCGAGTCCGCCGCCGCGTTCCAGTTGTTGACTTCCGTCTGGTGCAGCGCCGGATCGAGCTTGCACAGCGCCTTGATCGCCGCGCGCTCCGCGGCCGTCAGCACGTTGAGCTCAAGATAGGAGCCGCCGGCCTCCTTCTCCACGTACTGGCCGATGAGGTTCATCGTCGCATGGAGGCCGGGGTTGAGGATGCCGCCATCCTCGACCGTGATGTAGAAGCGGTCGGAAATCGACGGCGGCAGCCCGGTGAAGTAGTACCTGCCCTTGCGGAGGAACGTCGTGCCGGAAGGTCCGAGGACGAAGCCATACTCGGACGGGAAGCTGGCGTTCACGGGGAGCGTCTTCGCCGAGGCCTGATTGACGGTCGGGTCGATCAGCTCCACCACCTTCGCGCCGTCCGAATTCCCAGCCGTGACGTCGGCGGGCGAGGGATTCGGGTAGCAGACGGCCATCGACGCGGCGTTCCACATCTCGGGAAGCCCCAGCGTCGCCTTGGTGAGCACCTGGCCGAGCTTCAGCTCCGGCACGTTCTCGGGCCAGTCGACGGTCCACTTCCAGCCCACGGCGGCGTCGATGTTGGTGATCTGGGCCATGCCGGGGTTCGCCACGTCCACGCAAGAGAGCCACGCGATCGGGGTGCCGACTGCAGGCTGCGTGCCGAGCGACGGGAAGTAGAAGCCCGTCTGCATCGGATAGCCGTATTTGGCGTAGGTGATGCCGTTGCGCCGCGCCCAGAGTCCGTTCTTGCGGTCCTTGTAGACGACGGCATTGTCGCTGAAGTCGAACGCAGAAGCTGCCTTGTCGAGGGAGGTCTGGCAGCCGGCCAGGCGGCTGATCGGCTTTGGCGGCACGAGCGCGTTGCCGACGAGGTTGAAGCTCGCCATCTCGGGATAGTCCTGCGAGATCGTCGCAATGGTGAAGGCCTGCATCTTGCCCTTCCCGTTTTCGGCGTACATCACCATCACCAGCGGCTTGGACGTGTATTCCGTGTTGAGGTCGTTGCGGAGCGCCCAGACGACGTAGTCTCCGTTGACGTCCACGAACGCGTGCTCTTCGTTCGGGTTGTAGCCGATCGCGTTCCAGTCGTTCTCGTAGTAGATCTCCGGCTCAACGCCGTCCTCGGCCTTCAGCTTCAGCGCAAACGGCTCCGGCGCGCCCGCGCCGA
>CACWIW010000217.1 GCA_902761035.1 uncultured bacterium | reverse complement strand
CTGCCGAGCGACACCGGATTGCACACGCGCGCCTCCGATTCGGGCGAGAACCGGTAGCCGTCATACCACGAGAGGATCGCCTTCTTTGCCGCAGCGAAATCCATGCCGTTCTGTACGCCAAGGGCCTCAACGTTCTCGCGCAACGCGCCGTCCAGTTCATCCGGCGTATAGCCAAGGAGCGTCGCATACTGCCGGAACGCCGAAATGTCCGTCAGGTGGTTGAGACCTGAGAATATTGAAAGCTTCGTCAGCTTCGTGACGCCCGTCATCATCAGGAATCGAATTGAATCTGAGCTGAACTTCAGCTTCTCGTAGAAGTCGTGGAGCAACTTGCGGACGCGCCTCAGCGTCTTGAGGTCGTCGAGGAACGCCGCAACAGGCTCGTCGTACTCGTCGATGAGGACGACGATCTTCTTCGTCGGCGACTTCTTTGCTGCGGCAACGAGGAAATTCCTGAACTTCCCAGGTACCGTTCCCCTTTCAGGGACGGGAAGCCCGGCCTGTTCAAACAGGCCATCAACAAGTACGTCCAGCTCTTCCTTGACCTCGGCGTAATTCTCTCCTGACACATCGCCCACGTCGGCTGCTCCCACCCTTCCCACGGCAGCTTGTCGATGGCAAGGCCCTTGAAGAGCTCGCGCCGTCCCTCGAACATCGCCTTGAGCGTGGAGAGCATGAGGGACTTGCCGAACCGCCGCGGACGCGAAATGAAATACTGCGTGTCCGTCTTCGGCGCTGCAAGTTGGTACAGCAGCTCCGTCTTGTCGACGTACTTTCCCTCACCCCCGAGTATCAGACTCGGGAAGTCGAACACGCCCGTCGTGGGCACCTTGATTTTCGCTCCACAGTCTTCCATGGCGAAGATTATACCATAAATCCCCGCCCGTGTGCGGATAGAAACGGCACCCTTACTTGACGATCAGGATGAAGCCCTTGCGAAGCGCGTAGAGACCGTCGTCCATGACCTTGAGTTTGGTTCTACGGCCATTGGCGAACTGGCCGAAGAACGTGAGCCCCGCGCGATTCGACGGAGCTGCGGCGGACCAGTCGATGATCTTCTCCTCCGACTTCACGTTGCGCGTTCCGAGCAGGATTGCGACCTTCGCATTGTCCACGAAGGTGATGGTCCTATTGCCATCGGCGTCTCCCTCGTAGCCCGATACAGGCCAGCCCGTCGAGACGACGCTCCAGGCGTTCGACTTCCCAGAAAGGTCGATGCAGGAACCATTCTGCATCACGCAGCCGTGGAAGTACTCCTTGCCGCTCGCATCAACCGCCACAGGCGTGAACGTTCCGTACACGAGGAGTGGTTGCGCACCGTGATTCCATCTTTGCGTGTACCGCGCCACGTAGTTGCTCACCGAAAGGTCGCCATCCGTCCAGAAGGCGGCGCCGAGCATATCTAAGTTGACCGACGACGATCCGCCGCTCGTCCCGGAATCGAGGTACAAATAGCCCCCGTACACGACGTTCAACGTGCCATTCTCAACAGGGACAGGAATGTGCATTTGGCTTCCAGTATTCAAATTAATGACCAGCGCATGTCCACCAAGATCGATCTTCGCGGTTCCTGTCGGGCTGGAAAAGATGGCTGTCTTGTATGCAACCGACATGGCAAAAAACGAATCGGCGACAAGCGTAACGTTGCCGATTCCGTAGTTTCCGGCATCCATGTTCATGTTGGCCGAACAGTCAAGCGTTCCTCCGTCTAGAACAAAGTTCTTGGCGTAGAAGCCATTGTTGCCGCACACGTCGAACGTTGCGTTTGTGACAACGGTTATCGTGCCGCCATTGGCGCCCCAGTAACTGCCGGTCTCGGGGAAGCCCTGTCCGGTCTGATACCCCTTGCCCTCCGCAATGAGAACGCCGCCGGTGAACGTCTGGTTCGCCCGCGCCATCGCAAGCCAGCCAAGACCCTTCTTCACGAGCTTCACGTTGCCGGAAAGCGCAAACCCGGTGCAGATGAGCTTCGCGGAGGCGGAAGGCACTTCAAGGTGCAGTTCGCCGGCATTGCCTTCGGAACCATCTGTAACCGCAAGCGAGATACAGTCGTAGAATGTGCTGGCGGACGACGGCGTGGCGAGGCGCAGCTTGTGTCCGTTCAGGTCGATCGATCCGAGGTTCACCGTGTCGCCGCCGTTTGCGGTGAGCGCCCATTCAAGTCCGCTCCAGTCGCAATCGCCCGAAAGGCGGGCGTTGGAGAACGTCAGACTCTCGAACGCAAACTTCTTTTCAGCCGTGATGTCGAGGGCGATGTCGCCGGAAACGTACACCTTGGTGGCGACGACGGGAAGTCCGTTCGCGACCTCGCCGCCAAAGAAGTTCGTGCAGGCCCAGTTGCCGGGTTTCGTGACGTCGTTGTCGATCGCCCCGGTCCAGTACGCTGTCGCCGCCTCGTTTGAGGCAATGTCGTAGTAGATGCCGACCTCCGTGGCGACCAGCGGCTTGTCCGTCACGGCGTCGGAGACGAACGTCAGCGTCGATAGATTCGCGGGCACGACGCCCCATTCCACGATCAAGTCGCCCTTCGTGAGTTCCCTGCCGTGGACGTCGATCGTCACCGTCGCATTGTCCGCAAACGTGACCGTGCGGTTGCCGTCTCCGCTTTCGTATCCAGTTCCCCAGCCCGTCGCCACATTGCTCCAGACCGCAGTCTTACTGGAGAGGTCTATGCACGAGCCACCCTGCATCGCACAGCCGTGGAAATGCTCCTTGCCCCCGCTCACCGCATCTGGCGTGAACGTGCCGTAAACCTTGATGGCGGCGCTGCCGTGGTTGTATCTGTCAGTATAACGCGCCACGTAGTTGCTGACCGAGAAATCTCCTTCGGTCTTGAAAGTAGCACCGGACATTTCAAGATTGAGAGAAGAAGATCCACCGACCGTGCCGGCGTTAAGCGCCAGATAACCGCCGCTCACAATCGACATGTTGCCGTTTTCAACGGAAACTGGCATGTGCAGGTTTGCACCGCTTTTGTCACCCAGCTCCACTTCTAGCGCATGTCCGCCAAGATCGACCTTCGTCGCCGGATCGAGGGGGTTCAGGAACGTCGCATTCCGCATGTTGAAGTACGAATCGGCGACAAGCGTGACGTTGCCGAAACCATATTTCCCTGTTTCAATGTTCATGTTCGCGGTACTGACAAGCGTGCCGCCGTCCAGCACGAAGTTCTTGAGGTAGAAGTCGTTGTTGCCGTTCACATCGAACGTCGCGTTCGTGACAACCGTGATCGTGCCGCCGGCAGCCCCCCAGCAGAGGTTTGTTTCAGAGAAGTTCTGACTGGGCAGATATCCCTTGCCCTCGGCAATGAGGACGCCACCGGTGAACGTCTGGTTCGTCCGCGTCATCGCCAAGTCGCCGGCACCGTCCTTCACGAGTTTCGTGTTGCCGGAAAGCGCCAACCCGTTACAGATGAGCTTAGTGTCTGCAAGCGGCACGTCAATATGCAGTTCGCCAGGAACACCGCCGGAGGAATCCCCGATCGACAGGGAAATGCAATCGTAGAGCGTACTCGGAATCTGCGGTGCAGCCAGGCGCAGTTTATGTCCGTTCAAATTGACGGTTCCAAGGTTCATGGTGTCTCCGTCGTCTTCAAGCTTCGCGATGACGGCGAGCCCACTCCAGTCGCAGTCACCCGTCAGACGGACGGAATCGAACGACAGCGTGTTGTAGGCGAGCGGCTTTTCCGCCGTGATGTCAAAGGCAATGTCGCCCGACACATGGACTTCCGAGGAACCAAGCGGGAGGCCGCCCAAGACCTCCGCGTTGACGTAGTTGGTGCAGGCCCAGTTTGCCGGGTTCGTCACGTTGTTGTCGTTCGCCGCGCCAGTCCAGCAAGCCGTTGCGACATCCATCTCCGCGATGTCGTAGTAGATGCCCTCGTCGGTCACGAACATCTGCTTGCCGAGCGCAGTTGTCGCGGCATCCCATGTGAACGTGACGTTTGACGGACGCGAATTCCAGCTCACGACCTGTTCTCCCTTCGCAAGAGTGCGTCCATGCACGTCGATTGCAACAGTCGCGCCTTCCACAAATGTCACGGTGCGGCTGCCGCTCGTGAACCCCGTTGAGGTGGTATCCCATGTGTTGGATTTCGCAGAGAGGTCAATGCATGATCCATCCTGCATCTCGCAGCCGTAGAAATACTCCTGTCCGATCCCATCCACGGCTGCGGGCGTGAACGTGCCATGCACCTGGAGAGGTTCCGACTCGGAAGCCGCCGTGCCGACGTATCCGGCGTAGTAGTCATGTACGACGAGTCCGCGCTGCATCCTCAGCGGACAGCCGAATATCCGCAGGTCAAGCGTGTCCGACCCGCCAAACGCCGTAAGCCCGGTTTTCGACGAACTGCGGAACCATCCTCCGTCACCCAGGACTTCGATAGTACCGTTCGTCAGCGTGTTGTTGATCATGTTTATGTATAACGTTTTTCCGCTGGCGATCGTCATGGTCAGCTTGTGGCCGCCAAGATCCATATACGGGTTGGAAACGCCATCCTGCGCCCAGAGATGAATCGAAGCCTGTGCGTCCATGTATGAGTCCGCCGTCAGCCTTATGTGGCAGATGCCGTCGTCAAAGGAGGCCATGTCGGCGCCGCTGTTGGCAAGCGTCCCGCCGGCGAGCTCGAACTGCTTGTTCGCAAACTTCGTATTTCCCTTAGTGTCGAACGTGGCGCCGGGCATCACCGTGATCGTTCCGTCGTCGGGTCCCCAGCAGTGGTTGTTCTCGCTGACGGTCGCCATGGCGACGCCTGCGGAGACGACCACGCCGCCGGTGAACGTCTGCCCCGCGCGGTTGAGCGAAAGAGTGCCGCCGCCCTCCTTGAACACCTTGATGTTGCCGAGGAGCCGGATGTCGGACGTTTGTTGCATCCTCGCCGGGATGTCGAAGTGGACTTCGCCAAGCGTCTCGGACGAGTTGGTAATCGTGCCCGTTCCGTACGCGCCGGCGATGGTGAGCGAGTGTCCGTTGAGGTCGATCGTCGCGGAAGAATCGATGCGCAGGATGCCGCGAGAGGTCCAGTCCGCGTCTGCGTTGAGCGTGATGTTCCCCTCTATGTACGCTTCGTCCGCGGCGTCGTTCTCGTAGGTGAATGCGAGCGGAGCTGTCGGCACCTTGGCGAGAAGTTTCTCGGACACCTTGTCGTACATATACCCCACGCCGTTCTTGCGCACAGGGATCAAATCCATCACGACATTCCCGCCTTGCGTGAACTGCGCGGAATAAATACGGACATTGCCTGTATTTGCAGCCGTACCGTTGTTGTTAAATCCATAGAGATAAATCGTGTTCGTTGCGGCTGCGGACGGCCACGTCTTCTCGATGGCAAGAGAATAATTGGTTTCGTCGTCCACCCCCGTGAGGCTGCGGTATCTGTCGTTCAGGTAGTTGAAGTAAACATCATATCGCCTTCCCGTGTCGTATGCTGGCCAAGTTTTGGCGTCTGGATTTGCAGTATCCCATGAAAGGTACACGCCGACCGTTGAGGCGGCACACCCGAAATACCACCTGAAATAATCCCTTCCCGAATAATGCGACTGAACTCCGCAAACCGTTGAGTCCGTGTTCTTGCGCAACGGCATGATGCGCACATGGGCGCCCTTGTTGTCGCCAGGATAGAGACCAGTGTCAATATATGGCACTTTACCTTTATTGTTTGACGGCGCTTCAAGGTACTCGACCTGCGCGTCGTAGGGTTTGTCGGATCGCAAAACCGTCAGGCTACCCGAAGTCGTAGCAGAGAACGGCGCACCCTCCGGGAGTCGAAGCGTGGCACCGCCGGAGGAATCCGTGATCGTGCCGTTGCCGAACGCACCAACGATTCTGAGGGTGTGTCCGTTGAGATTGATGACGGCAGCAGGATCAAGATACAGAAAGCCGCGCGAAGTCCAGTCTGTGTCCGCGGTAAGCATAATCGTCCCTTCAATGTACGACTCGTCCGCCACATCGTTTCCGTACGTGAACGAGACGGTCGCCGTGGCGTTGGAGTTACCGAGCAGTTCGCCGGACACCTTGTCGAAGAGATATCCAACGCCGTCCTTGCGCACGGGAACCAAATCCATGACGACGGAATCCCCCTTTGTGAACTGCGCGGAGAATACGCGGTAGTGGCCTCCGTTTTGATACGGGCTACCTTTCTGGTTGAAATTGAACATCCAAATAGGATATAGGGTTCCCGTGCTTGACCACTTTGTCCCAATCGGGGTGGTGACTTCCGTTTTCGTTACACCACCAACCGTGACAGTGCTTCCGTCAATGCCGGTGAGTCTCATCTCTCTGTTATTGAGGTAGTTGAAACGGACGTCGAATGTCGAATTTGCCGTGAATATGGGACGGGTTCCCAAAGTGCTGACCCATGAGAAGTAGTAGCCTCTTGACGATCCGCCGAAATACCAATTCTTGTTTGCAGATGTTTGCATGCCAAATAGCGGATAATCGCCAGTGGACAACGAGGTGAAACGGAAATACGCGCCGAGGTCATCAGCCGGCATCAGCGAGGTGACGATATACGGGTTCACCGAGCCTGTAGCCGCTGCGGAGCCGTCAGCTTCGAGGTATTCCACCACGGCGTCATACGGCTTCGCACCGAACGACGGCATCGCCGCCGCTGCGCACAACATCATCGTCGCCATGAACGGCGCGATTTTCAGAACTTTAAACGACATAAAACGCTCCTTCTATTAGAACCATGGCCTTGGAAAAAACTATTTCTCCAAGAGTCATGCATAGAATAGCATTTTTTTTTGTTAGAAGTCAAGCGTCAATTAGGGAAGTCGAAGAAAAGGCACCGCCTCATCTGAGTAAACTATTCACTTTACACTTTTCACTTTACATTTTACACTCTTTCTCAATGATCGGCATGTCGATGTTGCGCTTCTTCGGGTTGAAGTTGATGCCGACGAGCGTCACG
>CACWIW010000216.1 GCA_902761035.1 uncultured bacterium | reverse complement strand
GTTTTTGAACCCCCTGAAAATATTTTTGAGCCAATGTTTTCAAGGGTACGACGCGATTTCGGGATAACTCATCCCGAAAAAGTCGGGATAAGCGTGTCCGAGAACATTATTTTGAGTGGTGAAGGCGCACGAGGGCGGGCTCGAGAGGGGCAAGGCACAGCTTGAGCGAATCGGAGTTTTCGCGGGGCACGAGTTTCGGCACAGGACCGAACACGCTCTCGGCCGCCGTGCGGCCGAGACCCGCCAGGCCCACTGTCACATACAGCTCCTTCTCGTAGCCATTGACCACGAGGACGTACTCCGCGCCGTCCTTCACCCATCCCCGCGCCGACACGGGATGCTTCGGCCCCTTCCAGTCGTCATCCGGCTTCATGTGCCCAACGCCAGTCACGATCCGTCGTCCGGCCCCCTCCGCCGAGAGCAGCACCGGGAACTGCGCGCGTATCTCCTCGCCCACGCGGCAGCACTCCGCCCATCTCCGCTCGAACGCCTCGCCGTTGGGACGCTTCTCCAGGTCGAAGAACGAGTACATGACAAGTCCGTTCGCGCCGTTGGCGATGCACTGCCAGCACATCGAGCGCAGCTCCGCCTCGGTCGGCGCGCGGCATTTCGCCTTCTCCTCCGGCGTCTTCCTGTACCCAGCCCAGTTGAACGCCTGAGGCACCTGCCAGACGGGCTTGCATCCGAGCGTGCCGCGTACGGTCTTCTTCGTCCACTCCGTGGCCATTGCCGCCGGCTTCGACGGAATCGGATAGGGGTCTGTGCCAACCACGTCGAACGATGGCATGTACTCGCGGATCGAGTTGTACTGGTACAGCACCGACCAGCCGGGATGTCCAGGATCAAGTTTCTCCATCAAATCGCGGCGCGCCGCAAGGCGTGGCAGCATGGTGAGCGGCAGCTCGTCGTTGAGGTACCACGCGAGAAGCGCGGGATGGTCCTTGAAGCGGTTCACGCGGTCCTTGATGTAGCGCGTCTCGTCCGCCTCTGTCTTGATCCCCTTCGGCGCCCAGCGCGTGCCGCTGTAGATGTCCTTGACGCTGTAGATCACCTTCAGGCCCTTTGCGTGGCAGAGATCCATGATGTCCGTCGAATTCGGCGCATGGTACGGCATGAGGCAGTTGAACGGACCCTTCGCGTACGTCTCGATCTTGTTCGTGGTGACGGCGCTCCAGTACATGCCAAGCGGAAAGAACGGCTTGCCGTCCACAATCGCGCGGCCCTGGCTGTCGAACCACGTGGACGCCACCTTCAGCGTCACGCTCTCGCCAAGCGAATTCGTGGCGCGCGTTCTGCACACGTCACCCTTTGTGTTCTGATACGTGAACCATGTGGCGAGACCCGGGCCTGCGCGGTCTTCCGGTACGTCAAGCGCCGCCCGAAAAGTCACCTCGCCCTCCACCGCCATGTTGCGGTATGCGGTTGAATACACGCCCGCCACAGGCGGCAGCGCGTATTCGCGCACCGACACATCGTCAAACCACGCCTTGCCCTTCATTCCCTTGCGCACGTATGGGCTCACCCTTGCGGACACGGCCTCCTTCGGCACCTTGTCCGTCACGCCCTTCACGCACGTCCAGTCTTTCGTGCCCTTTACGCCTCCCACATACGCGCCGCCAAGCCACTTCCCGTTCGCGTCGTTCCACTCGATGCACACGGTTGCGCCGGATTCGTTGCCCGTCAGGTTCTCGGTCTTCACCCACACCTGGTACTCGTATGCGTGTCCGGACTTGAGCTGTATCCGCTGTCCGGGGAAGGAGTAGAACTTCGGGTCGTCGTTCTCGTAGCAGAGAGCGCGCGTGCCGTTGCGGCCCACGCCGTCGCGGTAGGTGAACTTCTGTCCGATCGTGTTCCAGTGCGCCGTCTTGCCGTCTGTGACCTCGTCGAATCCTCCGTTGAGGACGAGCTCTCCTCCCCAACTGGGCAGACTCTTCGCGGCGGCCATAATCGCCGCTGCAATGATCCTGAGTTCCTTCATGAGATTTCTCCTCTTGTCATGTCCTTGCCCATATTTACTTCTCCTCGTTTTCTTTTTAAACTCGCCATCGAGCCGTTCACAATCCAAGCAAACGGCGAAACGGAATGATTGCATCGAAATACCCGTTTGCCTCCACTGTTGGCGCAATGGTTCCGTCGAACACGAGCGCAGTACGTATCGAGACGCCCGGCGGACGGGATATGCACGACACTTTTTCATCGACTTGCCTTATTATCGACTTGTCGATGTCGCGCCTCTTCACCTCCACGACGCAGATCATCCCCTGCGACTGGATGAGAAGGTCAATCTGGCAGCCCTTGCCCCTACCGCGTACAGCGGACTTGCGGTACGGGGCCGCAGACGTTATCAGCGTTCCCCCGAGATGCAGGAGCGGCAGCAGATCGACGTAGTTGTTCACGACAAGGTTCTCGAATGCCAGTCCCATGACCGCATCCCATCCGTCAAGCATCGAAAGTGAGACGAAGCGATAGGACCCATCGTCGATCATGCGCCCAACTGGCTCGACGAACTTCAGGTAGAACCGCGTGTAGTTGTCCCTCAGACGGTACCGCCGCGTCCTGACCTCCGCGCCCGTTTCGGGATTCAGACCGGCGTCGGACGAGACGAGCCCCGTCTCCGCAAGCGTCTCAAGCGCCTTGGAGATGCGGCCGCTCTTCTCCGTACCGAGGGCGGATGCAATTTCCGTGACGCTCTTCGGGCCGTCCACAAGAATGCGGAGGACCTTGCCTACGAACACGGGCTGCTCCGTTATCACATCGTCGAACATCTCGTCGAAATCAACACGCAGAATGGCGTTCGGCAGGTAGCACAATCGCCGGATGTTCTCGGAGGCGGAGAGTCCGGGATCGATCTCCTCCAGGTAGCGCGGAATGCCGCCCGTTACTGAAAGGACGTCAAGGATGTCCCTTGCGTCAATCCTCTTTGCGGATTCGCCCCAGAACTTCACGCACTCCATCAGTGGCAGTTCCTTCAGGACGATGTCGAGCGAGCGTCGTCCAAGGAACGCGCCGTTGTCAATGATGTTCTCCCGTATCCAGCTCGACACGCTTCCGCACACCACCAGCACGAGCCTGTCGTGCTTCTTGAAATAATTGTCCCATGCGATCTTCAGCGTGGCGGCGAAGGTGTTGTCGAAATACCCCAGCCATGAAATCTCGTCGAGCAGAACGACCGTCTTCTCGCCGTCCACGATTTTGTCCGAAAGCCGGATGAAAGCATTGAGCCAATTTGACGGCGGCGTCGTCTCCGCGCCCGTCTGCGCCGCAAGCTGCTCCGCAAACGCCGCCAGTTCAGTCGCGTTCGTCCACCCCTTCTCCGGACGCCGCCCCTCGATCTTCACGAAGCGCGCGCCGGTGCGCTTTGCAAACTCCTCCACGAGCGCGCTCTTGCCGACGCGGCGGCGCCCCCTGCATGTGACGAGCGACGAAACCCGCTTGCGCCACAGAGAGGCCAGTCTGTCCAATTCGCTGTCTCGACCGAAAAACATGCACGTGTCCTTATTTGCGTTGGGTGGAAATAGCATACCAAACCGCCGGCGAAACAGCAACGGAATTTTCACCTATTCGCATTTCTGCGTTTAGGTGAAATTTTTGGAGACTCTTTTTTCTTTCACCTATTCGCATTTTTGCGTTTAGGTGAAAGAAATGGCAAGTCTCGTACATGTAGCGCCATCTGAGCCATCCCCAAAGCCAAATCAACACCGCTCTACACGTTCTAGTACTTGGCTTTCAATTTGACTTTTCCCCGCAACGTTCGCAGGGATAGGACTTGGGGGCCTTGTAGCCGGGCTTGTCGACCGGACGCAGCGCCTCGAACTGGATGTAGACCGAGTTCATGCGGATGTCCGTCACGCCATCGGCGAGGCGGGCGGCCTCCTTCGGAAAGAACCTGACGAGATGCGTGGCGTGCCCCGGCACTTCCGTCGAATACCTGATGCCGTAGATGCCTTCGTCCTTCTGCCGCCAGAGGTCGCGCACGAGCCACTTCCCCTCGAGGCCGAGCGAATCGAAGTCGATGGCGATGCGCGTGTTGTCCTCCGCGGTGTTGAAGAGCGCGAACACGAGCGAACCGTCGTGCATGGGCTTCGCCCACACCTGTGCGCGCGGTCCCTTCGCCACAAGCGCCGCCTGTGCGCCGAGCTCGTCCTGGTTCACCTCGATCACCTCGTCGTTCGTCAGGAGCGAACGCGTGAAGTCGTCGAGCTTCGTCAGGTCGCAGCCGAGGAGGAGCGGCGAGCAGAGCATCGCCCACATCGAGACGTGCGTGTACTGCTCGTTGTGCGTGAACGTGCAGGCATGCGTCTTCGTCATGCCTACGGTGCCGACCCCGCCGATGCTGATCGGCCCCACCATGAGCATGTCGGGGTCGTTCCACGCGCCGGGACGGGCATACGGCCAGAGCGGAACCTGCGCGTTGACGATCCGCGACATCTGCAGGAAGCTGTCCCGGAAGTCGCCGCCCGTGCGCCAGCACTGCCCGCCCACGTTCTCGCCCCACGTGGACACGTTCGCCAGCCCGTACTGGCAAAGCGAGAACACGATGTCGCGTTTCTGCGCGGCAAGCGCCTCGCCCATCAGACGGAACGGCAGCGTCGCGGCCTCCAAGGACGAACCGCCGGCGACTCCCTTGTGGCTGTACATTCCATTGCGGAACCCCTTCCTGTTGTACGTGCAGAGATCGTACTTGAGGTAGTCGTAGCCCCAGTCGGCGTACGTCTTCGCGTCCTGCCATTCGTGCCCCCAGCTGCCCGTGCACATGCCGCACGTGTAGGGGCCGGGCGAAGAATAGAGGCCGATCTTCAGTCCCTTCGCATGAACGTAGTCGGCGAGCCCCTTCATGTCGGGGAAGCGCGCGTTCGGGTTGATGGTCCCGTCCGGCTTGCGCTCCGCGCCCTGCAACGTCGGGTCGTCCTTGAAGCGGTAGGGATTGTTCTGCCAGAAGTCGTCGATGTTCACGTACGTCCAGCCGTGGTCGGCGAGGCCGCTCGACACCATCGCGTCGGCCGCGTCGCGGATGTTCTTCTCCGTGACCGCGAAGTTAAAGCAGTTCCACGAGTTCCATCCCATCGGCGGCGTGAGCGCGATCTTGTCGCCGACGACGAGCTTCCATTTCCGGCTCGCGCGGCCATGCGCGTTTTCCGCCGCGACGTCAAACTCGTACGTCCCCCGCTCCGCCACGGCCCCGCCGATGATTCCACGCGCCGCGTCGAACGTCGCGCCTGTTGGCAGCCCTTCCACAGAGAGGCGCATCGGACCCTCCCCCGTCACGGGAATTCGCCACAGGATGGGCCGCCCCGGACGCACGCCGAGGACGCGCGTGCCGTTGATGCGCGGCGCCTTGCCTGCCGACGGCGTGAGGATGCCGAGTTGCGGCGTTTTCCGCGTCCGCCGGGCGCTGAACGCGCCGCTGCCGGCGTTCGTGTAGAACTTCCCCGCCACGCGGTCGTACACGCCGATCGCCCCGTCTTTCGCCCTGCGCACGGGGACGATGTGGCAGACGAGTCTCCCGCTGCGCCGCACCTTGAATGCATAGAATCGCACGCTCGCGTGGTTGTTCCAACGCGTGAAGGCGCCCTTTTCGAACACGAACGAGGCGAAGAGCACAAGATTGGTAGGCGGCGAGAAAGAGCTTGCACATTCCATCATGCCCGCGCGCTTGCCGTTCACCGTACATGCACGACTGCCGTAGTCGACGACGATGCGGTAAAGAGTACCCGCCGCTGCTGGACACTTCTCCGCGCCGGACGTTGAGGATCCGCGGTCGAAGCGGAAGCAGCCTGTGTCCATCTTTCCGGCGGAAAAGGTATCCGCCGGACCGTCCACGCGGTCGCACCACAGAAACTGGTTGCAGCCGAATCCGTGTGAGAGGAACTTGACCGTCATCTCCACAACGTCAGAATCCAGCGGACGGAAGTCTGTCACGATGCGCTGCCCGAACAGCAACGCGTTGCCGTCTTTCTTCACGCTTGTATCGAGGTATTCAAGGTCCTGGTACCCGGCCACGACGCCCTGGGCGTTTGTGACGCACAGCTCGGCGAGGGCACTACCCGTCCCCTCGGCTTGCACGATGCCGGACACCATGGCTGCAATGGCCATTGCAATTGCCTTTTCATTCATGTCATCACCTCTGGATTTAGTGTCTGAAAACACTAAAAACAGAACGATTTAGTGTTTCCATTCACTACAAATGATTGCTTATTTTCCAAAGCACTCACATTATACCATAATTTTTTCGAAGTCACGACAAACATCAAACGTACATTCTGCGCCAACTTTGCACCACGCAATCATGTCATTTGCGCTGCCGCCCATTCTTCCGACTGGTTCCACGCGGGGGGCACAAGAGGCACCTCCGGCGTGGGATCAATGTCATTCGGCAATCCGTCATTGTCGAGGTCGAACGTCAACACGCGCCGATATACACGCTCCACGTTATTAGATCTCGTAATGAAATTGCCGTCGTCGTGAAACTCAATCTGCGCGTTGTACTGCCCCGTGCGGTCGCGCCCCACATACACATTCTCCCATGTCAGCAATTTTGCCTAGTAGTGCCCGCTCGCCGAGCGCGCCGCCGCCGTTCCTCGTCTTCTCACTGCCAAACACAACGCAAAATGAAAGTAACCCTATCAACACCCCCTTCTCAAACCATGGGCGGGAACGCCACGCCCACGCAACCACGCTGCGTGCCGAACGGCACAACCATGCACCGACGACGCCGACCGCAATCGCGGCCAGCGCCGACAGGCCGATCCACATCAGCCCGTCCTTAAACGCCTCTATGCCTTCCAGTACATTCATCGCCGTGCGTCATTAGTGTATCATATTTTTACGCCGCCGTTGTTGAGATTACGGCGCGGAACGTGTTCGGGGCCATGCCTGTCGCGTCCCAACTGGAAGTACGGACATCTTGCCCGTTACACCCATCATGGGAAGGGCCGCGCTTCCTTCAAAGGACCTGAAAGCGGAGATTCGAACGGGCAACGACGAGACGCGCGAGCGAACCATTTGGATCAAGCGACGCAAAGACTGCCTCGTCACAGTTATCGAGAATCCAGCCGTTACGCTTCTCCGCCGTCTCCTTCGACCCCCTGACGACTCCTTGCGAAAACGGCGACACAACCAGCATCCGCCCCGCGTTGATCGCCTCGCGATACTCCATCGGTACGCTCCGCCACATCCCGCGCGCCAAAACCATCACGATCGGCGGCCCGCCCTCCGACAAGAGCAACTTCAACACGTCTCGCTCCAGCTCACTCTGAAACCCACCCACCACGCATGGTAGGGTCACGCGTCCCGCGTGACCGCAATCTCCTGGAGGGGCGAGGCGTCCCGCCGAGCCGCCCGGTGTTCCACCGCCGCCCCTCATCCCCGTCGCCCAGTCGTAGCACCGCATCACCGCCACCGGCGCGACCCTTCGCGACGAAAGAAACGCGATCTTCGGCCGCTGCATCAGCGCCGTATTGCCAAGCATCTGGAAATGCACGATGTCGGGGATGTTGGACTTGTCCATTGACGAGAAGGCGAAGCACTTCTTGCCGAGATGGTTCAGCGACGCGCCCACGTGGATGAGCACCGTCTTGTCACCCGTCCGCGCCATGCGCACGAATTTCTTCATCTGCTCGAACGCATCGTATATCTGTCCGTCGTAGAACACCTTCTGCGGCGGGAACTTCTTGTCCTGCATCGCGTCCAGTATCAGCTTGAAGCGCTCTTCGTTGCGGACCTGATTGGCGTCGTTATTCGCCTGATCCGCAATCTGCCGCCGTTCGATGACATCGAGGCGCATCAGCATCGGCGCGAAAGAGGCAATGGCCTTGCGCATTGCGACAAACGCATCCATTATTCTAATACTGATGAGCACGGTTGTTTCGCTGCGCAAGACACTTGAAAGCATTGCAACCCCCTGTTCAGTGAATGCATAAGGACGCGCCCTTGAACCACCCCAACTTGAAATCACAGATTGTGATTTCAAGTCCTCTGATTCAGTCTTGTCCAGCTGGAACATGAAACGCTCCGGGAATCGGTTCATGTTGCGTTTCACCGCCTGATTCAACGCGCCTGTGGTCACCCCATAAAGCGCCGCAAGGTCGCGATCAAGCAAAACCTGGACGCCGCGAACCGTAAGGATTCGCGAGCGTATGGCGTCAACGCCCATCGGCTCGATGATCGCTCCTGCGGACGACGGCGTCGCATGGACAGAAACGTCTGGCACCGCTGAAGCTTCGTCCGCACCGACATCTCGATCTGTCTTTTTCTTCACTGCATAGTTCGCTTTCAGTCCTGACGCGCAAGATTATACCAAACTGCGGCGCGGAAGTTGCAACGCAGCTGTATAAGAGATGTCTAATTTTTGTCTAAGTTCTGTATCAGAAATGTCTCGAAACCTATACAACCGGCATCCGCCCGTTGCGACCACCCTCTCGGAGAAGCGACACTGTCGCTTCAGCTCTTCGGGGAAGCGACACTCCTGTCGCTTCCCGCATTGGCTAAGCCATCGTCAGAAGCGGCAATAGTGCCGCTGGTGGGGCGAGGCGTCCCGCCGAGCCGCCCCGGGAGGGCCGCGCTCCGTCGCGGCCGCATAAAAAGCCGCCATCTCGGCGGCGCACTGGGATAACGGACGTCTCGCCCGTTGCAGGATGCCTTTTACCCGCCACTTCAAATGTTGCGATATGTGACGTAGCGCGCAAAGAGTATCTCCTGCGCTCGGCGGCGGTCACGTTCGTGTTGTCGATGACGCAGGGCTTGTGCCGCTTGAGGGCGAACGCGAACAGCTCCGCCTCCGCCGACCGCGTCCTCAACTGGTCGAGCGAGATGTAGAGATGTGACGGGAACAGCCGCTCGCGGCAAAACGTCGTCTTGCCGCTTCCCGGTATTCCCACCATCAGGACTATGTCAAACGGTTTGTTCATTCTTTACATAGGCTCTGAATATCTCTTCAAGCTTTGTGTATGCGTCACTTGACACACCATGCTTGCGCCAAGGATGCGCGGCAACCGAATCGTATCCGTCCGTTAGCAGATCGGCAAGTCTTGCGTCCGGCGTCATGGTATCCGACTCAAGGGCGTGTTCCTTCTTCGCCAGGACTTCCCGTATCGCGTACAGCTCGTCGGGTGCCAGTTCCGTTTCTGCAAGCACATCGGCAAACGGCGTAGGCGGCATTTTCTCGATAGCCATCGTGTATCTCAGGCAGAGAGCGGCGCGGAGCGCATAGCAGAGCTTCTTGATGCGTATCGTGCCCTCCTCGTTACGCGCCTCCATCGCCTTGCGGAACATCGATGCGTAGTGGTATGCCACATGTGCTGGATTGACGCAAGTGGCCTTCAGCATGTCCAAGGCGACGATAATTCCGCAGTCCCTGTAGATAATCGGGCTCCCAAGCCACTCCAGGAACGGGGCATTGGATTTCGCCATCTGGAGAAGCGCCTTGCGCAGGTCCCACAGCGAGACGTCGATATCGCCGGGATGCTCCTCAACGATAGTGTCCGGGACATCGCTCTTCAGCTGGAGATACCAGTCGAGGGGCTTCACGAACACGCCCCGGACGTCGTAGTCGCTGTCAGGCGAGGCAAAGCCCCACGCACGCGAGCCACTTTCCACGGCGAACAGAACACGACACCCGTGCCGCGATTCAATGTCGCGGAGCGCGGCGGCCACTCTCTCCTTGTCGGCATCGTTTATAACACCCCAGCCTCCTTCATCACGGACGCGATAAGCTCGTCGACCTTCCCTTTGTCGCAGTCGGGCGGGAGACTTCCCTTGCCAGCCTCGATGACGGACTTCTTCTCGTCCGCAAAGGCCATGATCTCGTCGAACTTCCACTCGCCGCGCCGGATCGAGAGCAGCGTCTCAAGCCGCTCTCCGTCAAAGCGCACGATTGGCTCGCCCGTCTTGACGATGTTCTCGCCTGAAAGCAGAAGACGGACGAGGTGCATCATGTTCTTGGCGTCGTAGTCCATCTGGCCACGCTCCTGCGCCGTCCAGCGAGACTCGTTGCGGTTCCGCCGCCAGTCCCAATACTCATGGTGCTGACGCTTCGCGCTGTTGAAGGCCTGCTCATTGTAGATGAGGATGCCGATCCTCTTCTCCCGGTCTATATCGGTGGCGTCGGTCTCGACGAGCATTCCCCCGTGGAATATGCCACCCGTCGGCGCACCGTAGTCGTACAGGGCAAACATATCCGCCGCGCGGTTTCCCACAAGTCTCGTCACCTTGCAGTTGGCGAGATTCACCTCCGTCTCCTTGACAGGGACGGCGCGGCCTTTGGCATCGCCGAGGAACAGACAGTAGTCCTCCGCCTCCGGCGGCTCCTCCGGCCACGGATTCCACACGCGTTTGTTCGCCTCTTGGGTGGAATCCGAAAAACAAGTGCGCCTGAAACGGGAGGCAGCCTAGCGGCATAGCCTCTGTTTCAGGCGCGATTTGCTATCATGTCCT
>CACWIW010000215.1 GCA_902761035.1 uncultured bacterium | reverse complement strand
CTACATGGAGGCGCGCTCGGTGATCGCGCACTACCAAAACTTAAGCCCAGTGGCAGGTATTTTGTGCCGCGCGTCAGTTGTCGATCCACAAGGCGGGGGTAAACCTGTAGGTTGCCCCCCCTAGGGGGGCGTGTCACATCATCCTACCCACTGTCAACACTGCCCCAAACCGACATTCTCCTTGCCTAAAAGCCTTTCCGCTTTTGCTCTCCACGGCTGTTCGCTTTTGCTTTCAGCGCGACACATTCCCCGCCCAACGCAAGCAGAGATTTTGGAAAATTGAAGTTTTGCGCACGGTTTGGGGTGTGAATGTGCGGTACGTCAGTTATTGCGATATGCGAAGTGGCGGGTATGAGGTGTAAGATTACGGTGCGGAACGTGCAAAATCCTATACCCTCACAACCCAGGCTCCGTATGCAATCACCTTGTCATCATGCGAAATAAGAATAAGGCCGTCACTACGGGCCTGGGTAATGAGCATCCGATCAAATGGATCGTTGTGGATCTCGGGCAAGTTTGGCTTTCCTTGAAAGCTTCCTTACATCCAATGCCGCCCACAAAATGATATGGGTATCAAGCAAATACTTCATCGGCAGAGTTCCCGAAAAGGCTTGCAATCTCCTCATCCATCATGCGGTCTTCCTCCATTGTCGGTACGCGACATTCACCTTCGGCTATTCCAAGCTTGCGCTTTCTCGCAGAGGGTTTGCGAGTGGACAATTCAAGGACGTACATTTTCAAAAGCCGGGCAAGCGTAGTTCCGCAGGAACTCGCATACATCTTGGCATCATCTATGACCGTCGCCGGTAATTGCAACGTATAACTCATCTGATGTTACCTCCTGTATAAAACGAACTTTTTCACCTCAAAACGATGCGAACCGCCCTTAATGGGGCAAGACAGAAATAGTATGCCACATTCCCCCGCCGGTTTCAAGTGGGGATTTTGGGAATTGAGGTTTTGCGTGCGGTGGGGGCACAGGGGGTGACGAGAGACGTGAGATTATGGTGCGGGCCATGCTTGTGTCCGCGCATCCCGTCGAAAATCGTAGTGAATCGTCAAGGGTGCCGGCGGTTGCGGAGGCTGCACACCAACTGGCTGCGGCGCAGGCTGGGGTGCCTCCAAATACATTTCGGTGTAGAGCGGAGGGGGAGGCGCGGGATGCGGCGGACGCCTGGGCACATGGCGGTGCGCGGACGGAGGCGGCGGTGCAGGCTTTGGGACGGACGATTGCCAGGCCGGCGCGAGAGGTTGCGTCCACGCAGGCTTGATGGGCCTTGACCAGGCAGATCCTCCGGGTGCTGCCGCGTCTGCCGCGCCAGCAAACAACAGCATACCGCCGAGGGCAAGGATCATTCTTTTCTGCAATGTTATTTTCATGGTCATCGGCGCGAACCTATTTCTGGCCGAAGTCGGGCTGGCGGCGGCCCTGGAAGTTGGTGCGCTTGTGGTGCGAGCGGTTGGCATTCGCAGGGTGTACGAACTTCTTTCCCTTGTGCTTCTTGCCGCCGCCGGGCCCGTCGAAGAAACGCGCGCCGGGATGGCGCTGCACGCCGTTGCGGTTGCGCTCGCCGCCGCGAATCCACGGCGCCGGCGGCAAGCCCTCGTTCGCCTTGCCGGTCTTGCGGTCGGCCTCGGCGGAGTGGAACGGCTGGTCACGGTCGACGGGAATCGTCTTTTTGATGAAGCGTTCGACGGCCTTCAGGAGGCCGCGTTCCTCGGGCGCGACGAACGAGATGGCCGCGCCGCTCTTGCCCGCGCGGGCCGTGCGGCCGATGCGGTGTACGTAGCTTTCCGTCTCGACGGGCAGCTCCATGTTCACGACGAGGTCCACGCCGGAGACGTCGATGCCGCGTGAGGCGATGTCCGTCGCCACGAGCACGCGCACCTTGCCTTCCTTGAAGCCCTTCAGCGCGCGCGTGCGCTGGTTCTGCGTCTTGTCCGAATGGATGGCCGCCACGGGGATCTCGCGGCGCGAGAGCTTGCGCTCCACGCGGTCCGCGCCGTGACGCGTGCGTGCGAACACGATCACGCGGTACCATTCGGGGTGGTTTTCGAGGAGGTGGATGAGGAGGTTGTCCTTGTTGCCCTTCTCTACGAGCATGCACGACTGCGAAATCTTGTCCACGGTCGGTGCCTCGGGCGACACCATCACCTGGATCGGGTCGTACACGAGCTCCCCGGCGAGGTGGAGGATTTCAGGCGAAAGCGTGGCGCTGAAAAACATTGACTGGCGGAGCTTGCCGGACGCCCCGGCGGACGTCGCGCCGGCGGGCGGACGGTTCGGCGGGAGTTTCGAGATAATTCGCTTGATGTCCGGAAGGAAGCCCATGTCGAGCATGCGGTCCGCCTCGTCGAGCACGAACAGCTCCACGCGGTCGAGGTACACGACGCCCTGCGTCATCAGGTCAATGAGGCGTCCCGGCGTGGCGATCACCACCTCGGCGCCCTTCTGGAGCGCCTTCACCTGCGGAAACTGCGAGACGCCCCCGAACACGACCGCGAACGGCGTACCCGTGTACTTCGAGTAGGCGGCGTTGTTCTCGGCCGTCTGCGCGGCGAGCTCGCGCGTCGGCGAGAGAATCAGCGCACGCGGGTGCCCGGCCTCCCCATTCCCCGTTCCCCGTTCCCCGTTCCCCGTTCCCCGTTCCCCATTCCCCACCAGCTTGTTAAGAATCGGGAGCATGAACGCGGCGGTTTTGCCTGTGCCCGTCTGCGCGCAGCCGATCAGGTCGCGTCCTTCGAGGAGCGGCGGAATGGCCTTCTCCTGGATGGGCGTGGGGATGGTGTACCCCGCGTCGGCGATGGCGTACTGGAGGCGCGCGTCCAGCTTGCCGAACACGTTCGCCTCGTATGCTGCGGGCGGCGGGTCCTTAGGTAACTCTGGGATCTTCGGCGAATTGTCCTTCTCGGCGAGCCCGAAATGCGGCTTCGGCTTTCCGTGCCGGTGCCGGTGTTTGAAAAACCGCGGCCGGTTCCCCTGGAACCCGCGATCACCAGAATGTGAGAACTGTTTTTGCATATTAATTCCTACCTAACCTTGATTGTTCACAAATGTCAATTGTTCACAAATGTCATGAATGTCATTAATAAAGCGTCCGATCATTTGCCATTTGTAATTTATGAACAATTGTGACAATTGTCATTTGTGAACAATCAAATAACTCCTTTGATGTAGCGTTCCGTGAGGGCGCGCCAAAGGACCACGCAGAACGCGGAAAGCGGGATGGCGAGGAGCAGCCCCAGCATCGAGTGGAACACCACGCCCCAGAAGAAGAAGCTGAAGATCACGCCCGCGTAGCCGAGGCCCGTCTTCTCGCCCTGGATCTTCGGCGTTATGAGGTAGCCGTCGAGGAACTGTCCCGCGAGCCACACGGAGAGCGCACCGATGAGGCGCAGCAGGCTCCCGCCGTCGCCGAAGTAGGCGATGGGCAGAACGAGTGGCAGACACAGCACCGTGCCGAGGAACGGCACGAGGTTGAGCACGCCCAGAAGGAATCCCAGGATAAAGCCGTAGGGCACGCCCACCAGCATGAATCCCATGCCGTAGAGCAGCCCCTCGATCAGGCAGATGACAACCTGCCGCTGGAAGAAGTTCACAAGGATGTCCGTAAATGCGTCGATCTGCTTCGCAACAAAATCCTTCGTTTCGTCCTTCAGGAACGGCAGCTGGCGCACGTAGTCCTTGCCCTCCATCGACGGACGCATGAGGAAGAAGACGAAGAAGACCAGCGTGACGAGCCAGGACGCCAGCCCGATCACGTACTTGATCGCGCTCACGCCCGCCTTCATCGCGGCCCCCCCGTACTGGCCGCTGATCATCTTGATGCCTTCGTCAGAGAAACGCGCAGGGTCCGTGAAGAACAACGCGACCGGCCCTTCCGGATCCGCGCCGAACTGCTGGAGCATTCCCCAGGCGTTCGGGAACATTTCGTTCACCCACTTGCTCGTACGTGCGACGATCGTCGGCGCGTGCTTAAGGAGGTTCATGGCCTGTCCCACGACGAAGGACCCGCCGAATCCAATAACGAGGCCCAGCGGCAGCAGGACGGAGAGCAGCATCAGCACGAGCGACAGCGTGGGGTTCCGGCATTTCGACCGGATCCATTCGTAATACGGCTTGAACAGCAAGGCGAGGAAAAGTCCCACGATGACCGGCGTGATCGCCGGCGAAGCGAAGGAGAGGAACTTGATGGCAATCCACCCAAGGGTCAGGGCGAACGCCACTATGAGGGAAAAAGCCAGCACCGTGATCGCAACCGCCACGGTCTTCCTCTGGGATGGGGTAAAGTCAATCATGCCTGTATTGTAGCAAAAGCGGCCGCTCGCGAAAAGCCGATTTTCATCAGGCGTAGCTGTGCATGCCGGTGAAGAGGCGGGAGAGGTTGATCCACGTGAGCGTGAGGACCACCATCACTGCCCCCGCCACGAGAAACGCGCGGTCTGCACGCGGCGAGAGACGCGGACGCAGGTGGAAGTAGGCGGCGTAGAGGAGCCAGGTCGCGAGCGACCACATCTCCTTCGGGTCAAACTGCCACCAGTGTCCCCAGCAGACCTTTCCCCACCACGCGCCCAGCACGAGTCCGAGCGTGAGCAGGAAGAACCCGAGTCCCACAAGACGCCGTCCGGCCCCCATCGCCGCCCGCACGAGCAGCACGTAGCCGATCACGTACGCCCCCACGTGCGGCACGAAAAACGGACTCTGTAGCGCCGGCATCAGGCGTTTCACGCTGCCGTCCATGAAGAACCCGACGGGCATCAGCACGAGCGCAAGCAGGATGGAATCGACGAGCAGCGTGTCCTGACGGTCCCACCGCGCCGAGACGAACGTAAGTACCGGCAGCAGCGCCGCCGTGCAAATCAGGAACTCGTACATGTTCTGCATCGGCGGGTGTCCCATGGTGATTCCCCGGTGCACGAGCATCGCCACCGCCCCGAGGAACGCCAGCCCGTACAGCGCACGCACGGCCAGGTAGGGCGCGCGCCCCGCACACGCCGAATTTGCGGGCGAGACGCCCGCCACCCCGACGGGAGGGTCGCGCTTGTCGCGGCCCATCGCGTAACCCAACGCCCCCACGAGCAGCAGCACGGCGCCGAAAGCGACGAGCGGGAGCCCGACGTCCTTCACGCAGAGCAGCATCGTGAAGTAGAGCGGTTCGCCCGTGCGGGGGTTCTTCGCCACCTCGCCCGTGTACGGATCCGCCATCTCCTGGTACGAACTCTGGTACACCCACCACGGACGCACCACGAGCGGATGGTTGACGGAAATCTCCAGCTCTTCGCCCTTCCCGTTCCGCACCTTGCTCGTGTACTGGCGCACCGTTCCCGTATCCTCCCACCGGTCGATCGTGAACGACTGGAGCGTCAGCTGGTCCATGCCCGCCACGTCGCCGGACTGTCCGGGTCCGAGTTTCAAATATCCTTCTTCCCCGCCCGCGACCTCGTTGGCCACCCATCCGCAGAGGACAAGCGCGAAACCAAGGTGCAGCGCAAGCAACGCCGGACGCACCGTCATGCGGGCGCAGACGACGGCGGAGAGCAACGCGACGCCGGCCAACCCGCCCACCGCGTAGCTCTTCGCCCACGCCAGCGCCCCATCGGCGCCGAGACACGCCAGAGCCACGGAGGCAACCGCCAGGACCAACAGCACGAGAAACGGAACGCCGCCCGGTTTCCGACACCACGCCGCAACAGCGCGTGCAATCTGAAGGATGCGCGTCATGAAATGCTGCAAGCCGAAAGGATTTCCGAGGGTTCGGCCATACGGCCCGTCCCCGACGTGCCGCAGGCGAGCTCGCCCGTGCCTGGCTGCACCACGCGCACGCCGCGCGCGACAAGCGCCGAGACGTTCGCCTGCGTGGCGGGATTCGTCCACATGCCGTCGTTCATTGCCGGCGCCACCACGACCGGCGCCTTCGTGGCGAGCAGCGTGGAGGATAGCAGGTCGTCCGCGATTCCGTACACCATCTTCGCGAGGATGTTCGCCGTCGCGGGCGCCACCACCACGAGGTCGGCCGCCGCCGCGAGCGAGATGTGCTCGGGTTTCCAGTCCTGCGGGTCCTCGAAGAGGTTGCATTCAACGGGATTACGGGAAAGCGTCTGGAACGTAAGCGGCGTCACGAACGCGCGCGCGTGCTCCGTCATCACCACGTGCACCTCGTCGCCCCGCTTCACGAGGAGACGCACGAGTTCGCACGCCTTGTAGGCCGCAATCGACCCCGTCACTCCCACGACGACCTTCATCACATCCTCCCGCTCCGCACGTCGATGAGGTCGCAAAGACGCTTGTAGGCAATGCCTAGCTCGTCGTTCGTCACCTGGTACATGTACTCCTCCGCGCGGGCCATCTCGCCCTCCGCGTTCGCGAGGCGGCG
>CACWIW010000214.1 GCA_902761035.1 uncultured bacterium | reverse complement strand
CCGGCGACATGAACGTGGGCGGCCGCGAGATCGGCTACCTCTTCGGCCAGTACAAGCGCCTCGCGAACGAGTGGACGGGCGTGCTGACGGGCAAGGGCCTCTCCTTCGGCGGCTCGCTGATCCGTCCGGAGGCGACCGGCTACGGCGACATCTACTTCGCGCAGAACATGCTTGCGATGCGCGGCGAGACGTTCGAGGGCAAGAAGTGCGTGATTTCCGGTTCGGGCAACGTGGCGAGCTTCGCCGCGCAGAAGCTGATGCAGCTCGGCGCGACGGTGATGACGCTCTCCGACCGCTCGGGCGCGATCTTCTGCGAAAGCGGCATCACGGAGAAGACGTCAAGCGCGGCGAGCTCGCCGACTTCGCGAAGAAGACGAAGGCCGTCAAGTTCTTCGCCGGCAAGAACAGCTGGCAGATCGCGGACAAGATCGACGCGGCGTTCCCATGCGCCCGCCAGAACGAGCTGAACGGCAAGGACGCCGAGTACCTGCTCAAGCACGGCTGCACGCTCGTGGGCGAAGGCGCGAACATGCCGTCCACCCCGGACGCGATCGCGGCGTTCCTCAAGGCCAAGATCATGTACTCCCCGGGCAAGGCGTCGAACGCCGGCGGCGTGGCCACGTCGGGCCTCGAGATGTCGCAGAACTCGGAGCGTCTCAGCTGGACGGCCGAGGAGGTGGACTCCAAGCTCAAGGGCATCATGAAGTCCATCCATGACAACGCCTGGGAAGCCGCCGCGAAGTACGGCGACAAGGGCAACTACGTGATGGGCGCGAACATCGCCGGCTTCGTGAAGGTCGCCGACGCCATGGTCGCCCAGGGCGTGTGCTAAGGGAATCCGCTGCGACGGATTCCGTCACGGACGCCTCCGGCATTTGTCTGCCGGGGGCGTTTGGCTTTTTATCTGACTTGCGGAGTAGACTTGCCCTCTGCGCTTGGATTTGGTATCTTTGTGCCACGGAGAAAAAGATTCTAGCGCCCCATGACGGGTAGCGGAAAGGCAGCACATGACAGTGACACTGAAAATCGAGAAGTCCGTCTACGGCGGCGACGGACTCGGACGCCTCGGCGACGGGCGCGTGGCGTTCGTACCGGGCGCGTACGCGGGCGAAACGGTGAAGGCCGAAATCGTAGAGCAGAAGAAGCGTTTCGTCAAGACGCGTCTCGTGAACATAGAGGAGCCGATTCCAGAACGGCTCTCCGAGACTGGGCCGACCGTTCCGGGCATGGTGTATGCCGATGTGGCGTACAGCGCCGAAATCCGCTTCAAGCAGGATCAGCTCGAGAACTTCCTCTGGAAGGTGGCGCACACGGTGCTGCCGCTTGAGGTCGTTCCCGCCGTCGCGCCGACCACTTACCGCAACAAGGTGGTGTACCACACGGAGCGACAGCACGGCAAGTGGGTGCTCGGCTACCGCGAGGAGCCTGACCACCGCGTAGTGGATGTGACACAGGACCCGCTGGCGTGTCCTGCAATCAACGCGGCGCTTCCCGCCATCCGCTCGGCGGTGTTCACGCTCCTCACGCAGGGCGCGCGAGCCGTGCGGCAGAGCGCGAAGGCGGCGGACAACGTTACGATTCGCCACACCGCACGCGACGGCGTGAAGTGGTGGCTTGGCGAGCCGCCTGCTAACCTAGAGTTGTGCGAGCAGACGGCCGGGCTGAAGTTTGCCGTATCTGCGGACGGTTTCTATCAGGTCAATCCTCAGATGGCCGACAGGCTTGTGGCGGCCGTGCGTGATGAATACGCATCGGGTATAGACACGGCCCCGCATGTACTCGATCTGTCAATGTCCGACCCCATCCGCCTCGTGGGCATCGAGAGCGGGCGCGCCGCTGTCGCCTGCGCGAAGAAGAACGCGGCGGCGCTAGGCATCCCTGCGAACTTCTTCTGCGAGCGCGTGGGCGGCAGCCTCACGCGCATCAAGGCGGGCGTGCACCACACGGTGATTGTGGACCCGCCTCGCGGCGGGCTCGAGCCGAACGTCGCACCTTGGCTTGCGCGTCTGACCGCCCCGCGCATTCTCTATGTGTCATGCGACCCGGCCACGCTCACGCGCGACCTCGCCGTGCTCACGCGTACCTACGACATTGCGCGCGTGAAGCTCTTTGATTTGTTCCCGCGCACCGCGCGCTTTGAGACGCTCGTGGTCCTTCAAAAGAAATCATAAAGATGAATCTCCGACTGAAGCTCTCCGCTGCCTTTGCCATTGCGGCGGTCATGGCGTTCGCCGCCGACCCGCTTGACGCCGTGGACACGCTGATCGGCAGTTCGTACAGGGGGCACACGTTTCCCGGGGCGACGTGTCCGTTCTCGCTGGTGCAGGTAAGTCCGGATACGGGCCTATGCGACTGGGACCACTGTTCCGGCTACGTATGGGATGATCCATGCATCTACGGATTTTCCCAGACGCACCTGAGCGGCACGGGTTGTCCTGACCTTGAGGATGTGCGCCTGTTGCCGTTCACGGACGACTTCCTCTCTCCCGATCCGCGCACGTGGCGTCTTGCGAAAGACTTCCGCACGGAACGGGGGTGTCCCGGATTCTACACGGTCGCCCTCACGAACGCCGGGGTGAACGTGGAGCTGACCTCCACGCCGCGCGTGGGCGTACACCGCTACACGTACTCCGCGGGGATGCCCGTGAAGCTGCTCGTCGATTTGCAGTGGGTCAACGCAAGCGATATGTCTGGCGCCGTTGTGGAGTTCTCTAATCGGCTTGATGCGGCGCAGAATGCGTTTGTCGGCGGACGCCGTACCCATGCGTGGCTCAGGCGCAGCGTTTTCTGGAAAGTTGTGTTCGACCGTCCTTGGACGAGCGCGCGTCTCCTGTCCAAATCGGATCCGCAGGAGAAGGGCGAGCGCTGGGTGCTGGAGTTCGCTCCAGGCGCGCCGCTCGTCGCGAAGGCGGCGATCTCCACGGTAGACGAGGATGGTGCGGCGAAGAACTACGCCGCCGAGGCGGATGGAAAGTCCTTCGAGGAAATCCGCGATGCGGCGCGGACGCGGTGGCGTACGCTGCTCGGACGCTTCGAGGTGCCAGGTGCCACGGACGAGCAGCGCACGACGTTCTACACCGCGCTCTACCACCTCTTCATACAGCCCAACGACATTGCCGACGTCGACGGACGATACCGGGGCGGGGACGCCAAGGTCGCCACGGCGAAGGACGGCGCATACTACACCGGCTTCTCGCTCTGGGACACCTTCCGCGCGGCGCACCCGTTCTACACAATCGCCGTTCCCGAACGCGTGAACGGTTTCGTCAACTCGATGCTCTGCCATTACCGCGCGCTTGGCTTTCTCCCCGTGGGCCCGCACTTCGGCTGGGAATCGTACTACATGATAGGCAACCACTCCGTGCCGGTGATCGTGGATGCCTACAAAAAGGGCTTCCGCGGATTCGACGTGGACCTCGCCTTTGAGGCCGTTACGAACTCGCTCACCGTCACGCACGCAGACCCGCTCGGGCGTCGCAAGATCAAGGAGGACTGGCATCTCTACGACCGCCACGGCTACTACCCGTACGACAAGATCATCGGCGAGAGCGTGAGCCGCACGCTTGAGTGCTGCTTTGACGACTGGTGCGCGGCGGAGTTCTGTCAGGCGCTCGCGCGCGGCGACGAGGCGTTCTTCAGGAGGCGCGCGAACTTCTGGAAGAACGTGTTCGACCAGGAAAGCGGATTTATGCGCGGCAAGGACTCAGATGGCCGTTGGCGTTTTCCCTTCAATCCTTTTCGCTTCGGCGGATATGACGCCGACACGGCATACGACTACACGGAGGGCAACGCCTTCCAGTACACATGGCATGTGCTGCATGATCCAAAGGGACTCATTGAGGCGATGGGAGGACGTCCTTCGTTCGTGCAGAAGCTGAATTTCCTCTTCGTCCAGCCAGAGCGCACCGACGGCATGGGCTTCGTGGGCGATGTGACGGGGCTAATCGGACAGTACGCGCATGGCAACGAGCCTAGTCACCACGTTGCGTACTTGTACACACTTGCGGGGCATCCACGCCGCACGGCGGACTTGGTGCGAAACGTGTGCGAACGGTTCTACGGCGTGAAGCCGGGTGGACTCTGCGGCAACGACGACTGCGGGCAGATGAGCGCGTGGTACGTGTTCGCCGCGATGGGGTTCTATCCGTTCAACCCGTGCGGGGGCGATTACGTGCTCGGCGCGCCGCAGCTGCCGGAGGTGCGCGTGGCGCTGCCGGACGGCAAGACGTTCCGCGTCGTGGCGCGCAACCTCTCGCGTCTGAACAAGTACGTCGAGTCCGTCAAACTCAACGGAAATACCCTGGAAGGGGCGGTCATCCGCCACGCCGACATCGTCGCCGGCGGCGAAATCGTCTTTGAAATGGAGCGCTAAGCGTGTCGGGGATTGAAAGCGCACGCAAATCATGGTATAATTCTCACATGCTCTTGGAAGTTAAGAATCTGCGTATTGCGTTTCGCCGCGGCGGACACGAGACTGTGCCCGTGCGGGACGTAAGTTTTTCCGTGCCTGAACACGGAAGGGTGGCCCTTGTGGGCGAATCTGGTTGCGGCAAGTCGCTCACGGCGCTGTCGCTCGCGCATCTGCCGCCCACCGACAGCGCGTACATCTCCGGCACGGAGACGTTCACGGGGAGACGCATCTCCTACGTGTTCCAGAATCCGTCCGACTCCCTCAACCCCGTGATGCGCATCTCCGCGCAGATACGCGAGGCGCTGCCGAAGGGAATGTCCAAGTCCGCGGCCGAGGAGAGGGCAGTGGAGCTGCTCGCGCGAACGGGTCTGCCCGATCCCAGACGCGCCGCGCACGCCTACCCGTGCGAGCTTTCCGGCGGACAGCAGCAGCGCGCGATGATCGCGATGGCGCTCGCCGCCGCGCCGGATTTGCTGGTCGCCGACGAGCCCACGACGGCACTAGACGTGACCACGCAGAAGCAGGTGCTTGAGCTCATCGACTCCCTTGCGGCGGAGACTGGCATGGCGGTGCTTCTCATCACGCACAACCTCGGCCTCGTCGCGGGGCGCATGGATGAGGTCAACGTGATGTACGCGGGGCAGATCGTGGAGTCTGGACCTGTCCTTGAAGTGCTCGCCAACCCCCGCCATCCATATACGCGGGGACTGCTCGCGGCCGTGCCGGCCCTAGACGCACCGCGCGACGCTCCGCTCGCGGACATCCCGGGCACGGTCCCGCCGCCCGACCAGTGGCCGGACGGCTGCGCCTTCGCGCCGCGCTGTGCGTTCGCCGACGATCGCTGCCGCGCCGAGAACCCGCCTGCCATCGTGACGGGCGCAGTTCGACATGCATGTTTCCACTGACGGCGGCGCAGCCGAGGCTTGCGCTACGGCGTTCTTTGTTCTATAATACCCGAAACACCACAGGAGGCCAAAATGGCGGAACCAGAAGAGAACAACGAGGAGCTTGAGGCGACGGCAGCAGCTGATGCTGACGATAAGAATGTCGCCGCAGACGAGGAATCCCTCGCCGAAGCGGACGCGGAAGAAGAAGGCGGCACGGTGATCCGCGATACGGACATCGTGTTCGACTGTCCCCACTGCGGCCACAACCTCGCGATCGACTACCGCGGCGCCGGTCTCCAGATCGAGTGCGTGAACTGCGGCGAGTCCGTGCTTGTCCCCATTCCCGACGGCATGAAGATCGACGACCTCGACATCGAGCCGGGCGAGATCCTCAAGCAGCTGTTCGCCGCGCGCCGCAACCTTCAGCGCGCCGAGGCCCGCATCGCGGAACTTGAGCTCGAGCTGCGCGGCGTCACCATGCGCAGCGATTCGCTCCGCGCGCTGTTGGAGTCCTTCGCGATCCAACTCGAGGAGCTGAAGGAGCTCTCGCGCAACGAGGTGAAGCTGCGCGACAAGTCGGCTGCGCTCATCGGCCGCCTTGCAGGCGACATCTCGGCCACGATTGGCGACGCCGCACACAGCGAGATGCTGAATGGGGTGGACGAGACTGCGTCGGACGCTGAATGAAATCGCGTTTCCATTCACTCTTCGTAAACGCGCTCACGTTTTCGCGAGTGCCGCTGATCTTTGCGTTCATGGCGTTCGCCGTGACGGCTGAATGGCGGCAGAGTTGGGTGTGGACGATTCCCGCCTGCGTCAGCATGTTCCTCGCGGGGATCACCGACCTCTTGGACGGACGCCTCGCCAGACGATGGAAGGTCGTTTCCACATTTGGGAAGTTGGCCGATCCGCTCATGGACAAGGTGTTCTTCATCGTCTCTTTTCCCACGCTGCTATGGCTGATCGGGATACAGGGCGATAACCGCGTCCATCTGGTCGTAATGCTGGCCTTCACGGTTCTCTACATCCTGCGCGACCAGTGGGTCACGTTCCTTCGCGCGGTTGCTAGCACGTACCATGCGGACGTGAGCGCGATGTGGCTGGGAAAAGTGCGCACGGCGCTGTCTTTCCCCGCAGCCGGGTTCATCTACTTGTATCTCGCGTACCACAACTATCTGCCAGATACATGGAACGGCTCCATGCTGGCAGCAGTCTACCTCGTCGAGGCGTTTCTAATCGTGCTGAACATCTATTCATGCGCGGTCTACACGAGAGCCTACTGGCCCTACATTCGCCGTGCAATTGAATCACCGTCCGAAGATTCCGACGCCTAGGGCAGGAGATCTTTTATCGGCTCCGCGCACTTTTCAAGTTGGCGGAGGATTTTGACGTGGGCGGGGTCTTTTTCGGGATCGGGCTGTTGGGATGCGTGCTTCGCCTTCCAGTCCTTGTGCTTCTGGTTAAGCTCCTGCACCTTGACGCGGAGACGCGACACCTCGTAGGTTATCTTGCGAAGGGTGTCGGCATCTGCGGTCGATTTGCGCTCCGCTGCGGTTTTCTCAAGACTGCGGAGCTGGCGCAGGGCGGCGGCGGCATCCTGCAGATATGGACTGCTGCTGGCCCCTTGTAGTTTCGACTTCAACGCCTCCGCCTCGCCAGCCAGCTGGTAGTACTTGCCCAGGCTTGCCAGTTGGTTGGTTGGGAGAAGGTCCGGGGTGCCTGAGAAGCAGTAGATGTTGTCGGCGGGGATGCGCACGGTGCGAGTGATCTTCTGGGAGATAAAAGTGCCGGCTACTTTGAGCCCGTTTGTGGTGGATACTGTCTCCTTGATCATGAAGAACCGTCCGCTCGGCGCATTCCCGACCGGCTTGCCGTCAAGCTCCTCCACGGGCGTGACGCGTTTCAAGACTCCCCACGTCGCGTCTTTCAGGTCAACGGGACGTACGCGAGCTCTCTTCAGTTGAACGACTTTGCCGTTCTGGGACGTAGAAACCGGTTTCTCCGATTTCGACAGTCCCTTGAACAGCGAGGTCGTGGAATCAACGACCGAGCAGATGCGTGCGCGCACCTCGGGCGGCAGTTTCTCGCCGATGGTCGGCGCAAAATACCACACGAGAGCGCCTGAACCCGCCGCCAGCGCGACGTAGGTTGCCAAGAACTTCATCCCCATGGCCGACACCGTGGCTTACTTGACTGGCACAAGGCGGTCCGCGCCGAAGTAGGGGCGGATGGCTTCCGGCAGGAGCACGGAACCGTCCTCCTGGAGGTGCTGCTCAAGGAGCGCCACCATCAGGCGCGGCAGAGCCACGCCGGAACCATTGAGCGTGTGGACGAGCTTCGTCTTGCCGTCCTCGTCCTTGAACCGGCAGTTCAGGCGGCGGGCCTGGTAGTCGGTGAAGCAGCTGCACGAGCTGACTTCCAGCCACTGCTGCTCGCCAGGAGCCCAAAGCTCCAGATCGTAACACTTGGCGGCGGAGAAGCCCATGTCGCCGGACGAGAGCATCAGCACGCGGAAGTGGAGTCCGAGGCCGGTGAGCACCTCCTCGGCCTCGTGGACAAGCGTCTCAAGCTGCTGGAACGAGGTGGAGGGGTGGACGAAGTTGACCATCTCGACCTTGTCGAACTGGTGGACGCGGAGCATGCCACGCGTCATCTTGCCGGCGCTTCCGGCCTCGCGGCGGAAGCAGGGCGTGTAGGCGGTGAGCTTGACGGGCGATTCGGGCGTGATCTTCGGGAGCTTCACGCCGTCGAACACATCGTCGCGGTAGTAGTTCGTGACGGGCACTTCGGCGGTGGGGATGAGCCAGAAGTCGTCCGCGTTCGAGTGGTAGAGGTCCTCGGCGAACTTCGGGAGCTGTCCGGTACCGGTCATGGACGCGGAGTTGACGAGGAAGGGCGGGAGCATCTCGGTGTAGCCCTGCTTCTGGCAGTGGAGGTCGAGCATGTACTGGATGAGCGCGCGCTGGAGCTTCGCGCCCTGTCCGAGGATGATCGGGAAACCCGTGCCCGTGAGCTTCACGCCGCGCGGGAAGTCGAAGATGCCGAGCCGCTCGCCGATCTGCGTGTGGTCGGGGATCGGG
>CACWIW010000213.1 GCA_902761035.1 uncultured bacterium | reverse complement strand
TTGGACGGTGTCGGGCAAGAGGTTCAAGGGCTGGGCGACGAGCGCGGCGAACGCTTCCGCCGGAAAGGCGTGGAAGAGCGACGGCGCGGCCGTCTCCACTGCGGCCGCCGAAGGCAAGACGCTCAGCATCTACGCAATCTGGGAGTGACGCGCAAAGGGAGGCAGAGAATGCTGCGCACCAAAGCCCCAATATGATTTGTGCAAAGCACCTGCCTTTCACAAGCCTTTGGGGCACCGCGAGGTTTGTGCGAAGCACTCAACCAATGGCAAACCAAATGCTTCGCCTTGGGTGCGCGACAGGGCGCGCACGGCACAACTGCTGGCGCACACACCAAAGGCAGGTCATTGCTGAACCATTGACGAGGGGTCTTCGTGGAGCCGAAGGGCTTGCGCACATGCCATTTCACCTATCGCGATATTTGACGTACCGCGCATTCACATCTCAAACCGTGCGCAAAACTTCAATTTCCCAAAATCTCGCTTGCGTTGGGCGGGGGAATGTGGCATACTATTTCCGTCTTGCCTCTCATCGGAAATGAGAAGGGGGGATGAATACAAGACAATCGAATAGAAAGGCCATGACATGATCACTATCCATTCGCGGAAACTTTTTCTCTTGCTCGCAGCTTCGCTGGGGTTGACCTCGGTGTACGCCCTCGAAACCGAGCAGTTCGTCTATTCGGTGGTTGACGGAGAGGCGAGAGTGACCGGTCTCACCAACGTCGGCAAGGACGCGGAGATGTTATCCATCCCCGAGAAGACGGTCGACGGCATCCCGGTGACCCGGATCTCTGGCTATGCGATGAGCGGCGCGGCGTGCCACGGCATCACGATTCCGAATTCCGTGAGATATATCGCAGGCTATGCCTTTTATAGTTGTCCGAATCTCATCTACCTTGAGATTCCGCCGTCGGTCACGAATGACATCCCGAACGCGATCGTCTACGACTGTCCGAAGCTCGGCGAGGTCGCCTTCTGCCTCACGAACGAAACCTCCGCCGTGAAGATCGGCAACAAGTGCCTGAGTGAGGTCCCGGCGCTCACGAACGTCGTGGTGCGCGGCAACGGCGCGATGACGCTCAGCGATTCCGCATTCTACAATCTGGCGTCCCTCCAGGTGGCCACGCTCCAGGGCGTTGCGGAAATCGAGAACGGGAGCTCTTGGAACGCCGGCGCGTTCAACGGTTGCGCGAATCTCGCGCAGGTGACGCTGATCGACTCGCCGCTTCGGAACATCGGCAATCGCGCCTTCCAGAACTGTGCCGCGCTCGCGTCGTTCGCGATTCCCAACACCGTCACGAACATCGGCAACTACGCCTTCAGCGGTTGCGCGGCACTCAAATCGGCGACGCTTCCCGAGGGGTTGCGGTCGATGGGGCTTAAAAGCTTCGCCAACTGCATGTCGCTCGGCGAGGCGACGCTGCCGGATTCGCTCCGCGACGAGACGGGAAACTACTCCTATTCCGACGGCTATTTCGCGGGCTGCACGTCTATGACGAATCTCGTGATCGGGAGCGGGATTCCCGTCGTGAAGAAGTTCCATTTGCCGTTCGAAAGCACGAATGCTTTCACCGTGACGGTGAACGGCTCGGGCGCGACCGTGATCGACTGCACCGCCTTCAAGAACACGAAGGCGGGGCGCGTCGTCCTGAACGGCGTCGCGAGCATCGAGGGGACGTCGTCCAGCGGCGACGGCGCTTTCCTCGACTGCACGTCGCTCACGGAGGTCGTTTTCGGCGACGGACTCGCCGAGATCGGCGGTCAGGCCTTTAGGAGATGCAGCGCGCTCGAGTCGGTTACGTTTCCAAACACCGTCACAAACCTCGGGTCCTCCGCGTTCAGCGGCTGCACGTCGCTGAGGACGGCGACGCTGAACGAGGGGCTTCGCACCATCGGTTTCTACGCCTTCAACAACTGCACGTCGCTGACGGAGATGACGCTCCCTGATTCGCTCGTCGCCACCGGCAACGAGAACGACAGTTATGGCTGTTTCGCGGGCTGCACGTCTATTACGAATCTCGTGATCGGGAGCGGAATCGCCGAAGTGACGCGGTTCTTCGTGCCGTTCGCCAGCACGAACGCCTTTACCGTGACGGTGAACGGTTCTGGCGCGACCGTGATCGACTGCAACGCCTTCAAGAACACGAAGGCGGGGAGCGTCGTCCTGAACGGCGTCGCGAGCATCGAGGGGACATCGTCGAGCAACGAAGGCGCGTTTTTGGGCTGCACGTCGCTCACGGAGGTCGTCTTCGGCGACGGACTCGTCGAGGTCGGCGGCCGGGCGTTCTGCAACTGCTCGGCGCTCGGGGAACTCGTCCTGCCGGAGAGTGTCAAGACGATCGGCAACAACTCTTTTCAGGACACCACGTCGCTCACGAACATCGTCTTCCAGGGCGAAACGGCGCCCGCCCTCGGCGACTGGGCCTTTAGCGGCACCTCCGCAGGACTCGTTCTCACGGTGCCTTTTGACGGCACGGGCTACGGCGTCGAGAACGGCGCGACCGGTAACTGGGCGAAGGTCGCCGCGGAGAAGGTTCAATACTCCGGTGGCGCGGAGAGCGGATATGGCGCATGGGCCGTCTCGGTCGGACTCGCCGGTAAGGGGACTGCGGCTGCAATGGGCGGATACGGGCTGGATGACAAGGTCGCGAACGCCTTCATCTACGCCTTTGGTGACGCGGCGACAAATGCGCCGCTGATGACGATTTCCTTCAACGAGAACGGCAAGCCCGTCATCACGACGCCGTCGCTGGTCCGCACGGAAGGCATGACCCTGAAGATCCTCTCCACGACCGACCTCGCCGACTGGTCGAACCCCGAGGAGCGGACGCTTACGGTCGGCGGCAACGGTAAGCAGACCTTCAATCACGAATCCGACCCGCAGCGGTTCTACAAGTTGAAAGCTGAATAATTTAAAGGGGCGGCGGCGGTGGAGAGGGCGGCGATGCGGTTCTTCAAGGTGGTGGTGGAGGTGCAGTAGGGGCGTCGGCTCGCCGGGACGGCTCGCCCCACCGGGCGGCGCGCTCGGTGATCGCGCCCTACCGAAAACGGCTCGCCGAGGACGGCTCGCCCCACCGGGTGGTTCGCCGGGCGTTGCAATCTGACGGGGGATGGTGTATACTACCTCCGCATTTGCACATGGGTGGCGTGATTACCCATGCACGAAACATGACAAGGACAAAAATGAGAACGAAACTCAGAAAAAACGTGGAGGGCTGCGCTTTTGTGCCCGCCCTCACCCGGCGCGCGTTCGTCGGAATGGCGTCCGCCGCGATGTTGGCATTCGGCGGATGCATAATATGCGGCCATGAATTTCTTGATACCATGCCGCTGCCGCGTTCCCGCGGAGGCACCGACGAGGCGTGGGCGGCGATTACCAACGGCGCGCCCGTGCGCGCGGCGGTGTACGTGGGTCCGGGCGCGCGCGGCGTGGGCGCGTTCAGGTGGATGCAGCTGATGGACCAGGCGGAGGGCGTCGAGGCGAGTTTCGTGGACGGCGAGGCAATCCGCAACGGCGCGTTGGAAAGCGCGGACCTCCTTGTGATGCCCGGCGGCAAGAGCCGCGTCGAGGCGGCGGAGCTCGGCGAAAGGGGCCAGCGCGAAGTGCGCGCCTTCATCGAACGCGGCGGTTCGTACGTGGGTACGTGTGCGGGCGCGTTCCTGTTGATGGGCGGCGAGGAACCCGAAAAGAAGATTCTGGGCATCGCGCCGTTCAAGCACGTGGATGGCGAATGGGGCGGTGAGGCGATGTTGCAGGTCGCGTACACCAAGGAGGCCAAAAGATTCACAGGGCTGACAATCACCAATCATACGGAGCGTTTCAACGGCGGTCCCGTGATGGTACCCACGAAGGCCGTTCCGGGCGCGAAATTCAAGGTGATGTCCCGGTTCAAAAGCAACCTGCATTCCGAGGAGGCGAAGCCGAACTTGCCCAGCATGGGCGGCGCGGCGAGCGCGGTGGCCGGAACGTTCGGGAAGGGGCGCGTGTGGCTCTTTTCCACCCATCCTGAATACTATCCCAAGACGTGGAAGTACGTCGCCGGCGCTTTCAAGTACCTCACCGGACGCGACGTGACGCTCAAGGTTCCGCAGCGCAAGGAGGGACAGCTGGCCGTCGGCTGGTGGTGCAAGCCCGGCCCCGGACCGCAGGCGGCGTGGATCGCGTGCCAGCTCGTACGCGACGACGACCTCGACGTGGTGCCCTACTCCAACGAAGAGGTGCTGCGCACCGATCTGCGCCATGTGGACGCCCTTGTGGTGCCGGACGCGGCCGAGACCAACTTGGTGGCGAAGCTCCCCGGCGGACAGATGATGGAGAAGTTCACGGCGTTCATGGACCGCGGCGGGAAGGTCTACACCTGGGGCGCGGCGGCGAAGGCGTTCAAGCCGCATGCGAACCTCGTGGTGGCGGCGGACGGCGCCGACGCCTGGACAGGTTTGAAGGCTCTCAAGCTGCTGCCTCCGCCTCCGCCGCGTGCGGCCCCCGCGCCGAAAGTCGCGAAGCCGGTCCGCGCCGTAGTCTACTTCGACAAGGGCGCGGGCGGGTGCGCGTCCATCCGCTGGGTCAAGCTTCTATCCCTCTCGCCAGACTGCGAATTCAAGGCGGTCAGCGCGCAGGACGTGCGCGACGGGGCGCTCAAGGACGCGGATCTCTACGTCGCGCCCGGCGGCATGAGCAGCACGCAGATGAAGACGCTCCAGGCGAAGGGCTGCACCAACCTGGTCGAATTCGTGCGCGGCGGCGGCGGGTACTTCGGCACGTGCGCGGGGTGCTACCTCGCGATGGCGCTGGGCGAGAGCAAGGTGACGTCGGGGCGTCTCGGCATGATGCCGTACAAGGCGCAGATCTGCCCCTACCGCGGCGGGGCCGAGCTCACGATCCAGTTCACGGACGACGCGAAGATGTTCGGCTTGAAGCCCGGCGAAAAGCGCGTTGTGCGCTACCACGGCGGACCGGTGCCGCTGAAGGACGTCCCCATCCCCGGCGCGGACATCCACGAGATCGCCACCTACGCCTGCGACGGCGTCTATTCCTTCAACACCAACACCGCACCGGTCATGGCTGGGAACCCCGCCGTCCTCGCCGGTACGTTCGGCAAGGGACGGCTTGCCTGCACCTCGCCGCACCCTGAAAGCTACACGCACACTCAGGACATCATCCGCGGCGGCCTCAAGTACATCACCGGACGCGACTTCAAGTCAGAGTACCCACAGCGCACGCGCGGGAACCTCTCCGTCGGGTTCTTCGCCTCGCACATCCACAAGGACGGCGCGACGCTCGTTGCGGAGCTCTACCGCGAACCGTCCATCGACCTGCGCGCCGTTGCCCACGAGACAATCGGCTACGGCGAGCTGGAGCACTGCGATGTGCTGGTGATCTGCCATCCGACGAAGGACGACTTCTCGCACCACATCCGCGCCTTCGCGGAGAACGGCGGCCGCATCGTGCTGTTCGGCGACGAGAAAGAACTCGCCACCGTACCGGCAAAGCTGCCCAACGTGGTGAAATGCCCCGATGCGGAGGGCGTCAAGAAGGCCGTTAGGGCGAGCCGCAATCCCCCAAAACCACGGCTCGCGCCATAATTACGCATAATGCCGGTCTCTGCATCGTTAATTGTCGCTTTTCGATGACGTCAGGAGCTGGGCTGTTTCCGCTAGGCGAACAAATTCCGCGCGCCAGCCGTCCTCGTCGCGTCCCTTTGTCTCGCGCGCACGCTTGATCAGCGCCTCGTAGGAGGCCGAGCCTTTGTGGGGCGAGTCTTCAAGCAGCAGCGCAAGCTCCACCACCGCCGAGGCGAAGCGGAACGACTCGGACGGCGTATTCGGCGTGATGGCCGCCGCCGTAACGGGCAGGTCCATCCGCGTGCTGGTGTCGGCGTCCGGCAGCTTGTAACGCAGCTTCACGGTCAGCAGTTCGGGGCTGCCGACGGGTGTCTGCTTCTGGTACTTGAGCGGGTCTATGTTCGCCACCGTGCTCGCGGCGCCGGCGGGTACGAGTTCGTAGAACGCCGTCATCGAATGGCCGCTGCCCATTTCGCCGGCGTCCTTCTTGTCGTCGTTGAAGTCCTTGGCGGCCAGACGGCGGTTTTCGTAGCCCAGAAGCCGGTACGCGCCCACCTGCGCCGGATTGAACTCCAGCTGCAGCTTCACGTCCTTCGCCACAGTGAGCATCGTGCCGCCGAACTCAGTCATCAGCACCTTCTTCGCCTCGAGCACGCTGTCGAGGAATGCGTAGTTGCCGTTGCCCGCATTCGCCAGTTTCTTCATCATCGCGTCCTTGTAGTTGCCGTATCCGACGCCCAGGACGGTGAGAAACACGCCCGTTTCGCGCTTCGTCGCTATGTAGCGCTCCAGCTCGGAGGGGTTGCTGATGCCGATGTTGAAGTCGCCGTCCGTCACCAGCACCACGCGGTTGTTCTTTTTCTTGCCGAAGTTCTTCATTGCCTGCTCGTAGGCGAGCTGGAGGCCCTCGCCGCCCGACGTGGCGCCGCCCGCGCGCAGCTTGTCCAAGACGCCGCGAATCTTCGCCTTGTCCGCGCCCGAAGTCGCGGGCAGCTCCACCTGCACGCCGCTCGCGTAGGAGACGATCGCGACGGAATCCTCCGCGCGC
>CACWIW010000212.1 GCA_902761035.1 uncultured bacterium | reverse complement strand
GTACTTCTTCTTCCAGTCCCAGTCGGTGTCCATGATGGCAAGCCCCTCGAACAGCTCGCGCTTCCCCTGGAACATCGCCTCGAGGGTGGAGATCATCAGCGACTTGCCGAACCTGCGCGGACGCGCAAGGAAGAACATCTTCTCGCCCTCTGCCGTGGCGAGACGGTGGAACCATACCGTCTTATCGACATACACGTAGCCCCTGCGGCGGATTTCGCCGAAGTCGTTGGAATCTTTGTTGACCGTTTGCATGGCGCACATTATACCAAAAATATTCGCCGTATGCCGTACAATTTGCCGCTGACCGTCTACCGGGGGCGCAGTTGAGCCTTTTTCAAAACAGAGGCTTCAGCAAATACGTGGTATGCCGAGGTGGGCGTGGAGAAAACCGGTCAGACCTGTTTTCTCCAAGCCACGGGGTGCGGCCCTCCCGTAGGGGCTTTTCCAGCCTTGACCAGGTCAGGGCATTGGGCCGCCCCCCCCCACCACCACCACCTCCCACCCCTATATATAGGGTGGTGGGAGGGGGGGTGCCAGGGCACAGGGGGGTGGTGGGTGTCATCGGCTTTTGGCTGACGCCGCAGCACGGCAGCGACCCGAAATGCCCTTTTAGCGGGAAGTGGGTTCTCCCACCCCCCTCCCAGGAGGGTGGTAAGGGGGGGGATGGTTGTCGTAGGCCAAAAGGCTCGCCGCCGCTTATCTCTAAGACTCCCAGCAGCGAAAGCAATCAAGGTTATCCTCATGTTCATTCCTGTGCGTAGCACTGGCGGCGGGCTGTGTGAGCAAGAGACGGGGCACAATGTGTCTGTCATGCGGCGTGGTTCGAGATTGTATAACGGTCCCCGCCTCCTCCTAGGACGGGTATCGCTTCTCCCTAGTACGGGGGGATGTTTGAGACCCTACGAGGGTACCGGTCCCCTAGGGCGAGGGGATTTTTGAGACCCTACCAAGGTTTGACCTCCCTACATGGGATTTTTGGTTTTTCTACAACGCGGGTTTGATCTCCCTACAAGGCAGTGACAAACACTAAAAAATCAGAAGTCATCCGGCAGGTCGATGCGCATCGTCTTGCCCTTCTGCGCCTGGACCTGGGCCTTCGTTCCGCTCTCCTGGCGATGTTCGTCGTGGATGGACCCCGCCTCGGAGAAGAACGGCACCTCGAACGTGAGTCCGCAGTTCGGACACTCGGCAGGCGTGCCAGCCATGTCCGCCGTAGCTTCGATTTCCTGGCGGCAGTTGGGGCAGAAGAACGAAATGAGCTTCTCCTCTACTGGCTCTTTCTTTGCCGGAGAAGGGTCGTCGAAACCTAGCGCCTCCGCGTCAATGCGGATTGTGCGGTTTTTGAGCTGCGCGGGGTCCATCTCCTCGGCATCCTTCGCCGAGACGACCGGCTCGACCGTCTTCGGTGCGTCTCCTACGGACGGACCGTACATCGTGCCAGGCTCTGATTTCGCAGGTACCACGACGATGCGCCCGCACATGGGGCATTCGGCGTCGAGCCCGATAGCGTCCAGCGGCGCCTCGATTTCCTGTCCGCAACCCGGACACTTGAACGAAATCGCCTCCGGCTGCGGTTCCTCCGCTGGAGCGGGTTCCTCGGCCGGAGCGGGCGCTGGCTCCTCAGCTGAAGCAGGTGCGGGCGTGGGCTCTTCAGCTGGAGCAGGTGCGGGCGCGGGTTCCTCCGCTGGGGCGGGCGTGGGCGCAGGCTCCTCGACCGGTGCAGGTGTGGGAGCTGGCTCCTCGACCGGTGCGGGCGTGGGCGCTGGTTCCTCCGCTGGGGCAGGTGTGGGCGCGGGTTCCTCCGCTGGTGCGGGCGTGGGCGCGGGCTCCTCTACCGGGACAGGTGCAGGTGTTGGTTCTGGTGTAGGCGGAGGCGGCTCCGCGACGGGAACAGGAGTCGGTTCTGGGGCGGGGACGGGGGCTGGCACCACTGCGGGCGCGGGCGTCTCTTCGGCCGGCGGCACGTATTGCGCAGCGGGGACTGCCGGGATACGCGGCGCGATGGCGAGCTTGGCCGAGCGGGCGGCCGTGATCTTGAGCGCCTTCTGGGGCGGCATGACTAGCGCCTCGCCGGTGCGCGGGTTACGGATGCGACGGGCCTTGCGTGGCACGAGCTCGAACTTGCAGAGCCCCGGCAGGATGAACGGGCCGTTCGGCGTCTCACGCTTGACGATCTCGGCCAGAACCTCCAGTATCTGGCGGGATGCCGTCTTCTTAATGCCGGCGCGGAACGCCAGTTCCTTTATCAGACGGCTTTTCGTGTAAAGATGCTGTCGTTCGTTCATCGCTTTTCTCCTGTTCTCGGATTACTGTTCAGGCTCACTCCTATGCGCCTCGTTTCGCTATTATTCTACCATTCAATTGGGACTATCGCAAACAGAAAATTTTTGATATAATTTTCGGCGTTCCGGGCAGCGAGAGAAAAAGTTGTTGCGGAATGGAGAAAAACGGATGAGATTCTGGTTTGGGAAAAAGGAAGAAGAGCCTCAGACGGCACCCCCTGCCGCAGCGCAGCCGGAGCCGCCTCGCTCAGAACCGACGCCGGCAGCGGTGCCGGATGCTGCGGTTCCGGCACCCGCCGCAGCCCCGGCACCCGCCGCGCCGCCCCCGCTGCCGTCTAACGCGCCGAATGAGCGCCCAATGTCGCCGCCCCTTGAGCCTGCCACCACGCTCATCCGCCCGCAGCCAAACCAGAAGGTCCTCTACTACCAGCTGATGAACGGACTGTACGACGCCGTCCTGATCCTGGACCAGAACGGCCATATAGTTGACTGCAACACGCGCGTTACGCCCGTCCTGGCGTACAACCGCGACGAGATGTGGGACATGCCCGTTTCGGACGTGATCCGCGGCATCGGCCCGCAGATCTTCCAGCAGATGAAGGACGCCCTCTACAACAACCACCAGGTGCTCATCAACGCGAAATGCACCCGTAAGGACGGCACAACCTTCCAGGGCGAGGTAGGCGTTTGCCTCATGCACCTTACTCGTGGCGAGAACCTCGTCTTCACGATCCGCAACGTCGAGAAACGCATGGCCGAAGCAATGCGCAAGGCGCGTGAGCAGCTTCAGGGCACGGCGGCTACGCCCCATCCAGCGCCGCGCGCAGTGCTGAAGGCCGTGTCACAGGCGGGACAAAGTCCGCGCTAACGCGTCTAGGAAACGGTCCACGTCGCGTGTGGTGTGCGCCGCCGAGACGAAATTGCACTCGAACTGCGATGGCGCGATGTATTGTCCCATGGCAAGCATCCCATGGAATATCTTCGCGTAAAGCGCCGTTGAGCACGCCTTCGCGTCCGCAAGGTCCTGCACCGGCAAATCCGTGCAGAACGGCGTGAACACTCCATTGAACGACTGGCACGTCACGGGCACCCCGTACTCGGCTGCTAGGGTGGAAACCCCTACCGCGAGCGCGCTGCCTAGTTCGGCCATCCGAGCGTATGGCATCTCCCGTTCGAGGATCTCAAGCGTCTTAAGGCCCGCCGCGACGGCGAGCGGGTTCCCGCTCAGCGTACCAGCCTGGTAGACTGGGCCATCCGGCGCAAGCTCGCACATCCACTTCCGGCGCCCGCCCACCGCCGCGAGAGGCAGTCCGCCGCCGATAACCTTGCCAAGCGTGACGAGGTCCGGCGTGATACCCGCGTAGAGCGCGGAGTATGTGGAGAAGCCGAAGCGGAAACCGTTTATCACCTCGTCGCAGATGAGCAGCGCGCCATACTTCGACGTGAAGGCGCGGAGCCCCTTCAGGAAACCGTCCGCCGGCGGTACGAGCCCCATGTTCCCCGCAACAGGCTCAACGATCACTGCGGCAATCTCCTCCCCACGCTTCGCGAACGCGCGCTCCACGGCGGCGAGGTCGTTGTAGGGCGCTACGAGCGTATCCGACACCGCCCCGCGCGTGACGCCGGCCGAAGACGACGCCCCCATCGTGAGCACACCCGACCCGCTCTTGACGAGCATCGCGTCCGAGTGGCCGTGGTAGCAGCCATCGAACTTGAGGACGATCCGCCGCCCCGTCACCCCGCGCGCGAGGCGCACCGCCGTCATCACCGCCTCAGTGCCGGAGCTGACGGCGCGCACCATGTCGAGACCCGGCACGAGCGAGACGAGCCGCTCGGCGAAAGACACCTCGTCGGGCGTCGCGATGCCGAACGTTGTGCCCAGCCGTGCGCGCGCCGCGACGGCGCGCGAAATCTCCGCGTGCGCGTGGCCGAGGATCATCGCGCCCCAGCTGCAGCACCAATCCGTCAGCTCGCGCCCGTCCGCCGTGCGGATGCGCGCGCCCTTCCCCGACTCCACGAACACGGGCGTTCCGCCCACTCCGTTGAATGCCCGCACAGGGCTGTTCACGCCGCCGGGGATCGCCTTCCGCGCCCGCTTGAACAACATTTCGTGCTTCATCTCTTTTCCTTCCATGCCCACATTATACCACAATCAGGGCGGACCTTCCATCCGCAGTTCCTATCGCAATCGAAAGGCTGTTCGACGCGCTCGCGTTCAGCTCCAGCGAGAACGTCAGGCTTTCAAACCTGGCGTAATCCACATTGAGCGTGATGTTCGTGACAACCTCGCTGTTCGGCAACGCCCCGCTCGGCAATGTCGGCAGCGGCATGACTTGCGCTCCGAAGAGAGCAAGGGGCATAAACACGACAAACAATACTAGTTTTCCAATCATACGCTGCTACCTTTTCCTGTCGCGTTCATTTCTTCGACGGCTTGCCTGTCGCGGTTTCTGGCAGGTTTGTATCTGCCGCTCTGCCGATGTACCAGGCGTCGTGCCGGCCAGTGCGTCTGTCATTCAATATCAGGGCCTCAAGTTTTTGCTGCTCGGCTGCAATGCGTTTGCTCTCCAAATCCCTCTGTCTAATCCTCTCAATACTCGCCCGTCTGATTTCCTCGCATGTCCGAATAGGTCGTCCGAGGAATGCTTCAAACCTGGCCTTGACGATGGCATAATCCTCTTCCGTCATCCCGTCCCGGCTGAGAGCCCATCGTTGTTTGGGCGGATCAGGTGATTCAATCCACGCCGCAAGAATCCGCTCAAGACGTTCAGAATCAGACGTGAGATAGCTTGAATGGCCTGCTATAAAGCTTCGCGTGGTCCAGTTGTTTGTCTCGGACTGGGCGTATTTCACCATGTCGCGCATCCGGGAAAGACGAATTATGCGCATGTCCCACAGATCGACCTCTCCAATACCAGGCCACCAGACATCTCCCATTATGTCCCACATTCTACGAAGCGCCTTGCCGCGCGTGTAGTGGTCTAAACGCTCATACGGTACGGACAGAACTCTCTTCACTATCGTCTTGACGCATTGTTCGCCCTCCCCAGGGGAAAGAGTTAGAATATCGTCGTGTATCTGCCTGTACACATCCATGGCCTTGTCTGGCGTCTGAAAGAGGCAATTTGTGAGCGACACCCCCGCCGCCGCCATTCTGGCAAGGGTTGCCGACGTCGCATCTGTCTCTGGCATACGATTTTCTGCATTTTCCTTATGGCTAGAGGCTGTTGGTTTTACATCCTCAGCTTTATTACTGCCAAGCACAAAAGCCACCGCCATCGCAGCCAGGGCAATTCTTCTTTCAACTCTCATTAAGGACTCCTTACTTCGTTGTTGTAAATTCGCTTCCAATTCAGGTAACGCGCATCGTCAACATATCGCGTAGCCTGATTGCGGAACTTTCGGACACCGACAAAACCCCCTTGGCTTATGTAGAATTCCTGCGTCGTGCCTTCAAAAGTTCCGAAGGGTTCTGTCCCTTTTGTCGTCCCCTTCGCATTCCACCCGAAAGGGACCTCCCACGTCATCGTCCCCTCCATCCAGCCGAAAGAATAGTCGTTTGTCAGAATGCCGTCGGGGGTGATTGGTCGCATTTCCTCAGAGAGCGCAGCCTCGTCACGGTGTCGTGCATCCCCCATACGGTTGTCGGGAGATACATCCGTCCACTCTCCTGCCCCCGCGTCACTTGTATGCGACAACATGTTTGATGTAAAGGCATATCGGAAATACCCATTGACCAATCCATTAGTGCTAGGGACTTCCTCCACTGCTATCTCCGAAAACGAAACCGTGAACGGCTTTACGTAAAAAGCCTGAAGGAGCCCAACGCCGCCGGCCTTCCCTGCGGGCAGTCCGTATGTACAGAGATCCACCTCCCGCACTTCGATCCCAGACGGTTCAATGCAACTCAACCGGGGCAGGTAGAGGGCGTCGCCCAACTCGACCCGCAGAGGATTCTCACAGGCGAAGAGCGGAAATTGGTAACAGGGACGCCCTGTTCTAGTGACAGTGTTCGATCCGCCGCCAATGGGATTCCATGTCACAACCGGCGCGGAAGGATACTGATAGTATTCGACCAACTCGCATACTCCGTATTCGTGCCGCCCACCCGCATCGTTATCTGGCGCATCGACATGAGGACTCAATTTCACCCTCACTACCGTCAGGGCGTTGCTGGCCTGGTGTTGCTGCACCGTGACGAACTCTGTAAAAGTACCACTCAAGGTTACGTCGTTCTCAGAACCGCTCTCCGTCACGCCCTCGTACACGCCAGTGACGTGGAAGTGTTCATCCGATGCAAGGTCGTAGTGGATCGGCATCGTCACCCCG
>CACWIW010000211.1 GCA_902761035.1 uncultured bacterium | reverse complement strand
CGTGTTTGACGCAGAGCGTCGGAAGGTCGCCACGCGTCTTCTCGTGGACGACGCCAATCCGTCGCAGAAGTCGTACCTCCTCGAACTCGTCGACAATCCAGTCGGCGTGAAGGCCATCGTCCCGGCCAACGGGTAGCTTTCGATGAAACCGCCGCGCTTGCCGCGGCCATTCGGGGAAGCGACACTGTCGCTTCCCGAGGGTAGGGCGAGGCGTCCCGCCGAGCCGTCCGATATCGAACGAAGCGGCGAGAGCGCCGCTTCCCCGAACAGGGGGCTTCCCGCTTCGCTTTTTTCAGACATTGCCCCTTGTGCCGTAGCGAGAGGTGTGCTAAACTATCGGCGCTTTCGGGAATTGATGCCCTCGGTGGGGCTATACAGCGAAAGCCGTCCGGACGGGACTCATGCCTGGAGTGCATGGGATCCTCTTGGGCCGGGTAGCGAGATACACCGCTGAAAAACGCGGATGCCACTTCGGTGGATGGCTGGCAGAGCCGATTCCAGACTGCCATCGGCGGCATGTGCCGTCGATTAACAGTCGTGTAAACAGCGCCTCCCGCACGGCGGGGGAAAGGAATCGGTTATGAAGAAGAGTGAAAAAGAAGTGATCGCGGGCGGCAAGGTTTCGCCCACGGCAACGCCTGTCGCATATAGCGAAGTCGAGAAACTAATCGTCAGCGTCCGTGGCCAGCCGGTCATCGTTGACGCGGATGTCGCGAAGCTGTACGGAGTCGCGACGAAGCGCGTGAACGAGGCCGTTCGCAACAATCCCGAGAAATTCCCCTCGGACTACATGTTCGCATTGACTGCGGATGAGCTCTCTGATTTGCGGTCGAAAATTTCGTCCGCAAAAATCTCGTCCAAGAGCCGGGTTCTGCCTAAGGCCTTTACAGAAAAGGGACTTTACATGCTTGCGACTATTCTGAAGAGCCAGCGTGCGACGGAAGCCACGTTCGCCATCATCGAGACGTTCGCCAAGGTGCGCACGCTGAAGCGCGAGCTCGTGGAGCTGCACAACGCACCGAAGGGGCAGGTGCAGGCCGAGAAGATGCGCCATTTTGGCGAAACATTGTCTGACATCGTCATGCCGGACCTTGAGACCGTGGAGACCGAGTCCTCGCTGGAGTTGAACTTTCTCATCGGAAAGCTCAAGCATACGGTCAAGCGAATCAAAAACGCCGGTCAGAAAGTGCAGGGTTGAAGTTACAATAGGAGGATTCGGTTATGGGATACAATACGGAATTCGACGGCGAGTTTACCTTGAGCAAATCGCTGGACGAGGACACATACTACAAGCTTGAGGATTTGGCGTTTGCGCGGCATGACGAAGAGGACATGCCTAGTATCTGGTGCCAATGGGTTGTTGGGAATGACTGGAAATCCATACGGTGGAATGGCGGTGAGAAGTTCTACGGCTACATCGGCTGGATCAGGTACATCAACAATCATTTCCTTTTGCCGAAGAAAATCAAGTTGAACGGTATGGTAGTCTTTCAGGGCGAAGATCCAAAAGACGGCGGCAGGATAATTGCCACGAATGGAAAGATTGAAGTCTTCTGGAACTACGACGATCCAACGCTGACCAACTACGACAAGAAGTCAAAAAGACACTGCCATATTCCTGTCGGCCAAGGCGTCGACTGGATCAATCATGAGCGTACGGTGTTCTGCGATTTCACGGATTTGCAGATGATTGTTTCTGAAGAGCAGTGCGAACGTGAGCAGAAGATGGTGGGCATCACCATCGGCAATCCGAGGGCGTTTGCGATTATGATTGACGTTTCGGCGCAAGCAGGTACGAGCATCCCGATCAACAGGGGCAGCGAACATCCGGAACGCGAACGGGCGCGTATTATGTCGCTTGATGCGGTCATGCCTTTCGTAGACGACGAACGTGGCGCGCGGACACGTCTGGAACAATTGCACGAAGCCACCTGCGCTCATTATGAAAAGTTGTTAAAGAAATGGCGAGACAGGGCTGAAGAAAGCGAGGAGATCAAATAGTGGAAAATGAGGTTTCAACAATGGCCATGGCAGAAGATGCAATTCCCGATCAGCAAACGCAGGTTGTTACCGTGAGTGATGATGGCAACATCCAGGCGCTGATCAAGACAATTCGTGGTGTTCAAGTCATTCTTGACCGTGATGTGGCTAGCCTGTATGGGGTTGTGACTGGGGCGTTGAACAGGCAGGTCAAGCGCAACGAAGAGCGATTCCCCGATGATTTCATGTTCAGACTATCCACCGAGGAATGGGACAACTTGAAATGCCAAATTGGCATCTCAAGTTGGGGCGGCGATCGTCAGCTCCCATACGCCTTTACGGAAAATGGTATCGCCATGTTGAGTAGCGTCCTCCGTTCGCCTACGGCCATTGAGGTGAACATCCGCATCATGCGGGCTTTTTCAGCGATGCGCCGATTCTTGCTAGCGAACGCGCAGATGTTTCAACGGATTGAGACTGTGGAGAAAAGGCAGATTGCCACAGATGCGAAAGTGGATTCCATTCTTCAACGCCTTGATGCGGCAGAAACGCCGTTGCAGGGCGTGTTCTACAATGGCCAGTTCTGGGATGCGCGGGCGCTGGTGCTGTCACTCGTCTCTCGCGCGAAGCGGTCGCTGATTCTTATTGACAACTGGGCGACGCCCGAAACGCTTGATCTTTTCACGAAGAAGCGCAAGGGCGTGAAGGTGACGATCTTCACATCGGAGCATTACGATAAAAAGCACGTGCCCCACCGCAAGATTTCCCCCGCAGACGTCGCGACCTTCAACGCACAGTACCCGAAACTCGCCGTCCGATACAACGAAACCTTCCACGACCGCTTCCTCATCGTCGACGACAAAGAGCTTTATCTCATCGGCGCATCGCTGAAAGATCTCGGTTCCAAGTGCTTCGCCTTCACAAAGCTCGACCCTGGCGCAATTCGCAGTATCAAGAAATCGGCATTTCACCCCACCCCGTAGAGTGTCAAAATAGGGGAGCTTACATGAAGCAGGTAACACAAACGAAAAGATCGACTCTTATGAAGAGTGGTGAAGAGGCGCAAGCATATACAGCGTGGATTGCCGACCTCAGGAGCCGGGACTCGCTTTTGAACTGGCTGTCAACCGACCTCTACGAGCGCGAGGGCAAGGCGCTGACGAACTTCGACCTGACGATGCCCTCCGACGACTGCGACCTTGCGCGGCAGCTCGTGAATGTTCCGCAGAAGTTCGAGGTTTTCGGATTGAGCGAGGAGTATTCGGAGAAGGACCTTAAGGCCGCCATCGTCGCCAACATCGAGTCCACGCTTCTTTCGTTTGGCAAAGGCGTCGCGTTTCTCGGGAAAGAGTACCCTGTTGAAGTCGGCGGCGAGACAAAGAACATCGATCTTCTTTTCTACATCGTGCCGTTGCACCGCTATCTTGTCGTGGAGGTCAAGACCGGCAAGTACGAACCTGCCGATCTCGGCCAGTTGAGCGGCTACATGGCGATTGCGAAGCATGTCTTGAACACGCCAATCGACAATCAGCCCGTCGGGCTTCTCATCTGCCGGGAACACAACCGCGTCCTCGCCAAGTACCATTTGGAGGAACTTGGCCTGCCGACGGGTATCACCGACTACGAGCTCAAGAAGGTCCTCCCCACCAAGGCGCAGCTGACTAAGTGCGTCGCCGACGCAGAGCGGCAAATCGCCGAGGCTTCAAGAGTCAGGCATACGAATAGGGAGATGAACGGATGAGCGCGTGTATGGGCACATCTCCGACGGCGCTGACGGAGACGGTGTACAAATATCGGGAAAATGTGATATACTTTGCCGTGGAGACAAGGCATGAGCCAACGAATTTTCATCAGTAGCGTCCAACGCGAGTTCTCGAAGGAACGCAAGGCGCTCGCCGAGTACGTGCGCAAGGACGCAATACTCGGGCGATTCTTTGACGTTTTTCTTTTCGCGGAAGTCCCGGCGCAAGAGCGCAAGGCCGACGGCGTCTATTTGTCGGAAGTTGACGCATGCGACATCTACCTCGGCATCTTCGGCCACACGTACGGTAACGTTGATTCATCCGGCGTCTCGGCTACCGAGCGCGAATATCTGCGGGCGGCGAAGCGCCACAAGACGCGCATCTGTTTCGTCGACAAGTCCGCTGGCGACACCGACCCGCGGCAGGCTGCGTTCATTTCCAGGGTCAATGAAGATGTCGTCCGCAAGGGGTTTGTCGGCTACGATGACCTGCGGACGGCGGTTTACGCCGCGCTTGCCAAGTGCCTAGAAGATAAAGGGTTCATAAACGTCCTTCCGTTCGATGCGTCAAAGACTGCGGGTGTGACGATGAAAGACCTGAGCGTCGCGAAGATGCGCGACTTCATCCGCACGGCCCGCGAGAAGCGACAGTTTCCTCTTCCTGTGAACGTGCCGATAGAGCAGCTCCTTATGGCACTTGAGTTGCTGGACGACGAAGGCAGACTGCTCAATCCAGCCGCGTTGCTTTTTGGAAAACGACCGCAGAAGTTCTTCATCACTTCCGAGGTGAAGTGTGCCCAGTTCTACGCAGATAGGGTGTCTAAGCCAATGGCCGACCATCAAATTTACACAGGAGATGTATTCGAACTTGTCGATCAGGCAACGCGGTTTGTGATGACGCACATCTCCAACTGGGTCGGCACACGGGAGACGGGTGACACGGCGGAAGTCCCCACAAAGTTCGAGTTGCCGTATGACGCCGTGAAGGAGGCTATCGTCAACGCAGTCGTCCACCGAGACTACACGAGCAATGCGAGCGTCCAGGTGATGCTCTTCAGGGATCGACTCGAAGTGTGGAGTCCCGGCGGATTGCCGCGTGGCATGACTATCGGCAAGCTCTTCGCGGCGCACAAGTCGGTACCGGTCAATCCGCTTCTTGCGCGGGCGATGTATCTCAAGGGCTACATTGAGAAGTCCGGTACTGGTACTGGTGACATGATTGCGAAATGTGCCAGTTGGGGAGTTCCGGCACCCGAATGGTACGAGGACGACCCCGACGACTTCCGCGTCGTCCTGAAACGCCCTGTTCCCGAAGTCGGGGCGGAAAAAATGGAACAGGAAAGTAGGGTGAAAAGTTCGGAGAAAACTAGGGTGAAAAGCAGAGGCGTGAATTACAAGAAAGCCTCTGAAAATAAGGGCGAACGCACACAATGTGAAAAACGGGGCGGTGTAAAAAGTAGGGTGAAAAGTAGGGTGAAAATAATGTCGAGTGCGGAGAGAATCATTGCCTATCTTATGGCGAATCCCGAAGCTTCGGCACATGAACTCTCAATCGTAGTGAATTTGTCGGTGAAAGGAGTCGAAAAAAATTTGAGGACACTCAAAGCCTCTAATCGTCTTCGCCGCGTCGGTCCAGACAAGGGCGGCCATTGGGAGGTGATCGGATGAAGTCAGCCAATCGCACAATCCTTATCGTAGGCAGGAACACCTCACCGGCGGTGCTGGCGGAGACAGAGCTTGAAAAGGAGCTTACATGAAGAGGGAAACGCGAAAGAAGCGCTCGGCTCTGGTGAATAGCCGCGGAGAGGCAAGATGAGAACAATAACCAACAAGCAGGAACTAATCGAGAGACTGGCCGAAGAGATCGACATGTCGAATGACGAGTCTTGGCCGTATATCGACTTGACGGCGCAGGACGTCGGACTTCGGTTTGATTCCGCGTGGGCCGACAAGGAGTGCGATGCGGATCTTGACGGTCACGAATTGATCGAGTTTGAGGCGAAAAACTCGCAAGAAAGTTTCGGGGTCATGGATGATTTTTCCCGTACGCGGAGCGATTACGAGTTCAAGAAACTGTTCCGCGCCTTGTCCGGGCACAAACCCTTTCGCGCCTTCCGTGCCTGTGTCGAGGAACTCGGCATCCTTGACGACTGGTACAAGTTCAAAGACGAGGCGATGCTGAAGATGTCTGAGGGCGTACTTTCGGACTATGGTGTTGACTTCATCGACGGAAGAATCGTCTGTACCAATCCGAAGAATGTGCATACCTTCGTCTACGAATCTAACGACGACCTCTGATCCCGCTCATTGCGCGCTACGTCACTTATTCGAATATGTGACGTACCGCGCACTGGTTAGGCGAGGGGCGAATGGTTCGGTTAAGAGTGTGGATAAGACTATGGATTGGACTGTGGATTGGAGTGTGGATTGGAGTTCGGTTAGGAGCGAGGATGATAAATCAACCGACGGACAAATCATTTCCATCTTGTTGACAAATCCGCACCGTAATGTAAAGGGCGGGCCCAAGAAACGGGCCTAAGAAGTGGGCCCAAGTACTGTTGTGGGCATGGGTACTTCTCCGGCGGTGCTGAAGGGGAAATCCTCGGCAAATACGTCGAGCTAGTCGGCACCCAGTCGCGGCATCCAGTTTATTGCGGAACCGAAGGACCTATCCAGGAGCTTGTCATAGCGTTTTGGACCAGCAAAGTAGGGTGAAAAGTAGGGTGAAAAGTTCGGTGAAAAAGTGTATGGGTAAATGTGATGGTTAATGATAGGTGCGGCTTGGTCGTATCTGTTGTTACGCAAAAAGCCGTGGGGCGATGCGCCCCACGGCTTTTGCTCGCTACGAGTGGGCCGCGCGTGTCACGACTATTTGGTGGGGCGAGCCGTCCTCGGCGAGCCGCCACGGCTCACCCGGAGGGTTCGCCCCACCTTCTTAGTTCACGGTGAGGTGCGGGATCGTGAGCGTGAGCGT
>CACWIW010000210.1 GCA_902761035.1 uncultured bacterium | reverse complement strand
AGCGTCTTGCCGACAGCCGCGGCAGTTGTGACAACTGCCCAGTCCTTCTTCCACACCTTGCCCGCATCGGCGTTCGCCCGGCTCGTCGCCCAACCGAGGAAGTCGAGTCCGCGCCGCGCCCAGCCCAGCGAGTTGAGCGACGGCAGATGCATCTCCACGCCGTAGTCGAAGTCGTACGCCGCCGTCTTCTCGTCGCTCGCGTCGTTGCGGTGGAAATGCACCGTGTAGCCGGCGTCAGCACGCCGCCCACGGAAGCCGTGAACCACCCCAAAAACCAATATCCCGTCCGCGTAGGCGTGGGCAACGTCCCGACCGCCTTGCCGCCGGACACATTGCGAGTCGTGGGCGTCACGCTCCCGCCGTTCGCGTTGAACGTCACCGTATAGGAGCCGTCGCCGGGATCGCCCCCTCCGTTCAGCGTCCAGTGCGCGTAGAACGTCTGCGCGGCGGTTACGCGGGCGATGGACTCCCTCCTCGTACCGCCCGTCTTTTCAGTCCACCATCCCGCGAACGTGAATCCAGGACGCGTCGGCGTCGGGAACGCCTCCACCGCCGTGCCGACCACGCAGTTCCAGTAGTCCGGCGACACGCTACCGCCGTTCGCGTCGAACGTGATGAGCACCGTCCTATCCGGCGACAGCCACACGGCGTACATCGGAACGTCCGCGCCGTCGGACGTCGCGAGGTTCCTCACCGCCTGTCCGTCGCGGAACGCAACGTTTCCTGCCGCCGCGTCCACCTGCGAAAGCGCCCAGCCCGCGAAATTGTAGCCCGCCCGCCTGAATGCGCACGGCCACAGGTTCTGCGTCTCGCCGACACGGATAGTCTGGGAGTCCATGAAGCCGTTGCCGCCGTTGGCGTCGAACCGCACCGAGTAGCCCGCGCCCGCCCAGCGCGCATAAAGATTGACGATCTTGCCCTGCACTTCCTCCAGGTTTATCACGAGATTGTTCTCGTAGTAGCGGACCTCGCCGCTCGGCTCAGTGGCCCAACCGGCGAACTGGAAGCCAGTCCGCGTGAACTCGTTCGAGGCCAACGCATCGTAATCGTCGAATATGAAGGACTGATCCGGCATCGTGCCCGATCCGCCGTTCGGATTGAACCGCACGTAGTACGTGATCGGCTGCCAGTGCGCGAACAGCTCCATGTCCGCCGCAGGGACCTCGGTCGCCTCGGTCATGCGGACGCCTAATACGGGCTCCGTCCACCAGCCCTGGAACGTGTAGCCGCGCCGCGTCGGATCGGGGAGCTCCTGGAACGTATCCCCGGGCACGTACTCCTGCGAATCGGGGACGACCGGCCGACCGCCGTTCGCGTTGAACGTGGCCATCATCCGCTCTCCATCCTCGCGCCAGTGGGCGTAGAGCGTATGCCCGTGCGGCGTCGTCACGAACGTCTTGGACGTCACCTGCGCGCCGCCGACCGACGCCGTCCACCACCCCTGGAACTTCCATCCGGGACGTGTCGGTTCAGGATTCGGCAAGTTGTATTGCGTGTCCATTATCTGATCCTGGGTCGACGTCTCGCCGCCTGACTTGTCGAACCGCCCGCCGTTCGCATGGAAGATCACGTCATACGGCTGGGGAGCCCAGTACGTAATCGGGTAATGGCAGCTGCCATCCACGGGCCAGCCGCCATCCGGTAGCCTGCGCGATCCCTGGCGCCCGTCCCAGCTGCGCGAGCCTTCCTCCACCTTTGTGGTCATGTCTCCGGAGATTGCGGCGTATGCCTCCAGATCGTACTCCGGGGCGTTGCCCATGAAATGGAGCACGTTCTCTATTTCACGCCCACTGACCGGAACGGTGCGCCCGCTGAAGAAGTATTTGCCGAGATGTCCCACGCTTGCCGGCACGGTCATCGTCTCGAGCATCGAGCAGCCGTAGAAGGCGTAGTCGGGAAGCGCAGTAAGACTCTTCGAAAGCGTCACGTTCCAGAGTGCGGTGCAGCCCTGGAACACGGACTCGCCCATCCCGGTCACGCTGTCCGGCACCACGAACGCCGTAAGCGATGTGCAGTTCAGGAACGCCCGCGCCCCGATGTTCGTCACCGTGGACGGGATCATGGACATGTTCATCTGAAACGCCCTTCCTCTTAGCGCGCCGCAGCCCGCGAACATGTCGTCCATCACATACGTCTCGCCGTCGGCGACCTCGACCGTCTCGATCTTCGCGTAGGAGGCCGGGAAAAGGTCCTGCAACGTCTTGATGTGCGTAGGCACCTTTACGCCCCGGATGTTCCTGCATCCGGAGAACGTATTTTCGCCGACATTCGTCACCGTGGACGGCAGCTGCACCGATGTGATGTCCCAGCATTCTTCGAACGCATTCGTGCCGATGTCCACCAGCCCGTCCGCGAACAGCGCCAGCATCAGGGACGAGCAACCGCGGAACGCCCTCGGGCCCACTCGGAGCAGAGCCGAGGGGAAAGACGCCTCGTGTAGCCACGAACTGTCCTCGAACGCCCCGCTGGCGATGTACCTGAGCGATTCCGGCATTACAACCTTTTCAAGGTCGAACATCTCCACGAACACGCCGCGACCGATGCCGACGATCCCTTCCGGGATCGTCACAGACGCCGCATTGCGGTTCTGGTAGTCCAGTATCCAATTGTTGTAGATCAAGAAACCGTCTGCATCATACTTGCCTTCTACCGTTGATCTAATTTTGGACGGCAGATCGTCGATCCCGAACTCCACGAGCGTCGAAGGCCACGTCACAGAGGTGATATTATCACACCCGTTGAAGAACCCAACCGGCAGTTCCATAATGCCATCCACCAGCTCCACCGTAGTCATCGTTGCGTAGTCGTTTGGATACAACTGCTTCATCGTCTTGCCGCCCATCTTGGAAACGGAGATTGAATCGCCATACCGCTTCCACTGAGCCGTGTAAGTCACGTCATTCGCCGGAACCGTCGCCGCCACGGCGGGCGACCAACCAATGAAATTAAACCATTCCCGCGTCACCGTCGGCGCGGCAAGCGACGTGCCGTAGTTCTGCGTCACCGTCTTGCCGCCCGTACCTCCGTTCGCGTTGAACGTCACCGTGTACTGGTTGATCTTCCACTGCGCCGTGTAGGTCTTGTCCCCTGCAGGCATCGTCGACGGCACGGACGGCGACCAACCCGTGAAGGTATAGCCAGTTCTCGTCACCGTCGGCGCGACGAGCGACGTGCCATAGTTCTGCGTCACAGCCTTTCCACCCGTACCCCCATTTACATTGAACGTTGCCGTATACTGGTTGATCTGCCACTGCGCCGTATAAGTGACATTTGATGCCGGAACCGTCGCTGCAACTGCCGGCGACCAACCCGTGAACGTGTAGCCCGTACGGGAAACATTGGGTGGCACAATCGTCGTGCCATAGTCCTGCTTCCCGCTTCTGCCGCCAGTGCCGCCGTTCGCATCGAACGCCACCGTGTACTGGTTCACCTTCCACTGCGCCGTGTACGTCACATCCTCCGCCGGAACCGTCGAAGGCACAGACGGCGACCAGCCCGTGAACGTGTACCCTTCGCGCGTCACCGTCGGCGCTACAATCGCCGATCCACGGTCTTGCTTCTTACTCCAGCCACCAGTTCCTCCATTGGCGTTAAATGTTACCGCATACTGAATCTCCCACTGTGCTGTATAGGTTACGTCATTCGCAGGAACCGTAGCAGCCACAGACGGGGACCACCCCCTAAACGTATACCCCTCTCTTGCCACCGTAGGGGGGACTATCGCCGAACCATAGTTCAGCCTCTCGTTCATCCCACCACTTCCACCGTTAGCATCAAACGTCACATTGTATTGATTAAGTTGCCATTGCGCAGTATATGTAGCGTTACTGGCAGGAAATGTTGCGGGGGCAGTCGGTAACCATCCAATAAATGTGTAACCAGTGCGCACTACAATTGGGGCAACAAGTACTGTTCCATAATCCTGAGTCAATATCGTGTCATTGGTCCCACCATTAGCACAGAACTTAACCGTATACTGGTTGATGTGCCATTGCCCTACGAGCGTATGGTTATCTAGGGCAGTAACGATAGATCCTGAATTAATCACCTTGTCGTTCCATTTCCATTCAATAAAAGTGTAACCATCACGAGATGGAACTGGCAGCGTACCATAAGGTTCGCCATAACGCACAATCTGAGAGGACGGACTAACCGTTCCATTTGCCACATCAAACGACACAGTCTGTTGAGATCTACACCGAATGACAGTTGTCCATCCTGGGAAAATATATGGCGACCCTGGGTAATCCGGAGAAAGGTAAACCGTCGCCAAATTGACACAATCGTCAAACGCATTATCTCCAATGGTCGTCACACCATCCGGTATCGTCACACTAGTCAGTCCATAACAACCTTCGAATGCATGCTGCGCGATACTTCTTACGGTGTCGGGAATTATCACACCTGTAAGATTATTACATCCTGAGAATGCAAACTCTCCAATTCTCGTTACTGGATCGCCTCCAAGTTTTACAGGAATAGTAACAACTCCTGTAGGCGAAGGGGAGATGGCAGCATTACCAGAACCAAAATTAGCATTATTAAGTAGCATCGCTTCTTCGCCGGTATCCACATATTTCCATGTATACCCCGTACTGCGATCTGTCCACTCCCATGATAATGCAGAAGAAATTACAAATGAAGTGAAAAAGATGATGAAAAGTTTCTTAATTATTCTTGTTGATAACAGCAAGAAACCCCAAGTATATTCCCGAGTGCTCGTCTTATAATCACCTAACTTCGTGTATAGATCTACATCCGATTTTTTACTTTCCAGAAACGTCCTTCTCATAATTGGTTACCTTTCACTTTAAAATTCTGATACGCTTTAAGAAAAGTTACATCAGAAGATACACCATCTGATTGTTTTCTTCAGTACACCCTTTCACTATGAATTGTTTTGCGATTCCTTCTTGACGCTCTTACCACGAGTTCGCTTCGGATTGTCCCAAATGTCGTGTAATGTACACACTTGCTCCAACTTCCAATTACTGAAATTAGCACATGATGTACCAAGTATCACGCAGGTTGCCTGAGTAGGAGAATCAAATTCGTAGTCTTTTTCGAACTTATCATCAACAATGACTTTATCTTTTTCAAGTTTGTTCCGAATCTTTAAATATCGACTTGGCAAGGAATCAGATACCTTCTGAACCGTAGAACCTTTTTTTACAAGGAAACGATGCACGATTTCCCCATTCGCATGTGCTTTCCCCATCTCACACACAAACTTCAATGTATTAGTCATTTGAATTCCTTTCTGATAGAAATCAGTTTCTCTCGAAATGTTGCCGATCCGCCCGCACGAGGTCGAAAACCTCGCGGACGGCATTAGACACTCTCTTGCATTCTCCATACCACATGGCTTAATTCCCAACCCCACTGCCTAACACGTCGCACAATGCGGCGTCACTCGCAGCGATCCTTCGGTGGCAACTGGTATGTCTTGACGGGAAACGCACGCATGGTGCACAGTAAAGACACCTTTCACGCTCGTTCCTACCAGTCCAAGCAATTCCAATTTTCCTAAAAGAAAGCATCAGCACTAGTGTAGCACATCCCTTAGCTGCATACAAGCGGATTTTATCTAAGAAATTTGCCGCCAACCGTTTCCTCATCGGCCCGCGCGCCAAACGCCACGACAACCGCCGCAAACAACGCCAGATTGCGGACGGCTCGGCGAGCCGTCCCTACCAATATCATCAGTTTCGCTTTCATTTCGCTTTTCCTTTCTTTGTCGTGTTTTACCGCTCCATATTCGATTCTTCATGCGCCGATTTGTATTCTGCTTCAATCTTCCGCATCTCGGCTAGCAGTTGTGACTCGTTTGGAAGATGCAACTTGTATTTCGCTGCAAGTATCGTCTCATTGTCTTCCGGCATGCGCTCTTTTTTGGCGACGGCAAGAACAGAGTCCTTGTCATTGCTGAGCAGCAGACGTTCCCACAAAAGCGAGTTTATTTGCCTCTCAAGCTCGCGTTTGGTCCATCCGTTATGGAGGGCTTCAAGTTCATAGTATTCGCGCTTTTCCTTCTCTGGAATAGCGATAAGCAACTTGTACTGCGACCAGTTCAATTGCGAATACAACGTGTTCGCAATTGGGTACACCCTGTAGAACTTTCGTTTGCGGATCGGCGGGGTGCATCGCCCCACCGCGCGGCTCTCCCGGAGGTGGGGCGAGCCGTCCCCGGCGAGCCGCTGCGGCTCACCCGGAGGGTTCACCCTACCATGCAGAATCTGCCATTCATGGCGTGTCATTGGCGGTAATGATAGCATATTCCCCCGCCCAAAACAAGCAGGGATTTTGGAAGTTGAAGCTTTGAGCGTGGGGGCGCAGGGGTTGGCACAAAGGTTCACTCCGCCAGCGGCGGCGCGTGCGCGGCACAGCCAACGGCTCGCCCGGCTCGGCGGGACGCCTCGCCCCACCTTGCGGCCGCGACGGAGCGCGGCCCTCCCAAGTGTGGCCGCGACGGAGCGCGGCCCTCTGCGCTCTCTACCTCTCTGCGCCTCTGCGTGAGACTTTCACCAACTCCGTTTAGCCTAAATTCGGCAGTCGGGGAGTAGGTTTTTAGCCGCAAAAAACGCAAAGAACGCAAAAATCGCAAATCATATTATAATTGGGGCTTTTTTGCGCACCATTCGCCTTCTCCTTTGTGCGTCACTCCCAGATTGCGTAGATGCTGAGCGTCTTGCCTTCGGCCGTGGCGTTCTTGACCCACTCGCCGTCGAGCTTCCAGACCGTGCCCGCGTCGGCGTTCGCCTTGTTGGAGCCCCAGCCCCTGAATGTCTTGCCCGGACGCTCCCAGCCGAGCGCGGCAATTGAGGAGAGCTTCGTCGAAACGCCGCACTCGTACCCGAGCGTCCGCCACTTGCCCGTGCCGTCGTTCTTGTTGAAGCGGATCTGGTAGTAGCCCGGCTTCAGCTCCCAAACGGCATAGACGGTGA
>CACWIW010000209.1 GCA_902761035.1 uncultured bacterium | reverse complement strand
ACCACCGGGCGGCCCGCATGGTGGGGCGAGCCATCCCGGCGAGCCACACGACTTGTTGTTGTACGCTTGTTGTCACGGCTCGGCGGGACGCCTCGCCCCTCCTAGCCTCGCCCCACCGCACGGTATGGTTGATCACTTGGGCAGATCCTTGCAGACCACCAGGTTTTTCTTGTAGAAGGCCATGCCGAACTTGAGAATGTCGCGCTTCTCGCCATGTGCGGCGAAGTCGGCGAGCATCTCGGTGGTGTACTCGCGCGTGTCGATCTGACGGCGCGCCTCGCGGGCGAGCGCGTCGAGGTCTTCCGTTTCCTCCTCCGCCGCCTTGAGCTCGATGACCACGCCAGGCATCACATCGACGAGAGGACGCATGGAGATGTCGTAGCGCCCTTCGCCCGACTCGCGGTTCGACTTCACGACGAACCTGTTGCGGAAGCACGCGATGAACCCGAGGACGAGCCCGTGGTAGAACCCCTCCGCCGCCGTGTCGAAGAAGCTCACGGACTCCTTGAGGTATGCCGCGAGGTATTTCCCGAAGAGGAACGGATCGCGCTCGCGGAGCGCATCCTCGACTGCGGAAATGCCACCGTTCTTGTCGAACGAGCGGACCTTCTGGACGACCTCCCGGAAAAACACCTGGCTGAGTTCTTTGTTCGGTATCGTCACCGGGCAGTCCCCGTTTTCGTCAATCGGCCCCACGGCCTTCAAATAGCCCGCCGAGACTAAGAGCGCGTATAGCGTGTTCTCGTTGTCGCGAATCTGCTTGTAGGGGCCAAGCTCCTTCGTCATCGGAACCTTAATTGCCTCGCCCTTCATCAGCGCATGCAGCCTACGCTCCATTTTGAACGGCAGCTCCTGCACGATCTCGGTGATGAGGTCGTTGGAGCTCGTGTCGAGCCAGTAGGCGTCGGGCTTGCACTTGCACTGGAAATACCGCAGCACGCTCCACGGATTGTAGATTTCCGTCCCGCCGAAGTCGTAGCCGTCGTACCAGGCCTTGATCTCCGGCATCTTGTCCTCGGCGCCGTAGTACCGCGCCATTTCGGCGACCTCTTCTTCAGTGAAACCGAAATACTGCGAGTACTCCGGTTCGAAGACCGTCCAGACTGCGGGATTGTTGAGTCCAGAGAGAATGCCCTCCTTCGCGACGCGGAGGACGCCCGTCATGATACCGATGTGGCAATGCTTGTTGTCCTTCAGCGCGCCCGAAAGGAACACGCGCATGAAGTTGCACATCTCGTCGTAGAATCCGTTCGTCGAGGCCGTCGTGATCGGCTGGTCGTATTCGTCGATCAAGATGACAGGGAGCTTCTTCGTGAACGCATGGACCGCCTCGGAGAGAAGTCCGAGCGATTCGGAAAGCTCGTCCTTCGTCCCCTCGCGGTTCATCACCTTGCGCAGCGACCGTTTCTTGGCCCCGTTTCCCCATCCGTTCTCGATGCAATCTGCAAATCGGGCGACCTCGTCGCCGATCACGGCGGCAAGGCGGGTAAACGCCTCTTCTACTGTGGTCTGCTTGATGTCCTTGAACGACAGGAATATGACAGGATGCTTGCCCTGCTCCTTGCGGTATTTCGCACCAGCCGCCCATATCTTCTTATCCGTGAAGAACTCATCTGTCTTCACCATGCCACGGTCTTCCACCAGAGTCTCCGGTTCGTAGAACGCGCGGAGCATCTCCAGCATGGTCGTCTTGCCGAAGCGCCTAGGGCGCGTGAACAGCACCACGCGCGATTTCGAGTCGATTAGATCCTTCAATATGAGCGTCTTGTCCACGCAATAGGAATCACGCGAGAACGTCACCCAGTCGCTCGTCCCAACGGGTGGCGGCAAAAGCCCTTCTGTGCACGTCTTCTTCCCGACGCACACTTGCTTTCTGCCGTTTTTTGCAATCACCTTCTTCAATATTACTCCTCGCCCAACTGAACGGTGCAAATGTTAGCATAAATCCCCACCGCCCGCAAGCCGAAAATGGCGCTCTCGGCGAGCCGCACAACTTGCTGTTGTACGCTTGCCGTTACGGCTCGGCGGGACGCCTCGTCCTACCGCACGATGATCATCAGGCCTGAGACAAAGTACACGCCGTCGTCCTTCACCCTGACCGAACCGCCTCTGTCGTAGGCGGCGAACTTGACGCTGTCAATGTCCGCCGGCTTCGTCGTCCACGTGATCAGCGGCACGGATTTCCTGACGCGCCTATTGCCCAGCTTGATCTGCACCGTCGCGCCCTCGGCGACTGTGAGCGTGTACGTCGCGTCAGGCAGCACGAACGGGCCATCGAGCGCGCTCAGGTCGAGAATCGGCGAAAGGTGCGTCGCATCTCCGAGGACGGCCTTCTGCAGCAAGTTCGTCGTCATCGGCTGGAAACGGTCGAGGATCGTCATGCCCTTGTTGCCGACTGACGCCTCCGCCCCTGTGCGTCGGTCGATGAGCGTGCCAAGGACAATGTTGTCCGCGCTATTGTTCGCGTCGTCGTTGAGCGCGCAGTTCGCACCCATGTCAAACGTCACGCCGGAAAGGTCGATCGGACCGTCCCAGAAGCTCGCGAGCCTGTTGCCGGCAAGGCCGCTCTGCGTCGTCATGAACACGATCGTGCCCGAATCGGTCGCCTGCAGACGGCAGAAGTTGAACTTTGCGCCCGCGTCGATCGTCAGCGTGTACCCGTTGAGCGTGAGCGCATGCGGAATGCCCTTGATGAATCCGCAATAGACGTTGACGTTGCCGCAGGGGTCTTTCATCAGCGCGTCGCCGGAAAGCTCGAGGTCGGCGAGGCAGAACGCGTTGTAGTTGGCGTTGGCGGCGCTTGCCGGCGTGAACACGATCGCGCCGCCGCCGTTGATTCCCGTGCCCTTGATGTTGAAGTTGTAGGGCGTCGCGCTTGTGCTGACCATCGCGTTCCAGTCGAACGCCGCGCCGGTGTCTGCAACCGTCACGAGCGCCTTGGCCGCGCCCCACGGCGTCACGCCGACGCCGCTCTTCACGAGTCCCGCGTTCACGACGGTCCCTCCGGTGTAGGACTGTCCGCTCTTCGCGCCGACGAACGTGCCCGCGCCGTCTTTGACGAGCTTCAGGTCCCCCGTGAGCGACATCGCGGAGTTCGTGATCGTCGCGCCACCCGCGACCTCGACGACCAGTTCGCCGCCCGCGACGCTCGAAGTCACGGTGAACGGCCTCAACCCTCCCACCATCGAGTCAGGCAACGTGAGCGTCCGTCCGGCGACGTCGATCGTGACGCCCGCCCCGGGCGTGAAGTCGAACCCGCTTGCCATGTCGGCCGTTCCGCTCCCCGCCGGCAGCGTGAAGCTCCCCGTCAGCAGGTACTCGAACGGCGACACGTTCTTCGCCCGCACGGCGAGGTACTCCTCGTAGGACGCGAACCGCACCTGCATCTCCGCCGTCACACCGCCCTCCCAGTCGGGAACGACGGTTCCGTTTACGTCGTAGAACACCCAGTCCGGCGTCTCCGCCTCCATGTCGATGACCGCGTACGAGGGAACGGCGGATGACTTGACGTACAGCCCGTCCGTACGCGCCACGGCCTCGATCGGACGCGCCTCGCCGGAATAGACGAGCGTGAAGCTGCACGCCGGCATTGCCCTCCACGAAATGAGCTTGTCGCCAACGGCAATCACGCGGCTTCCGACGTCGATGTTCACGTTCGCGCCCTCGGCAAAGTTCAATGCGATGTCGCCGACCGCAGGCTCTTCAAACGTGCCCTCCAGCGCGGAAAGGTCGAACGTCGGCGAAAGATGCGTGGCGTCGCCAAGCGTGACCCGACTCCAGAGATTCGTCGAAAGCGGCTTGAATCGCCCGATGACAAACAGTATTCCGGCAGTGCTGTCAGCATCGGCCGTGACCTTGTTGTTCGCTGAGGTGCCGTCGTTCCACTGCAACGTGCGGCGGTCGGTGAAGTCCTTCACCGTGACGTTTTTCTCCAGGTTGAGTCCGCACCTGTCGTGGACGTCGAGCGTGGTGGAGGAAAGGTCGCTCGCTTCGCCGTAGAACGAGAGGCGGCGCATGCCCTTGTCGCTCGACGTGTCGGGCACGGACACGATCGTTCCGCCGCCCGTCACCGTCACGCCGCGGAACGCAAAGGCGTCGCCGGCCGCCACGGTCAGCGTGTGCCCGTTCATCACGAGATTGTGTCCATAGGCGTTGCGGTACACAAAGCCATAGACATTCATGTGCGTCAGGCAGGCCTTGACCGTCGCGTTGCCGTCGAGTTCCATGTCCGCGATGTAATTCGCGTTCCAGTAGTTGTTGCCGAAATGAACAGCCGTCTTCATCGCCGCATCACCATCCGGGCCGGCGCCTGCGATCTTGAAACTGTAGGCCGTGGTACTCTGGTCGTTGGCCATTCCGTTCCAGTCGAAGCCCGCGCCCGTATCCGCGTTCTCGTCCTTGCAGATCGTGATGAGCGATTTGTGGGGGCCCCACGAGCCGTTGTACGTGCCCAGCTTGAGCCATCCGGCGTTCGCCACCGTTCCGCCGGTGTATGTTTGGTCGGCCTTCGCGCCGACGAACGTGCCCGCGCCGTCTTTGACGAGCTTGAGCTGTCCGGCAAAGGTGATGCCCGTGTTGACCAGCGTCTTGCCGGCCCCGACGTTGAGGTGCAGTTCGCCGCCGCCAGCCGTGTCCGTGATTGTGCCCGAGCCTACCGTATCGACGAGCGTGAGGGAGTGTCCGGCAAGGTCAACGTCAAAGTCAATCGGCACGGACACTTCCTCGGCGATATCCACCGTCTCGCCCGTCTGGTCGCCACCCGCGAACGCGCCCGTGCCGACATTGTATGCAAACTCGTGGGACACGCGCTCGTAGAAGCAGTACTCGCCGTCGTTTCGCAGCACAGGCACGTAGTCTCGCACGAGAACGCCGTCGTCGAATATCTTGAGAGAGTGGATGTGAAGCTTCGCGCTTTGTCCCGTCTGGAACTTCCCGGCGCGGTTCTGTCCGAAGATGTAGAGATTGTGGTTCACCTGAAACGTTCCGCCAGCGGAACGGTCGGTATGCAGCGAGCCATCCACGTAAGTGACGCCGTTCGTGAAGTGGATGGTATGGCGTCCGGCGGCGATTCTCGGATTCGATCCTCCGCCGTTGTTGCCGTAGCCGGTGTAGAGATTACCGCCGTCGTTGCAGACCGCGAACGCGCCGTTGTTGTACGCCACGTTCCACGCGCCGAACCAGTACTCGCTCTTGTTGGACGTCAGCACCGTGACGTCGGCGATCACGCTTGATTTGTTGTTCGGCTTGAAGCCGGTGTCGATGTACGCGCCATTCGGAGCTTCAAGGTATTCAAGCACGCTCACGGCGACGCGCTGCGTGGATGCGGCAAGGCCGCTCCAGTCGCAGTCCGCCGAAAGCGAACAGTTCTCGAAATGGAGGATGTTGAAGGAAAGAGCCTGTCCGGCAGGAACGTTGAAGTTGGAGGAGCCGATGACCTTGACGACGGTATAGATGTCTGGGTACGCACCCGCGACCACCGCGCCCGCCGCGTTCGTGCAGGCCCAGTTGGCGGGGTCGTTCACGTTCGCAAGGTTGCCGTTGCCGGTCCACCAGGCCGTCACGCCCGTCGTGAGCGTGTCGGAAATTGCGGAAAGGTAGGTGATCGTGTTGGTGACGGAGGCGGACGTGTCGTACGCAAGCGCGCCGCCCGTGCCGGCGTTGTCGAAGAAATCGCCGGAGAGAGAATCGTAGAAGAAAGCGGTTGGCGACGCCGTATCGCCGCGCAGCGCCGGAACGAGATTGAGCATCGGCTTGCCGGAAGAATTGAGCAACTGCGCGTAGTGCCACTCGGCGTGGGCAAAACGTGCGGCAACAGGATTGCCCGAACCATTGTTGGAAGTGCCGATGAAGATGTGAGCTGCATCCGTTCCAAGAGAACCGACAGTGACCTTCTGGAGTTCAGCGGCTGAAAATGTAATGGAGGCGAATTGGCCGTCCACGTAAACACCGTTCAATTTGTTATTTGAATCTTTTGCCGTGTTCGTGACCTTGATCGAATGGGCGATTGTATTGTCGGGCAGAACGATGTCGTTCGATGATCCGCCGCCACGATACCGAAGATAGTACTTCAACGTGTCTCTGCGACGTCCGATCGTGAAGTTGTCGGTCGTACTGGCTGCAAGTGCCGCATAGTCGCCGGACTTTCCTCCCGTTGGGCGCATCTTTATCTCGATGCCGTACGCTTCCGTGCCCTTCACGCCGGTGTCGATGTACTGGTTCGTCTCCATCTTCACCCAGCCGCCGATGAGGCGGACGTCCGACGTGGCGATTGCGCGCACGATGCTTCCGGCGGGGATGCCGGAACCGTCGAACGTGATTGTTCCGCCTGCGGGCGTGAGCGTGCCGGAGTATTGGATGCGGTTCCCGACGGGCCAGGCGGAGACGTTGCTCCCGCAGTCGGCCGCGCCCCACACGAGGTACAGGCGCGAAGTGTCGTCGCACGAGTTCGCCGGCACGGTGACGACAACGTTGTCGCCTTGAAGCGCCAACGTCAGCGCCGCCAGCTCGGCGGCACGAGCCGAGAACACCGCACCCACAAGAGCCAAAGCAACAACACGAGCGAAACGAGAGGTTTTCGCCTTCCCCCAAGGGGCGTTGCAGATAAGTTTTTCCATCGTTTTTCCTCTTTGTAACTGCTAAAGATTACTTCTTGACCAGTTGAACTGGCATAATGATACCATACCTGAATCCGTGAAGGTATGCACATAGATGGTTGAGATTGCGGCAGAATCCGCGTTTGGCGGGGCAACGGGCACTCGTGCGGGTGTTTTCGTTCCTGCG
>CACWIW010000208.1 GCA_902761035.1 uncultured bacterium | reverse complement strand
GCAAGCAATCGCTTAGCCATCGCGAACATGGTCTCGCGCTTGCCGCGCGCCTCGCCCTCGACAATGCCCTCGGCTCTGCCCTCGGCTTTGCCCTCGGCTTTGCCCTCGGCTTTGCCCTCGGCTCTGCTCTCGGCCTGTTTGCGTTCCACGAGTTCTTCTAATGCCTTGCACATGGAGTGCCTCCCTTCTTCTGAATTCTTGAATTGACTAACTTGCCTCTTGAGAATGTCGAAATACATTTCCGCTGCGTTGCTGCACAGGAAATCGTGCATCAACTTGCCGATGTCGGATTTACTGCGCGTCGCACCGTTCACGTAAATGATGTGCGTACCATCGTGAAGATCCAGCCCAGCCGCCTTGTCTATACGATCAAAGGCATATAAATCAAGGCCTTTCCCCATCACGTCGTTCTCGGTGATGAAGATGACGTAGGTATCGCGCAACTTGCCAAAATCCTCGCCCGACTTGAGCGCGTTCGCGTCCAACAGCGCGGAATTGTACCTCGCGCGCTTCGGCTCGGCTCCGTCTTTCGCGCGCTGTATCTCGATGTCGTATTCCTTGCCCTTGGAATCCCTTGCGAATACGTCAAAGCGAACGCCCCGCCCCTGAAGGCTCTTGATCGGGTACTCGGTCTGCGACTTGACCACCTTCAAATCCTTCTTGCCGAGGATGATCTGCAGGATAAACTCGATGCACTCCGGCGCGTTCTCAAGGCATTTCGACATGAAGGTGTCGTCCATGAGCCGGAAGCGTTCTATCTCCGCAAGGTACTCCGGCTTCATGACGTACGCAGAGCGCCCCGCCCTCGCCTTGCCGAGGGCGGACGTTTTCCGCCTGCCGTCATGTCTTGCCTTCGTCATTCCTTTTTTCCTCACTTGTCGGTCTCGTGCGGATAGACGGTTGCGCCGTCCGCGCTCGTGAACCGGATGTTATGCTCTCCTTGGTTTGTAAAAAATTCTTCTTCTCCTAACAGCTGCTATAATTTTACCATATCTTTCGGCAGACGCCTACACAAAAAAACTTATAATATAAGAAACCCCACTTGCGAAAAACGAAACCCCCAGTAGCGAAAGCAAGAGTGATCGCAAATTCCACGCCGCGGCGTAGGCTAAAGCCCGAGGAGCGTGCGGAAAGGAACAATTGCATCAAAGTAGCCTTGTGCCTCCACAATTGGCGCAAGAGAGCCCTCGTAGACGATTGCTGTCCGAATGGAACAGCCGCGTCTTTTCGGAATCTTCGCAACGCGATCCTCCATTTCCCGTATGATCTCGCCGCCGATTTCACGCCTGCGCTTCGCCTCGACGACATAGATCGCCCGCTGGGTCTGGATGAGCAGATCAACCTGGACGCCATCGCCCGCCTTGCCCGACCTGCGATATGGCGCACAGGAGATCACATGGGCGCCGCCGATTCCCAACGGGCCGATCAGCTGCGCGGCGTTGTTGACGACCAAGTTCTCAAATGCAAGCCCCAGCACCGATTCCCATCCCGCAAGCTCGTCCAGCGAACCGAATGCGAAAGCCCCCGCGTCAATCGGCTTCCTGACTGGCTCGATGTACTTCAGGAAGAATCGCGTGTAGTTGTCCCGCAATCGATAGTGCTTCTCCCGCACGGCCTTGCCAGAAGCCGGATTCATCCCCTCGTCTGAGGAAACCATCCCACATTCCTCCAGCTGTGCCAGGACGTCGGAGATGTGCCCGTTCTTCTCCATTTCCAGAACAGACGCGATTTCGGAGACCGTCCGGGCGTCGTCCACCAGGGTCCGCAGGACGGAGGCGGTCAAGGACGGCAGCTTCGTGATGACATCAGTGAACATCTCCTCGAAATCCTCGCGCAAGACGCTCTTCGGGCGAAACGCCAGCCTCCGGATGTTTTCGTTTGCCGTCGCCCCCGGATCAATCTCCTCAAGATACCGCGGAATCCCGCCGGTGACGGACAGCACATCGACAATCTCCCGTCGGTCGATTCGCGATGCAGCCCGTCCCCAGAACTTGACGCATTCCGCCAAAGGCAGTTCCGGCACTACGATGTCAAGCGAGCGCCTTCCATAGAAAGACCCGTCCTGGATGATGTTTTCCAATATCCACGATGAAACGCTCCCGCAGACGACGAACACAAGCCTGGGGTGTTTCTTGAAATGACCATCCCAGGCGATCTTGAGCGTACTCGAGAACCGCAAGTCATAGTGGGCCATCCACGACACTTCATCCAGCAGTACCACCGTCCGCTCCGAATCGCGGATCGTCCCGTCAAGACGCAAGAAAGCATTCAGCCAATTCGACGGCGGAGAATCCTCGGCCCCAGTCGCCGCAGAAAGCTGTTCTGCGAAATTCGCAAGTTCGTCGGCGTTTGACATCTTCGCCTTCGGGCGCGCACCCTCGATTCGTATGAAGCGGGCACCGCTTCTCTCTGCAAACTTTTCAATCAGCGTGGACTTCCCAACCCGTCTGCGACCTCGACATGTGACGAACGAAGGCACTCGTTTCTTCCAGAGCGAACCTAAATCCGCTAAGATGCTTTCTCTACCATAGAATGACTGCATGACTCTAACTCCTTATTTTACCGATTTCGGTTGTATTATATCACAAACCTCCTGTTAGGCGCAATATCAAAATGGCACCTAAGATGCGAATCATCACTTTTGTGCCATTTTCCAATTACGAGAAAATTGGCACCTAAATGGAATCACCCTTTTTATGTGCCATCGTTGGACAAAGGACAGACGACAGATGACAAAGGATGAAGGACTTTGGACTTTGGACCGGTAGGGCGAGGCGTCCCGCCGAGCCGTGACGGCTCGCCCGGAGGGCTCGCCCCACCCTGCGGCCCGCTCGGCGGGCGGCCCGCTACGTGCGGAACAAGTCATCCGCCGTGACTTCCGACTGGACAATCGACGCGTTCTCGTTGCGCTTCACGCCATTCATCGTCACGAGCGTCAGATGCACGGCGGATTCCGTTCCGGTTTCCTCCTTGAATACCGCAATCTTGTTCGCAAGCTTTCTGGCATAGTCCGGCGTGACGGAAAACAGTCCCGTCGAAAACTTCATCTCGCAGACGTTTATCACGCCGTCGCGTCTTGAAAGCAACATGTCGATCTGCGCGCCACCTTTCTTCCTCTCGCTCCTCCACGCGCACAACTCCGTCAACACGCCGCCAATGCGCAGCGCCTCCTTGATCTCTCGGCTATGCATGAAGCAAACCCTCTCAAACGCCAGACCCTCCCATGCCCTGCGTTCTGGAAGATCGGCTGCCATCGACCAGAACCCCTTCCCGACGGCACGCGCAGTTTCCATGAACCTGAAATGGAAAAGCACAAAGGCATCGACAAGCTGGTAAATCGCCCCCTTCTTGCGCTTACCGAACGGCAGGAACACCTTGATGAACCCGCTTTGCTCCAATTCGCGCAGCCATCTCGTCAACTTGCCGGTATTGCAGACCTTCGCGGACTGCGCAAGCTCCTCGCGCGTCAATCCGCCAGACGCCTTCCCGAGCGCGGCAACAAGCCTAAGATAAGGCTCGGGCCGCCGAAACACCGACTCGAACAGGCGCCTGAACTCCGGGACCAGGTCGCCGTCCGGCGAGAAATACAGCCGATTCAGACTAAATGATATCATTTATTGCCGATTTAGTCAATCCACGACCTATCCGGGGACTAAATCTACCTAGAAATGACCGATTTAGTCCTTTTGTAAGGACAAAGGACAGACGACAAAAGACAAAGGTGAGAGGACTTTGGGACTTTGGACCGCGTCATTCGGCCGCCTCGGCGAGGCGGCCCTACCACGGCCTGGGGTAGGGCGGTCGCCCCCGCGACCGCCGCCCGTTCGCTACACCTCTTCGCTCACTTCTGACGACGCCGCGCCAGAAACAGGCTTGAGTATGAACTCCAATTTACTATTCGTTGTCTTTCCTCCTAATCCCATCAGAAATTAATGGCATCAATTTTGTTTTTAGTGCCATTAAAGAATAAATTGATGGCATTAATTATAATATCACTGTCACCAATTTATTCTTTATTGGCATTGTTTATTACGTTCATGTCTTTAATTATGTTTTTCATGGCATTATTATACCATTTTCATCCTATGCACTGCACCAGCGTGCCGCCCTACTCTGCCCTTTCACCCTGCTCTATTCTCCTTTTATCCAATCGCACCTGTTCGATTGCGTCCCTGCGTATGCGGCAACGGACTACGGGCTTGTGGGCAAGCGCCGTTTCCTTAAGCGATTTCGCCCATCTGAAGTGGTTCGCCGCCAATCTGGCCGAGAAACCATTTACGCGCGACCGCCGCCCGTTCGCTACACCTCTTCGCTCAGCACGCACTCGCCACCGTGGAACACGAGGACGAGGCGGTGGAGCGCAACGGTGCTGGTGGTACAACGCGCTGCCAGCGCGTTGCCGTCGCCTTCGGGAACGGGCTGGCAGCCCGTTCTACTAATTTGCCACTCTGCCACGAGCGCCGGATCGGCGGAATACTGGTCGAGCTGGACGATGGCCTCGGCCTTGATCTTCTCAAGTTGCTCCGGCGTCGGCGCGGGGTCGCCTGCCTTCACGTACTTCATCTCGATGAGCGCCGCGTGGGCGATCTCAGGCCAGCGCAGGAGCTGCGGCTCGAGCGCGATGTCGTAGAACCCTCCTCCAGCCTCGCGCTCGTGCTTCACGAAGTACGGCCCGCCGGAGGCGACCAGAAGCGCGACGAGCGTGGACTGCACCACCTTCTCGCCCTCCACCGCGTCGCGCACCGCGAAGTTCTCCTTCACGATCTGCGAGAGGATGCCGACGAACCCCTGCCACTCGCCGCGCCGGGCGAAGACGACGAGCGCCTTGTTGATGTCGAATATGCGCCCGTCGATCCTGTAGATGTCGGAGTACGCATCAGGGATCATCTTCGCGGCAAGGTGCTTCAACGTCTCGTTCGGGATGCCGAACTCGACCGTCTCGAAATCCTCGCCCGTGATCGTCGTGATGCCGAGCCAGTAGAGGAGGGAGGTGAAGTTTTCCTTTTCAGACATCTCGTGCGCCTGGAAGGATTCCACCAAAGGTTCGGAGAGACGTCCGCCCGCGACGAGGTTCTCAAGAACGTGGAAGTTGCCGTTCAGCCGCCTGTCAAGCGTGACGAGATGCCGTATCTTCGCGTAGTCCGTGCGCAGGTTGGAGTCGATGAGGGTCTTGGGGAACTGCTTCGTCTGCCAAAGGTGGTTGAAGAACGAAAGGACGACCGTCGTGTTTGCGACGGAGGGGGCTGACGCGCTGCCGAAACGGTAGTTGTCGTACCACCTGATCGCGGTGTCGTACGCCTTCTCCGCGTCGAAGCCGCAGTGCGCGGCATAATAGTCCGTGATGGCGCGGAGGTCGTCATGGCGAAATCCCGTGAAGTCGGCAAACTGCGGCATTAGCGAGATGTTCGTGCCGATGTTGAAGCCGCTCGTCACGTCGTCCATCGTCACGGGCGAGACGCCCGTTATGAAAAGCCGCTTGAGCGGCGCGTCGAGGGATGTCGTAAGCGACTTGACGATCGTGAAGAACTGCTTGAAGAAGCCTCCGCCGTGGCACAGCAGTTCGTATGCCGCCTCGCCGCTCTCGGCCAGAATCGTGTTCGTGAAGTTGTCGTACTCGTCGATGATGACGTAGATGGAATTCTCCGTCCCCTTCATCTCGTCGAAGAGCACGTTCATCTTGTCCGTGGAATTCCGGGCGGCGAGTATCCGGGAGGCGGACGCCTCGCCGATGCGGCCGGCATACTTCCTTGCAAATGCGTCGATCCGCCCGCACACGTGCGTGCTGAAGCTTTGCTGTGCAGTCTCGGGCGACTTCTCCACGGCCGAAAAGTCGAAGGAGAGGACAAGATAGCTGTTGCGCTCCTCCGTCGGGTCGCCTCCGATGTCCGTCCCGCTGAAAAGCGAATCAAAGCGCTCCGCGCAGGCAACGTCGTAGTACGCCTCGAGGATCGCCGTCAGGAGCGACTTCCCGAACCTGCGCGGACGCAGGAACACGGCGTAACGCGTTGCCTCAAGGTCGCGGATCTTAGCGGTGCGATCCACGAACCAGGCGTTCGCCTTGCGCAATTCGGCGTAGTCCGCCACGCCGTAGAGTATGGGCCTTGTCTTTTCCACGGCGCGTATTATACCAAAATCATCTCCGAAAAGCCAACCCAGACGCGCAAGTTGGACAAAGGACAGATGACAGAAGACAAAGGATGGAGGACTCTGGACTTTGGACCGGTAGGGCGGTCGCCCCGCGACCGCCGACAACGGGCAAGATGCCCGTTGTCCCAGTTGCGGGCGAGACGCCCGCCACCCCGATATTGGGCGCTCGCCGAGCGGGCCGCCTGGTAGACGCTTTATCTCAAGAAGACCGTGAAGCCGACTTTCTGGATCTTCGCGCCGCTGGAGGAGACGACAATTCTCCATCCCGTGGGCAGATTCACGGCCTCGGGTTTGCCGACGATGCTGAGCGTCGCGCCCGGCGCGGCCTTGATGAAGTAGAACCCGGTCGTAAGGTTCTCGGGATCGACGAGCTCCACCTTCGCGTTCGTGAGGTCGATCGTGCCGGAGGCCGTCAGCGTCTCGCCGCATTTCACGAGAACCTTGTCCGAAACGGCGAGCGTGCCACCCGCGACCGTGCCGCTGCCCGTCACGATCGGCTGCACGAGCGTGTTGCCCGCGCCGATGCTCAGCGTCGCGCCGGATTCAAGTGTGAGCGTACGACCAGCGGGAGACACGGACACAATCTCCGCGATGTCCGCCGCCGTCGCGTCCGGACCCTTCGTCGCACTGAGCGCAATCGCCTCGTCGCTCAATGCGCCGTTCCATCGCTGTCGCCGCTGTATTTCGACACGCCCAGCCAGAAGTCAGGGTTCTTCGCGAAAAGGGTGGCCAGCGTCCAGTCGGAAACGGTTGCCTCATCATGTAGCTCAAGCGCGCCCGTACCGGCGTCGCGCCGCATCCACTTGATCGTGGAGGAACCGTCGCCGTTGTCCTTGAACGTGAACGCGAAGTAGTACTGCTTCCCGAGTTCCATGACGGACATCGTACCGGACTTGTTGATCACTGCGGCATTATTCTTTTTCAACTGGACAATGTCCTTGGTTGCATCCGTTCCGGTGCTCCAGATGAACAAGAAGCAGTCCGTCTGCCCAGGGTTGCTTGCCCAGGAGCCGTTGCCGTAGTCGAACACGCGGGCGTAATGCTTCGCGGCGTCATTGCTCGCC
>CACWIW010000207.1 GCA_902761035.1 uncultured bacterium | reverse complement strand
GCCGCTCGCGGGTTGGGCGGGCTTGTACTTCGCGAGCCACTTTACCTGTTCCGCAGTCACGGGGTAGTCGAACACGGCAAGTTCGTCGATGCCCGTGTTGCTGGCGGGTTTCGTTCGATCTGCGCCGTTCAGAGCTCTCACCCACGTGCCGACGTGGATTTGCTGGAGGTCACCGGCCTGCCTGAGGTTGACATACCCGAGCTTCTCGCCGCCGACATAGAGCGCACATGTGGCGATGTTGTTCGTGCCGTTCGGCGTGAACACGAAAGCCGCATGCTTCCAAACTCCTGCCGGCGCGGCGGTGGTTGAACTGCTCCCCGAAATTCCGGCGAAAGCACACGTTGCATTATTTGCAATGTTGTAGTACACGGTGAACTCACTCGTGTTGCCCGTCGTGTATTCGCAGCGATAGTCGAGTCCACCCACTCGGAAGCCGAGGAAGTCGGTCCAAGCGGTATGCGAACCCGACGTCTTGAGCCAGAAGGAGATCGTGAACCCCTTTGTCGTGCCGCAGCCGAGCGAGTTTGATCCATCTCCAAGCCAGATGGCCGTATTGGGCGGATGAATAGTATGCGTAGTCCGAACCCAACGCGCCCGTCGTGCGCGGCACGGACGAACCCTTGAGCGTGAAGTTGGCGGGCCTCGTTCCCTTGTCCACGTCCGTGTACGCGAGGCCGCTTCCGCTCGGCGTGTCGAAGTCGAAGTAGTGGATGAGCGAACGCGCGTTCGCCGACGATGCCGCCGCCGCGCAGAGCGTGACAGCAAGCGTCCAACAGCAAGTTTTTGTTACCTTCATTGTTTTCATCCTTTCACTTCAACAGTTCCAATTTTACACTTTACATTTTACACTTTACACTCTTTCTCGATGATCGGCATGTCGATGTTGCGTTTCTTCGAGTTGAAGTTGATGCCAACGAGCGTCACGGGGCGTTCGCCGCCGATCCACTTGTCCGCGTAGCCGCGCTCGCGGATTTGCCTGATCGCCGCCTCCGACGATTCGTCGTACTTGAATTCGAAGACGTACACGGCGGAAGGCTGCTCAACGACCGCGTCGGCGTAGCCGCGCGCCGACGGAAACTCCGGCGCGGGATTCGCCCCGAGCATCGCGAAGAACAGCTGGAAGTACCGTTTCGCCTCCGCCTCGTCCTTGATCCGCCAGTCCGGCGGAATCTGTGCGTAGAGCGAGAAGAGCATCGTCTCAACTACCTCCGCGATGTCGCCAGAGGCTATCTGGCGTTTTGCCTTATCGACAAGCGCGTTGAACGGATCCTCGTCAAGTCCCATCGCCTGCGAAAGATAGCCTTCAAAAAGTGCCTCGCGCACTTCTAGGTTCGGAGGAGCTAGAACGTAGCTGTCCGTCTCGTCCTTCGTGGGATCGCCCTTCTTGACATCCTTGATCGTGAGATAACCGCCCTGGTACAGCAGCGACACCATCGGTAGCGTCTCCGCGTCGCACACGTCGAGCGTCAGCGGACGCGCCGGCACGTTTTCGAGATCCGCTGGCAGTTTCCCCGCATTCGCCATGCGGTTGATGATGAGCGACGTTCTGCCGGTCGTCTCCCAGTAGCCCTTCAGTTTCCCGATTTTTAGCGCGCTGCCGAGCGACACCGGATTGCACACGCGCGCCTCCGATTCGGGCGAAAACCGGTAGCCGTCATACCACGAGAGGATCGCCTTCTTTGCCGCAGCGAAATCCATGCCGTTCTTTGCGCCAAGGGCCTCCACGTTCTCGCGCAACGCGCCGTCCAGTTCGTCCGGCGTGTAGCCGAGGAGCGTTGCATACTGCTGGAACGCCGAAATGTCCGTCAGATGGTTGAGCCCCGAAAACACCGAGAGCTTCGTCAGCTTCGTGACGCCCGTCATCATCAGGAAACGAATTGAATCTGAGCTGAACTTCAGTTTCTCGTAGAAGTCGTGGAGTAACTTGCGGACACGCCTCAGCGTCTTGAGGTCGTCGAGGAACGCCGCAACGGGTTCGTCATACTCGTCAATGAGGACGACGATCTGCCCAGTTGGCGACTTCTTCGCGGCGGATACGAGGAAATTCCTGAACTTCCCAGGTATCGTTCCCTTTTCGGGAACGGAAAGCCCGGCCTGCTCGAACAGTCTGTCAACAAGTACGCCCAGCTCTTCCTTGACCTCGGCGTAGTTCTCGCCGGACACGTCGCCCATCGTAAAGCTGTACACCGGCGTCGGCTGCGTCCACCCTTCCCATGGCAACTTGTCGATTGCAAGGCCCTTGAACAGCTCGCGCCGCCCCTCGAACATCGCCTTCAAGGTCGAAAGCATGAGCGACTTTCCGAAGCGGCGCGGACGCGAGATGAAGTACTGCGAATCCGTCTTCGGCGCTGCAAGTCGGTACAGCAGGTCCGTCTTATCGACGTACTTTCCATTCCCTCCGAGTATCAGCCTCGGAAAGTCGCACACGCCCGTCGTGGGAACCTTGATTCTATGCTCCTCTTTTTCCATCGGCGCGTATTATACCAAAAACACGCGCCCATGTGCGGGAAAAATTGAAAACGGACACTGCCATCCAACCCGGGGACGACGCGCTCGGTGATCGCGCCCTACCGGCGGTAGGGGCCGACCACCGGGCGGCCCGCACATGGATCGCCGTCAGCGCACAAGGATAATGAAGCCACGTGTGATGTAGAGGCCGTCGTCCTTCTTTTGCAAGCCGAAGTGCTCGCCGTCGGCGCTCGTGAACCTGAGCGTGCCGAGATTCGCCGGCGTCTTGCCCGTCCAGTCAACGATCTTGTCGCCGGTTTTGACTTTCCTTTCGCCAAGTTTTATCTTGACCGTCGCGTTGTCGGCGAAGGAGACGGTCTTGCGCGCCGTTTGCTGAGCCGCCGTAAGGCCATAGTTGTTGGCCGCATTCGGAATCGAGGACTGGACGGACCAAACTCCGGTCTTCCCCGACAGGTCGATCGTCGAGCCGTTCATCATCGTACAGCCGTAGAACGTCGTGCTGATCGGCGTGAACGTTCCGTACACGTTCAGTCCATACGCCGTACCCGTTCCCCACTGGTTCTGCGAGCCCGCAATCTTGTAGTCATGCACCGACGCGGGGTCAAACATGTGTGCCCGGACGTTGATCTCGACATCCACGCCGTTGCCGTCAGCGGGCAGCTTGCCGACGTATTCCACGGAGGAATCAAACACGAACCGGCCCGTCTCGCCTTCCAGCGACGCATCAATGTAGTAGTACTGCGATCCGGTCCCGCCCGAGAATGTCAGCGTGTGCCCGTCAAGATCCAAGTGACTTCCCGCCGCCCCGATATGCAAATTGACGTCTCCACCGTTCAACAGCATGATCTGCGAGTCGGCCGTGACCGCCGTGAGCATCGCGACATCTCCGCTGAGGTTGCCGTACAGCAGTCCGCCAGCGAGGACGATGTCGTTTGTGAACGTGTGCGAACTCTGCACCATGAACGTCGCATTGCTCTCAACGGTTACCGCGCCCGTGCCGTACACGGTGAAATCGCCCTCTCCGCTGTAGGTCACGGAGTTGGCGGGTTCCTGGGCCGTGCCTTCCGCGACGAGCGTTCCGCCCGTGTACGTCTGCGCAAGCGTGGAGACGAACGTGCCCGCGCCGGACTTCACGAACTTCAGGTTCCCCGCGAGCGCCATCTTCGTATTGGTCGCCGTTCCTTCTGCGACGACCACTTCGAGCGTGCCAGTCTGCTCGGCGGAGTTCGTCACGGTGAACGCCGTCGTGCTTCCTGCCATGCTTCCGGGCAGCTTGACGTGTCCGCCGTTGACGTCCAGCACGGCCCCTTCGTCGAAGAGGAACGGGAACTGGGTGAGATCGGTCGTCACATTCCGTGCGCCCGTGAATCCGGTCAGCACGAACGCGGCGGGGGCGGGCGAGAAGTTCGTCGTGCAGATGAGGTTGTGTTCCTCAACCGAGGAGAAAAGCACCTGCATCGTGTCCGTAATGCCCTGCGTCCACTCTCCGTCGTATTCATGAGTCCTGTCGCTGAAGTACTTCCACTCTCCATTGACCCACTTCGCGTACGCGGGCTCGCGTGCGTCCTTCACATAGACACCGTGCTCGCTCTCGTTGTCCTTGATCACCAGCGACTTGTCCGCCACCGCGACGCCGTTCGTGTACAGCGTGAACTGGAACGCCGCATTGGGATAGGTGCCCGCCTCCCACGAAAGGAGGCAGTCGCCCGCGACAAGTGCGCGGTCGCCCATGTCCAGCGCGATGGACGCCTTGTCCACAAACGCAACCTGTCCGGCAATGCCTGTCCCAATGGCCGCGACATGCGTAACCGACGTGCCCGACGTGTCGAACACGCCGTCGATGGCGGACAGGTCGATTGCCGATCCGTCCTGCATCATCAGCGGCGGGCGAACATCCCCTGCGACATACGTTCCGTAAATGGCAAGGTACGCCGCGACGCCGTTCTTCTGCCAGTACGTTGACGAATACGTCAGATCGTGGAACGATGCATTGCCGCCCGTTCCCAGCTTGAATGCGGCGTCGCCCGTAACCTCCACGTCAAGGCCCGTCGCAGATCCTCCGCCACGTATCCACTCAACGATGCCGCTGGATAACACCATCTTGCCGTGGTCGCCTTCCGCCACGGTGATCTCGCCGAATCCGATGTAGTTGTCGAGGGCGAACGTGAGCGTGTGGCCATTCATCGCGAGCGCGAGCGTCGTCTTGTCGGGCTTGCCGAAATAGAACCACTTCCCCGTGATCGTCGCGTTGCCCGAAAGCGTGAACGACGAACCGAGCATGCGGTAGCTGTCGCTGTAGCCATTCGCCCCCGCTCCGCTTTGCGCATGGAGCGTGCCCGCAAGGTCGTAGCTGTAGATGCAGGTGGACGTGCTGAAGACGGCGTGGTCGAACGTTGCGCCTGCGCAGACGGTGACAAGCGAATCCTTGGGGCCGACGGGGTAGCTGCTGGTGGCAAGCCGTACCGTTCCGTTCGAGACAACCGTGCCGCCGACGTACGTCTGGCCGCCCTTCGCCGCCACGAACGTTCCCGTTCCGTCCTTGACGAGCTTCAGGTTGCCCGCCAGGACCACGGACGAGTTTGTCGCGGCATTCCCTTCCGCGACGGCGACGTGCAGTTCGCCGCCGGTCGTCGTGTCGGTGATCGTCCCCGTGCCGTCGAACGAAGCCACAGAGAGCTTGTGCCCGTTCAGGTTGACCGTGACGCCTTCAGGTATCGTGCAATCGATTCCGCACCAGTCGATGTCGCCGGCGAGCGTCGCATTTGCCGCTTCGATGGTGAGAGACTGCCACTGAATGACAGTTCCAAGCGGGGCGTTCAGCGCAATCGGGCCGCTGCACACGAAAACGCGCGTGCGGTCACACGGAAGCGCATCGTTCAACCTTACACCCGAAGAATTCCGGCAGTCCCAGTTCGCGGCAGAATTGAGGTTGACGCCGTCGCCTTCTCCGGTCCACGTCGCCGTCACGGGAATCGTGGCCGCCGTGACCACAACGGTCTTGCCGTCTCCCGAAAGCGAGAGCGTGTAGAGCGGATCGGTCGTGGCAAAGTACGCAAGCACGTCGCTCTCGCCTGCAGGCAGCGCGAACGAGCCGACCGTGAGCGCATTGGTCGTTCCGCCCTCATAGTAATGTGATACGTCGAAAATGATCTTCGAACCCGCGCCGAGCGTGAGCGTCCCGCCTACGTTCACGGCGTAGAGCGGCACAGTGAGCTGAAGCCCTTCCCCGATCTCAAGCGCCTCGGGCGCAAAACGTGAACCCTCCGCCGCCTTGAGGGTGGCTGAAGCGGCAAGAGTGCCGCTTCCCCGAATGGCGAGCTTCTTCGGCGTGACGAAGGTATCGTTGGTGAGTTCCACGCCGTCCGCAAGCGCCACCGCTACTTCGACTTCCGTATCTTCGAGTGCGGGATAGATCGTGGTGCGCGTGGTGTCCGCCCACGCCTCGTTTGCGTCATCCCATTCGCGCACCGTCCACGAGGCGAGGCCACCCGCCCACGCGCCATTCGCCGACACCGTGCGCACGAGGTTCGTCGCATCGAGCGGCGGCAGGCAGGGAACGTTGTTCGTGAGCCACTGGATCTGCTCCGGCGAAAGGGAGTAGTTGAACAGTGCCACCTCGTCAACGAACACGCCAGAGTTGAGCATGCCAGCCGTTCGAGGGGAAAGCCGCCAAGTGCCATCGCCCTCCTGACTTTGCCGCCCCGCCATCATTACTATCAAGGCATGAGACGCGTCAGGCGTGGTTCCATAACTGGACCGCCACTTGAACTCGCCGTCCTGGTAAAAGTCGACCTTCTGCTCCGCGTCGTTCCACACGGCGCAATAGTGCTGCCAGGTGTCGCTCTTGCGCGTAAAAGGCCCCGTATTCGATCCGCCATAGACATAGAGAGGGGCTACAGTCGCATCGCCGAACTCATATCGCATATATCGTCCGCCGACGCCGAAGGTAAAGCAGTCCGTCCATGCCGTCGGCTTGGCGTTGCCGCGCATCCAGAAGGAAAAAGTGAAGCCGGAACCAACTGTCGGGCCAAGGCCAGCAGAGCTTTCAATGCGCCATGTTGCCCTGTTTCCTGCGTTCATGGCGTAGGCGGTACCAAGCGCGGCGTTGGCAGACGGTGCGGTGATGTAGCCCGTCGTGTTTGCGCCAGAACTATTCTCGTCGCCCCAGAGCTTGGCGACAAGCGGACCTGTGCCGGAGTTGACCTTGGCAAGCGCGCCGAACGTCGCGTTCGTCGTGTCGAAGTGCCAGCAGTAGGGCATTTCGCGTCCGGGACCGGCGACGGGCTGGGCGGGCTTGAACTTCGCGAGCCACTTCACCTGCTCGTCCGTCGCGGGATAGTCGAAGAGAGCAAGCTCGTCGAGGCAGGTGCCGCCCGTGTTGGTGGCGCGGTCGGCGCCGTCGTAGAGCTGCCGCCGCACCGTCGAGCCGATATGGAGCTGCTGGAGATTGCCTCCGCGGAAGAAGTTGATATTCGCGATATGCTTTCCATCGACGTAGAACGAGCAGGTTCCGACTGAAGTTGTGCCGTTCGGCTTGGCGACAATGGCGACATGCTTCCACGCGCCGGAGGTCAATTCGGTTATCGTCGTGCCGTTGCCGTCGATTCGGACAATCGGATTGGTCGCGCCGGAATTATTGGCCTTGGGGTAATAGTAGAACGTGGCGTTGCTGTTGTTTTTCGCAATGTACTCAATGCGGTAGTCCACGCCGTTCAGACGGAAACCGAAGAAGTCGCTCCAGGCAGTATGCGAAGAAGTGGCCTTCACCCAGAACGAGATCGTGAAGCCACGATCCGTACTGCAGCCAAGGGACGCGGAACCGTCGCCGAGCCAGAGGGACGAAGGCGAAGACTCGCTGAGCGCATAACCTGAGCCGAGCGCGCCACCCGAGACAAAGCCGAGCGGATTGGAGCCGTTCTGCTTGAACGTCGGCTCCAGCGCGCCCGTGCCCTTGTTCACGCCCGTATAGACGAGCGCGCCGTTCTCGACCTTGTCGAAGTCGTAGTAGTACATCAACGAACGCGCATTCGCCGTTATCGCGCTTGCCGCGACCGCTACTGCTGCTATCAGTTTTCTCATGTTTGTTGCCTTTCCTTCTCCGCGAGGCGCGGTCTGCGTCTCTCGGCTCATGTCGTTAAAGGATTTGTTGTGGTTGATTTCAACGGGCAAGATGCCCGCTGTCCCAGCGCCGTCAGGCAGTGAGGGGGGGGGGGGTATTTGCGCCATGCGCGGACGCGCCACGGGGCGTCTGTGCGTGGTTATACGCGGCGTCGTTTCCGATGCCGTTTCCTGCCTCCACACTGGCGTCATTTGCGATTTACCGTTCAACGTCGTTGGTCTCCCTATGCAAGTTTGACGGTATTGTAGCACATCATTCCGTGGTTCGTCAATTCCCTCATGCGGATTTTTGTGCACGGCGGCAGGGTACATCCGAACGCAACGCTTGCCGACCTCTACGATCCGCTCACTATGCCGCCCGACCTGGTGAAGGCCCACGCGTACCTCGACGCGCTCGTTGACAAGGCACACGGCCTTTCGCCATCCTGAACCGACTTGGGCCGCGTCGCCCTGTTTTGCCACATGTTAATTCTGACCGCTGGTGCGTTGCCTATACTTTTTGGGAAGAACCATGAGGCGTTGCGTGAGCGCTGCGGCAGGGTTTTCGAACTTTTCACCCGCCTTTAATTTGCATTCAATCCGGTATATCTCCTCATAACAGGCATCGTGGTCCCGCCATTGAAAAATACGGCTGAATGTTATCCGGTCTTTCTCTGAATTAGACTGTACGGCCTTCATGGCAGCGTCCGTCAAATTCATCACCACATCCATCCCCGACGCCGGGATTGCGTCTTCCGGCATGGACTTCACTTCTTCATTAATCTTATCCAGGATGCCGCTCTCCCCGAGACTTACAGGCATATTGCCACCCGAAACCGAACCGGACGCCCCTTGGGGCGTGTCCTTATTTTCGGTTCCTTTTCGGTTATGTTCTATATATGTTCTATTTATGATAGGGTAGTTTTGGGCGACGGGGGGAGTAGTTGTGGGCGACGGGGGGAGTAGTTGTGGGCTACCGGGGGAGTAGTTTTGGGCGACGGGGGGAGTAGTTTTGGGCGACGGGGGGAGTAGTTGTGGGCTACCGGGGGAGTCGCCGTGGGCGACGGGAGTATTCTCCTTGGACGACTGGGATTGGTCGTCGTTGGCGACGGAAGTAACATCATTAGCCTTGGGAAAATCGGGTAGGTTAAGCGTGTAAAGGTTGGATTGATGCTTGCTTGTTTTATCTCCGACACGTTTAACCCAACGGAGCAATCCGTTCCGCTTTAGGACATCAAGAACCTTTATCACGGTCGTACGATGTAAACGAGCACTTTCCGCGATGGTGTCTATGGACGGATAACACTGGCCGGTCGAGTCATCGGTCCTGTGCGCAAGAACGGCGAGAACGAGCTGCTGGGTGGAATCGGTGTTGCGTACGAGCTTAAAGAGCCTCTCGGTGTAATGATATCCCATTTCAGGCCTCCAGGTCCATCACGCCTCAGGTACGATGCCCACGATTTCGACTCCGCGTGGCTTGTGCTGCGGGGGAGGAAGGTCTTTCACCGCCGCGAATGGTGGAAGGTCCCTGTACGCGATGTCCGTCCAAAGCCTGTCGCATCCGCGACGGTGCAGGCGGACGATGGCAAGGGCCTCATCGGCAGTCGCGCATTCCATGCCGCGCGTGCGGGTGGCGACGTCGTTCGCGATGTGCCATGCACGGAGGTAGAAGTGCGACGCGGCGGGGTCGCTGCATACGGACTTCGCGAGTGCGGCGGCGGTGTGCAGGTACTCGCAGAGGACCAACACCAACTGGCTCCATTTATCCAACGCGTCGGTTCTGATTCTGAGCGGACATACGTGTATAACCGGTTTCCCGTCGGTGGCCGCCTTGGAGCGTTTCTTGTCGAGGTATTGTCCGTCGGCACGGCAGAACATCTCCGTGGCGAGGGCCCTTGCGAGCATGTCCTCCTCGAACGGCCCGAACTGCTCCGGCGCATTGCCAGAGCGCACGGCGTTAAGGCGCTCGGTCACTTCCTCCGTCAGGTAGCCGACCTCCCATACCTTCTCCGACATGTCACCTTTCGCGAACTCGGCCAACGCCTCTTCCGCGACCTTAATGTTGTAGTCGTCGATTGACTTCGATGCTTTTTCGATTTCCTGGTCTGTCATAAATCCTCCCTGCCTGTGCGTTGTAGTATATCACATGACGGTGCCGCAGACAAGCATCTTGTCGGGCTAGGTATGCGATTGTGCCACACGGGGTGTAAGAGGCGGTCAGACTGGGGTGTAGAAGCCCGTTAGACTGGGGTGTACGAGCCTCGCAGACTGGGGTTTCGCCTTTGCTTTGTCCGTGCAGTCGGGCGCGGACTACTTGACGACGATCATTAAGCCCTTGGTCGTGCGCTTGATCGTCACGCGGTCATGGTGGCCAGTGTATCTTGCGACGTCCTTCAAAGCGAGAATGCCGTCCTTCAGCATCCGCTTCGCCGTCGCAAGCATATTCTCGCGCTTGCCCTCGCGCTTACCCTCGGCAATGCCCTCGCGCTTGCCCTCGGCAATGCCCTCGCGCTTACCCTCGGCAATGCCCTCGGCCTTGCTCTCGGCCGCACGGCGTTCCGCGAATTCCTCAACTGCTTTGCACATGATGCGCCTCCCTTCTTCTGAATTTTTAAACTGACTAACTCTCTTCTTGAGAATCTCGAAATACATCTCAGCCGCGTCGCGGCATCTCATATCATGCATCAATTTTCCGATGTCCGTCGTGCTTTGCGCCGCGCCGTTCACATAGATTATGTGAGTTCCGTCACGAAGCCTATCTCCGTTCGTCTCTTCAATCCGCAGATACGAGTATACGTCCTGTCCTCGTCCCATCACGTCGTTCTCGGTGATGAAGATGACGTAGGCATCGCGCAGCTTGTCAAAGTCCTCGCTGGATTTGAGCGCGTTCGCGTCCAACAGCGCGGAG
>CACWIW010000206.1 GCA_902761035.1 uncultured bacterium | reverse complement strand
CTACGAGGCCGCCACGATCGACCTCAAGGACTGCAACATGATCGACCCGTACCACCTCCAGGCGTACGGCAAGACGACGGTGAACTACAACCGCGACGTAGACGCCTTCCCGCTCCTGCGCGCCATCTGGGAGAAGATGACCGGCGGCGAATGCCCCTACAAGTCGCCCACGGACATGGGCGTGAACCGCATCGGCTTCGGCATCATCGACGACGCCGTGGTGCAGGAGGCGTCGAAGCAGGAGGTGATCCGCCGCGACTTCCGCTACATGACGGACTTCGCGCTCGGCACGACGGACCGCGACTCCGTCGCCCGCGCGGACGCGCTCATGCAGAAGCTCGGACTCAAACCCGAGGACCGCATCCCCGTCGAGGCCGCGCGCCAGGCCGCCCAGAACGCCAAGGAAGCCGGCAAGGGCAAGGCCGGCGGAGAGATCGTGTCGGGCGCCGCCATCCAGCTGAAGGACGGACGCATCATCACGGGACGCAACTCGGACGAAATGCACGCCGCCGCCGCCATGATGCTGAACGCGGTGAAGGAGCTTTCCGGCATCCCCGCGCAGATTCCGCTCATCGCGCCGAACGTGATCCAGTCCATCGCCCACATGAAGCACGACATCCTCAAGGGCGGCTACACCTCGCTCAACCTGGACGAGGCGCTGATCGGCCTCGCGATCTCCTGCACGACGAACCCCGCCGCGCAGATCGCCACCGAGAAGCTGAACGAGCTGCGCGGGTGCGAGGTCCACATGACGCACATCGTCACGCCCGGCGACGAGGCCGGTCTCCGCCGCCTCGGCTGCCGCTTCACGAGCGACCCGTACTTCGCCTCGAACGCCCTCTTCACCGCCGGCCAGTAGTGCGGCCCCTCTGAACGGAACTGCTCATGGGCGTGTTGCTCGCAAGCGAACGGCATACGGCAAAGGGACGCATCTTCCTCGTCCTCGTCTATGCCGTCCTCGCGCTCGGCGGCCTCACGATGGTGCTGCCGTTCCTCATCATGCTCGCGTCCAGCATCTCGGGTCCATACGACTACAACCGCCATTCGCCGGTCGTGCGCGCGCTCTGGGACCGTAACGACCGCTTCATGCGCTCGCTTGCCACGTACTTCCCGCGCTTCCCCCGCGAAATCTATCCCGACGCCCCCGAATCCTGGGGCAGCTGGGCGACCGTCGCGCGCGATGCGGACGGCATCGCCGCATTCGCCGCGCAACACCTCGAGCCCGCCTGGACGAACCTCGCCGTCCGCGCCGACTGGAAGCACCGCGCCGAATCGTTCCGCGACCGCACGCTCGCCTGGGACATCGACTACACCACCTGCGCCTACGACGCGCGCGACGTAGCGCCGTTCGTCAAGTCCCAGACCACGCTCGACGAACTCAACCGCACGTGGCCCGTCCGCTACCGCAGCTTCTTCGACATCTCCTTCACCGCCGAGTCGAAGATACCCCTCGGACACGCCTCGTGGAAGCCACCGAAAGACGACCCGAAATACGCGATGTGGTGCGCATTCAAGGATTCATATCGCCAGCGCATGGTCGCCGACGGCGACTACATCTGCCGCACGCTCCCCTTCCCGCTTACGGGAGGGCCGAGCCCCGTCGCGGCCGACGTCCGCGCCGCACTCGCCACGCAATTCATCGAACACGGCGACCGCGACTTCTGGCGCAGCGCCTTCGCGAACTACCGCCTCGTCGCGGACTACCTCTTCGTGCGCGGACGCGCCTTCCTCAACACGCTCATCCTCGTACTGCTCACCGTCCTCGCGCACCTCACCGTCAATCCGCTCGCCGCCTACGCGCTCTCGCGCTTCAAGATGCGCGGCACGGAGCAGATCCTCCTCTTCCTCCTTGCCACGATGGCGTTCCCCGCGGCCGTCACGGCGATTCCCGGATTCCTCCTCGTGCGCGACCTCGGACTCCTCAACACCTTCGCCGCGCTCGTGCTGCCCACGGTGGCGAGCGGCATGTCGATCTTCATTCTCAAGGGGTTCTTCGACGCCCTTCCGCGCGAGCTCTACGAGGCCGCCGCGATCGACGGCGCGTCCGAATGGCTCGTGTTCCGCAAGATCACCCTCCCGATGACCACGCCCATCCTCGCCGTCAACGCGCTCAACAGCTTCCTCGCCGCGTACAATTCGTGGGAGTGGGCGTTCCTCGTGTGCCAGAAGGAGTCGCACTGGACGCTTGCCGTGTGGATGTACCAGATGAGCCAGCAGTTCGCGGGACAGCCCTGGTGCGTGATGGCCGGCTTCGTGCTCGTCTCGATCCCCACCGCCGTCGTCTTCCTCGCCTGCCAGAAGGTCATCCTCCGCGGCATCGTGCTGCCATCAATGAAGTAGCGCGCGATATTCACGTGCGAGACATTCTGAGCGCGACCTGGACGGGCGACGGCTCCTCGCCCTTCGACCAGTCCTGAGACGCAATCCACTCCTCTGCCGCAAAGATGCGCTGGGCAGACTCCTCGTAACCGAGATGTCCGAGTTCGGACAGGAGGCGGATGCAGCGGTCAATCAGTTTCTTGTTGCTCATGGACACCCAGCTCATCCAGTTGCCCGCAATGCGCCCCATCGACGCCATCGTGCCGGTGGAGAGGCAGTTGAACGCGAGCTTCACGGCGAGGTGCTTCCAGATTTCAAGCGGCGAGTCCGCAATCGGGAATGCGAACGTGAAGTCGCGGCGTTCTGGCCAGTCCGCCGCCAGACGTGCCGTGGCACCTGAGAACGCGGCATTCGCGCCTGGCACGTTCAAGACGACGGCAACGGCGCGGGGGCAGCCATCTAGGCGCTCAGGCGCAGGTTCGTTGCCGATCATGTAGGTTATGAGGTCGGAATACTTGATGGGCGGCGGATTGTCGATGAACGACTGCGGCATCCCGAGCGAACGGGCGTCCTCGGACGTGAACTCAAGGCATCGCGGATGACGGCGCAGCATCTCCGTCCAGCACGCCTCTGTCGCGTGAAGCGGATTCTTCACGAACGCCCAGCTTTGCGAACGGTCTTTTTCGCGGTACGAGCGAAGCGGCGGAATCATGAACGTCGGCGCGCGCTCCGTGTTGTCCGTGAAGAGGTCGAGCATGCATGTGTCGGCAAGGTAGGTGACAAGTCCGCGCGCCTCGTAGACACCCTTCTCGAATTCAATCTGCCCGGCGATCATCGCACGGCCCTCCGGCGACTCCAACCCCGCAAGCAGTCCCTCGAACGCCGTCGTGTAGTCGCTCGCCGTCTCCGTCGCGAAACGCGGCAGGACGCGGCAGAGTGCGGCCTCAAGGGCACACGAGCCAAGCAACTGCTCGGAACTCGTCGCCTGCATCCGCGTTGACCCGGCGACGGACATGGAACCGCAGTAAAGGTCGATGACCGTCACTTTCGGATTGTCGATCGCCTCGCGGCAGCGCGCGAGATGCGCACGCAGGAGATCGGCCGGATTGTTGAACACGAGGAAGCACTTCGCACCGTGCTCCACAGCGTACTTGAGCGTGCCCAAGACGGATGACGTCTCGCCGCCCTCCGTGATCGCCACGAACGTGTCGCCTTCGCCGACATCGAGGGCTGCGGCCTGACGACGACCGCCTTCCGCGTAGTCCTCGAAGAATTCCACCGAGCGGATGAGCGCGAAGTCGCCGCCGGTCATGATGGACGCGACGCGGTCGGCAAGAGCCTTCTCCTCCGAAGAAAGTTCCGCCGCGCGCCTGTGGAAAAAGTCCCGCCACATGGATTCAAGGAGAATCGAAAGACGCCCCGTCGCGCCGCAGCCGGAAAACACCACGCGGCCCTTCGGCCCCGTCACAGTCTCGACGATTGAATCAACCAGCTTCGCGAAGCGCCTGCCGGCGAACACATGGCGCATCGTAATCGGAATCTGCCTGTCGCCGCGCTGGAGGCATTGGACGCCTGCAAGAGTCGAACGCTGGAAGTCCTCCTCCAGCGTCGCCGTAATCGGATTCGACTGCTCCGTTGGCAGAAATCCGAGCTGGAACTGCTTTTCGTTGTCGATGAAGTCGCGGGCCTTCGCCCGCGCAGTTTCGCTGATGACCATGGCCTAACCCATTCCTTTCGTCTTCAATGAATCGCCCCTCGTTCCAAGGGACGACAACGGTGTCACCGAGATGGTGAGATTCTCCCCCTTGGGCAGTTCGGATTTCTCGATCACGAGCGTTGTCGTGCCGCCGTTAGGCTCATGGCCCATCCCAAGGTTACATCCAGCCGCATACACTGCCTTCAGCAATGGAGCACCGCCGCCATCCACCTTGACCTCATACGCATAGACGCGGCTCTTTGAATTTCCGTCGGCAAGAGGTATCTTAATACAAAGATGCGGAGACGCAAAGCCATCTTCTACCACCAACTTCGCGTCCGCCCTGAACTGCGGTTCGCCGATGACCTTCTTAAGTCCTTCCCTAGAAAACGGATGCGGCGTACGATCCCCGAACGGCATCACCCAATTCGAGCCGAGGATGCCTCCCTGCGCGAACTCACGGCGCTCAATCACCATCATGTCGTCATAAACGCGCACGACGTATCCCTGGCGTCCCTTTCCAACCTGTGGTGTCTTCTCGAGCTTGCCACTGGTTATCCATGCATCATCGGCGAGTCCGTGACACCCACGGGGCTCGCAGGACGGCACCTGGATGCACGGCAGGCCGCCATGGTAGAGGGAAACAACGTTCCAGTTCGAAGCACTCCAATGGTTGTGCCCAAAGAAGGACATCGGAATGCAACCGCAGCAAAGACGACGCAAGACATCCCTCGTATCCCCGAGCGGCCTAAAATGCTGCATATAGAAAAACGGCCGCCCACGCGCCTTGCTCTCGGTCAGTGCCTTCGACCATTTCTTCAGACAGGACATCAGCTCCTCATTCGAGACACTGTGGTTACGTCCGAAGAAGTGGTAGCCCTTCACCTCCTTGTGCCAGACCGGTTCGTATTTCTCGCCCCAGATGTGCTCCCAGTTGCCGGCCATGTCGGTCTGCAGCACGTGCTTTGCGCGAACATCAGGATCGGGATAGTTCTCCGCGACGAAACTGCCGTATGTGGCACCCTCCACATCATGGTTGCCTGTCACAAAGAGCTTCTCGACTTTGTGTCCGTCGGGAGCAAGGTTCTTTGGAAACACCCTTTCCCAGGCTTGAGCGTGAAAGAGCATCTCCTCGACCTGCCCGCGGTGCGCGAAATCCCCGCAGTGGACGACCGCATCGACATTCTGCGCCTTGAAGTATTCAAGCGCGGCAGCAAAGTACTTGTCTGGCCAGTTACGGTCTGGCCGGCCGCCCGGGCCATGCTCCGTCCTCAGATGCGTATCGCTGATGACACCCAAGACGATGTTTACATTCCGAGAAGGTTTCCATCCGGGCGGCACGGCAAACACACATCCGCCGCCAAGCGAACCGAGACCAAGCGACGCAAGTATTCCCCTTATGAATCCCCGCCGCGATGCGTCCATACAAGTAGTCCCTTACTTGACTTCAATCTTACCGATTGGATAGACTCGGTCGATCCCACCCGGAAGCGGCAGGGCGATTTCCGGCTTGCCGTCCTTGCGGCCAATCGAAACGGCAAGCATGTATCTGCCAGGCTTGAGCAACTCGACCTTCTCGCCGGGCAGGTTCCGCTTGTGCTTGACAAACCAGTCGAGCACCACGTCCTTGGACGGTACGGGAGCCGTGTAGCCGAAGCGGCAGGGCGTAGCCACCTCCACCGGCTTCTCCACCCCGTCCCATTTCGGCTCAGCCGAACGGAACCCGAACTTGTTGTCCGTCACGCGCCAGCAGACGATGCCCTTGTCGTTCAGGAGATTCCATGCCAACGTGGCGTTTCCGTACTGGGGCGCGACGCCGACGTTCACCCACGTCGATTTCACGACGACTGGCTCGTTCACCTTCACGACCTCGGGATACTCAACGCGCCGCAGCTCCAGACGATATCCGAGGCGGTTTGCTGTCTCGGTCCACACGCCCTTATTCACTTCCCAGTAGAGGTCGGGGAAACTGTGCGTGGAGAAATAGCTCGCATGGTATGCCTCGATACACTCCTTCAGCTTCGCGGGATTCCATACGCCATTGTCCAGTCGCCTCGACATGTGCCCCGTCTCGACAACGACAGGCGTTTCCTTCGCGAACCGGCGTGCGAAGCGGTCGCTCCACCAGTAGTTCTTCGAGCACAAGATGGAATCGTCGCGAAACCCGATGCCGAGCTCGCGGCAGTACTTGAAGATCGGCGAGTCGTCCAGCAGCTCGCTTGTGGCGGGATCCTTTCGCTTCAGGTCGCCCCAGGCCCCGTCGTTGCCGATGTCGTCCGACACGACGAGGTATGTGTTCGGCAGACACCGACGAAACAGCGAAAGGTGCGTCCTGGCGATCCTGCGGAACCGCTCCGGCTTGTCCTTCGCATCCTTGTTGAACTTCGAGGTGTGGCATTCACCGTAGATGCCGAGCGACCCGAGATCTACGAACGCCACATCGGGGTTGCCGTCGTACCGCGCCGCAAACGCCTTGAGGAACTGCTCCACCTTGGCGAGGAACACGGGGTCTTCCCAGAACTCGTCGAACTCCTGCTTGTACGGCACGAACTCGTGTTTCTCGTTCTCGTGCGTCCATGTGCCTTTGATGCCGGCGTCCATCGCCCACTGCGGAATGGAAAGGAGCGTGTGGTCCTGGCACGAGAAGCGGAAGGCGATCTTCTTGCCGGCCTTGATCCACGGCGCGGTCTTGGAATCGAGTAGATCCCAGCGATAGACGCCCTCCTCCGGCTCGATGTAGCTCCACGGCAGACGCATGTAGATGACGGTCGTGCCGGGCATCCAGTCGAGCGTGTCGCCCGGCTCCGTCTGTGCGCCATACGCCCAGATGCGGCTGGAATAGTAGAAGTGGACGAATCCCATGCCGGGGTTGCACAGCACCTCGTCCGTGGCCTTTGGTTCCACCACCACCGCGCCCGCCGCAAGAGGGGCGAATGCGAGCAACGCGAGAATCGGGAATGCTCCCGTAATCATCTTGCTTGTATGCATGTTTGTTTTCTCCTTGTTCATAGAGTATCAAAGAGCTCAGATCAAGGTTTACATCGCCACTGGGATTCTCAACGCCGCCTAGAAGGCGACGTAATGGCATGGGAGGCTCACCGAAACCCCTTCGCTTCTCGCACAGTACGAACACCAGCTTTCAAAAGGCCATGCCCCAGTTCGCGTCCGCCATCCTGCGAATAGACGCCGTTGCACAGCGAATAGCCGAACTCGCAGCAGATGCTCGCCCAGCAGTTCGGCTGCGCCTCGACCCACTGCCGTGACGACACCAACCCCGCCAGTCGGTCCCGTTCCATCGTGGCCGCGTGGCCCTTGCCGACCGGGATGTCGTTCTTCCCGTCGTATGCAAGCGCGCCGCCCTTCGACAATTCCGCCCAGTGCCGCCGGAACGCGTTGACGTGCGCGCTGTTCCGCGGATACGGCGTCTCGAACGTGAACGCGCAGTCCTGCTCCGGGTCATGCTTGCGGGAACGGATATGCGGAGAATGCAGGTCGAAGAACACGATCCGCTTCCCGTGCGACTCGCGCACAAGCAGTTCCTTCCAGGCACGCACGGACGTGTAGATGCCTGCGACGTAGTCACGGTTGTGGTCGTGCGGACGCCTGTTCTTCCCCTGGTCGCCGTCCTCCACGCCGTCTTTGTCCATGAACGGGACGAACACGCAGTCGGCGTTGTCGCGCACCCATTCGCCTTCCGGCGATCCGGAGAGGATTTCGTCGATGATTCCCTCCATGACCGGATTCGCCGTCGTCTCGCAGGCGTGGTGGCGGGCGGTGAATGCGAAAAGCCACTTCGCCTTACCCTTCCGACACGGAATGCGCAGCAGCTCCGTGTCGCGGCGGCCGCTCTGCGACTTGCAGAGCACGTCGAACTTCACGCCGTCCTTCCCGCGCCAGCGTACGCTCGCCGTATCCCAGTCCTTCTGCGAATACGGAATCGACACCGCGAAGCGCGTCTCGTTCTCACCACCGCCGAAGGTGTAATCGAAGGCGTTGTTCGGTTCGTGGCGTTTGCCGTCCGCATTCAACCAACGCCACGTCTTCCCTCCATCACGGCTGATCGCGGGGCCAAGGGAGGCAAGGTAGTCGAATCTGTTCTGCGGAAACTGGAAATGGAGCGTCCGCCCCGCCGCGCCGGAGAGCGTGAAGTCCCAGTGGAACCAGTTGCCTTTCGTGTCGCGGAGGTCCGGGCGAATGTTGACAACACCCTTCTCTTCGTCGATTCCGTCAACCTTTACGTTCCCTCCGGGGTATTTGCAGTCAATCGAGATCCAGCCAAAAGCGTTCGCACAGACCGCAACCCACGCACCGACTACTGCCTTTGCTAATTTCATGCCCACAGCCTCACCGAACGATTACGTACATGCCCTTCT
>CACWIW010000205.1 GCA_902761035.1 uncultured bacterium | reverse complement strand
ACAGACGGGTGAGGCGCTGGAGATCGTGAGGGAGTCCGGGCTCAACGATGCGGAAAGAGCCGCCTACGAAGGCTTTTGGGATCGCGTCAGCATTGAGGCCACAAAAAAAGCCTACATGGATAAGGCCATTGCCGAGCGCGACGCGGCGATTGCAAAGTTGCGGCAAGACAAACTCGACACCGCACGACAGATGAAAGCCGACGGTTTGCCGATGGAAACCATCGCGAAGTACACCGGCCTTGCCGCCGGCGAAATCAAGGCTTTGTAAAACATGACCGCCACCCTCCAAAGAACCGTAAGGAAACGCGCTAAAACGGCGCGTGCGGGCGCGTTTCGTCCGCTGCGTACCTTGACAGGGGAGCGGGAAATAGTGTAGAATATGCGCCGTCTGGGGACGATGAGCCCTCGGCGGATGAAAGGAAAAGGACATGCCATACGCAGTGCTTGAAAAGGAGATGGAAGAGCTTGACGAGGCGCAGCAGAACGCCGTCGTCATGTTCGTTCGTTTTCTCGTGTCGCAGAAAGTTGCCCTCAAGCCCGCCGCCGCAGGGCAAAAGGAAGCGATGAGCAGGGACGGATGGGCGGCGTTTGACCGAATTAGAGCCAAGGCGGCCGTTGATCATTCTGACCACGAGTGGACTATGGATGAGATTGACGCTGAGATCGCCGCTTCGCGCAGGGAGAGACGTGAACGCATGCAAACGGGGGAGAAGGCGTGATCTATGCTGTCATAGACACAAACGTCATCGTATCTGCGATGATGGCGAGACGATCAGACAGCGCGACGGTGAAGGTCTTGAACGCCATTCGCTTCGGTCGTATCACGACTGTGTACACGCCCGAGATAGTCGAAGAATACAGGGAGGTTCTTTCACGTGGTAAGTTTCGCTTTGCACCGGAAGATGTTCAACTGACGATAGATGCGATAATCTCCAATGCACTTTTGTTGAAACCACATCCGAGCGGAGAGAGATTTTCTGATGAATCAGACAGAGTGTTTTATGAAGTTGCTCTTGCCGGTGCCGAAACTGGGACTCGGCTCGTAACAGGCAATTTACGGCATTATCCAATATCGCCCATCGTGGTTACTCCTGCGCAGATGGTTGCGATACTTGAAGAAACATACGGTCCTGATAATAATCACTAACCACACCATGAACGCCACCCTCCATAAAACCGCCCACAAACGCGCTAAAACATGCGCCCGCGCCGCAGGCGTCGGGTTGCCCGAGCGCGTTAGCGCGAGTCGCGAAGCGGTCGCAAGAGGCCGCGCGCGTGCGGGCGCGTTTTGTCCGCCGCGTACCTTGACAGGGGAGCGGGAAATAGTGTAAAATATGCGTCGCTTGGGGAGAAAAGCCTCGGGCGGAAAGTGAGGTTGAAGATGACAAAGACGAAATCAAATCTGCGAAAGAACTTCGATTGGCATTACGCCAACCGAGGGCGGTCTCTTTCCCTCGCTCCGCAGATTGGAGGTGCCTGTGCCTACGCTGTCTGAATTTGCCGGACTGAAAGTGTGCATGTATCGCGAGGACAGGTCGCCGGTAAAGGAGGTTTGACTATGCTCAGCTACGCAAAGACAGTTTCTGCGAAACCACTCCCCGACTACAAGGTCGCGGTCGTGTTCAACAATGGCCAGAGCGGCATCTTCGATTGCAAGTATCTACTTGACTATGAGATAAGCGCACCGCTTGCGGACTATAATCTTTTCAATCAAGTTCGTGTTGAACATGGTACGCTCTGCTGGCCGAATGACATTGACGTAGCCCCAGAAACTGTTTGGGAGGCATCGGAAAAGCAGTACACGTCAGAATTGCTTGCCGTTTGATAAACCACACCATGAACGCCACCCTCCACAGAACCGCACGGAAACACGCTAAAACGGCGCGTGCGGGCGCGTTTTGTCCGCTGCGCACCTTGACAAGTAAAAGAAGTATCGTGTAAACAGTTCGGCGTTCGGGGTGTTGTGCCCTCGGGCGGAAAAATCATGGAAGAGACGAAACAGAGATTGAAGGTCTATTGCGAGACGTCGTTCTGGAGTTACCTGAACGGCGGCAGAACGCCGTTGTCTCATATCGCCGTCAAGCAGGCTCTTACTCGCCAATGGTGGCAGGAGTTTTCCGGTGGGTGCGACATTTTCATCTCTCCGTATGTGACGCAGGAATCCATGCGTGGAAATCCGGAGCGGGCCGAGCTTCGCCAGCGCAGTTTGCAGGGCATGACTATGCTGGACGGTTTCATACCCGAAGTGAAGAGTTTGGCAGATGCGTTGCGCCAGCAACATGCTGTTCCCGTCGATGAGGCTGTTGATGCTTCCCATATTGCAACTGCGGCGGTTTACGGCATGGATATTTTGCTTACATGGAACTGTCGCCACATGGCAAATCCAATGACGTTGCCGTTGACCGCATCTGTAATTGCAACGGCCGGGTATCGTTGCCCGATAATTGTGACGCCCGAAGAGTTCATAGCAAGAAGCGCGGAGGTATTTCATGAGGAATGATTTGGAATATGAAGATCCCATAGATGAGATCTATGCAATCAGAAAGGAATTGTCCGCAGAATACGGGCATGACCTGAATCGTATTTTTGCGGATGCGGACGCTTGGCGCAAGCGCGACGAGGCGGCAGGCTTCAAATATGTCCGACTTCCGATAGCGCGCACCACACCCGCACCAGCAATAGCATAAACCACACCATGAACGCCACCCTCCACAGAACCGCACGGAAACGCGCTAAAACGGCGCGTGCGGGCGCGTTTGCGCAGTTAGCAGGGGGGGGGGCAACACTCACTGCGGACGCGCCTGTAACGCGGTTTTTGCCGCATTCAGCACAACTGGGACAACGGGCGGCTCGCCCGTTGCACGACATTTTGAGGAAGGACTTCGGACTTCTGACAGCGGACTTCGCAAATCGTCCGTTGTCAGAAGTCCGATGTCTTTTGCCACACCTTAAACAAACCGCCCGCATGGGCAACAACAAAAAGGAGACCCAACAATGAACATAAGAAAACTGATAGCAGTCGCTGCGGCGGTGTTCTGCACTACCGCACCGTTGCGCGGCGAGAAGGTGTCCGGCACCCCGGACAAGTACATCGACTACGTGGCCTCGTCTTCGGGGCAGTACATCGACACCGAAATCATCGGCAAGTCCGGCACCCGGATGGAGGTGAAGTTCACCGGCGGCACCGGAAACGGCTGGCCGGCCATCATCGGCTGTAAGAATAATGGTGGCACCCACATGCTCGTCTGCAATAGCGGTGCCATCAGGACCGTGTCCGTGGGAACGCAGACCGCTACCGCCTGTTCGTTCGGCGACACGCTGTACCACGACGTGTACGCGGAGTTCGCGCTCGGCGGCGAAACCTACGTGACCGTGGACGGCAACCGCGTCAGGCACGCAGCTTTGGGCGCGGACTACGACACCGGCGTTTCCCTCTGGCTTCTGAACGGCAACGGGCACAACTATCCGCTTACCGCCAACCTCTACGGCTGCAAGATCTGGCAGACGGACGCGAATGGCGCGTACCAGCTCGTGCGCGACTACCGTCCCTGCGTGAAAACCGTAAATGGCACGGCCCGCGTTGGCCTCTACGACACGGTGAGCGGCTACACGTACTTCTCCTACAGCGGCACGGATTTCAACGCCCCGCCCGACACGGAGCCGGATTATCTGCAGTACGTGCAGTCCTCCGGCGCCCAGATCCTCGACACCGAGGTGATCTCGCGCTCCGGCACGAAGTGGGAGATGAACTTCTCGGCTGCGGCAAATGCGTGGACCACTATCCTTGGCGTGTTCGGCGGCAGTTCGCACACGATGGTTGACATACCGCAGGCCAACAGGTTCCGCCAGTTTTCCTACAACTCCTCCGCCTGGCTCGAGGTGCCCCTTGACATTGAAACGCAGGTGGACTACACCTTCGGCGTGAACACCTCCGGCGGCGCGTACTCCACGGTGAATGGCAGGGCGTGGGGTACGGAGGCAGCCCCCGCCTTCACCCCCGCGCAGGGCGCGTACTCACACGAAATGACCGCCTACCTCTTCGGCGCGCGGAACATCGATGCCCTCGGCACGCACTACAACCGCGCCACGATGCGCATCTACAGCTGCAAGATATCGCAGACCTCGGCCTACAACAGCGGCAGCGACTACACGCCCGTGCGCGACTTCGTCCCCGCGAAGAAGTACGGCCTTGTCGGCCTGCTCGACAACGTGAGCGGCGTGTTCTTCCCCGGCCTCGGCGGGCTCACCGCCGGCCCGATGAAGTCCATCGCGCTCGTCGATTCCGTGAAGTCGGACGGTGCGCTCTACGTCGATACCGGCATAACGCCCAAGTCCGGCACGTCCCTCGTGATCGACTACGCCGACTGGACGGGGCCCGGCGGTGACACCTGGTATCGTGCCCTCGCCGGTGCGATCAACGGGGCGCATCAGATGCTTGCGCGCTGCAGCGACGTCGTGCGTGTTTTCGGCAGCGGCAGTAGCGCTTCGGGCGATGTTCCTTTGACGTTCACGGGGCGGCACACCCTCGCAGCCGACTGGACCAAGGGCGGCACGACCTACATTTCCGCCGACGGCGGCGCAATCCAGACCCCGCTTTCCGACAGGGGCGAGTACACGGTCAACAACCGCACCATCTGGCTCTTTGCGGCAAACAACGGAAACGCGTACCGCCCGTCCGTCGCCACGCTCTACGGCGCGCGGATTTGGCAGGACGGCGTACTCGTGCGCGACTTCCGTCCGTGCGTGACGGCCGCCGGAAAGGCCGCGCTCTACGACATGGTGTCGGCGTCGGTGTACTATGCGCAGAGCGGCGACCTTGAACTGCCCGTGGATACGACGGAGCGTCCGGCGACGGCCGTCTGGAAGGGCGGCGCGGTCTCTTCCGCCGCCGACCTCGCGAATGCCGCGAACTGGACCTGCACCTCGCTTTCCGGCGAGACGATCGCGGATGCGGTTCCCGGCGGGATGACCACCATCAATATCTCCAGCGTGTCCGACCCGCTCCTCTCCATCCCCTCCGGCGTGACCGTGCCCGCGTGGGCCGGCGTGAGAATCTCGGGCAACCTTGCGCTCACCGCCGATGCGGACTGGACGAAGTTCGGAACGGTCACGCTCGGCACGGATACGGCAATAAACCTCGCCGGACACGGCCTCGCGCTTTCCGCGTTTGCCGTGGAGTCCGGCAACGCGTCGTTCAACAACTCCGGCGATTCGACGGCGGTGCTTACGCTCACCGGCGCTGCGGGTACTTCGTTCAACAACTTCTCCATCGGCGACAAGGTGAAGGTTGTCAAGAGCGGTATAGGCGACGCGGTGCGCAGTACGCAGTTTGTGCTTAGCGGTGCGACCGGCACGGAGCTGGACATTGCCGACGGAACGTTCTACGAAAGTGCCGACCTCGTCGCCGGGTGGGCCAGCACGGGAACAATCAAGGTGAGCGGCGGCAAGGTTAATACGACAGGACTGACAGTTGCCTTCACGGCAGGATCGACTGGCGTATTGGAGCAGTCGGGCGGCGAGATTGCCGACACGGGCGACATGACGGTCGGTTGGTATTCCGGCGTCGGCACGGTGCGGCAGACCGGCGGCAAGATGACCGTTGGCGGTACGTTGCGCCTCAGCCGTGCCAATCCAGGCGAGCATACGACGGGTACGCTCACGCAGAGCGCGGGCGAAATCGAGGTCGCCGGCAAGGTCTGCATCGGCATGGCCTATATGGGCGACGTGGGCGTTGGCGGCACGATGACCGTGTCCGGCGGCGTGGAGCTTGGCAACAACGGCGGCACGGGCACACTGTGCGTGACGAACGGCGGCCGGCTCGTGACGAGCGGCTTCGTGAAGGGCAGCGGCACGGCGAACATCCTCTTCGACGGCGGCACCGTGCAGGCGACTGCGGCGAATGCGAACTTCTTCAGCATTGGTGCGGGGCCGGTCACGCTCGGCGCGGGCGGGCTGACGCTCGAGACGGAGTACGACCTCGGCTTCAACGCGACGACGATCACGACGAGCGGCGGCGCGATCAGGAAGGTGGGCGCGGGGGCGCTGGATCTTTCCGGTCTGACGGTTCAGGTGGGCGCGGGTGCGCCTCGCGCGTTCGATTTCGCCACGGCGGTTGCCGCGGAAGGAGAAACGGCCGCCGGCGTGTTCACGGGACTGCCTACGGTGACGCGTCCGTGGAGGGCGCGCCTAACGGACGGCGGCACGCGCTGCAAAATCTCCAAGAAGGGCTTCGTGCTCATCGTCAAGTAGCCCGCGCACAACTACACGTTCTACATGTTCTACACGGACAATAAATCCTGCAAGCCATAAACAACCCAAAAACCAAACCAAAAAGGAGAAACCAAATGTCAGAGAGAAACCAGATACCCGGAATCGGAGCCGGTTTCGCCAAATAACGGTTAAAAAAGTTGATAATTGGAAAATAACGGCTCTTCCTGCATCGCAGGAGGAGCCGTTGAAATTTAGGCGGGACTTCTTGCGCCGCAGAAAGCATCCCGAAAATTTTGGTGGGACTTACGCCGCCGGAAATAATCCCACCAAAACTTGTGTAGCGGCTGTTCTGGAGGCGGAGTTTCCGCCGGTGTGATGGGCGGCTCGCCCCACCATCTACATGTTCTGCACTGTTGAAAACAAAACAAAAGCGGAATCTTAAGCAAAGATAGTGTGGCGGGCCGCCCGGTGGTCGGCCCCTACCGGCGGTAGGGCGCGATCACCGAGCGCGCCGAAATTGCGGGCGGGCCGCCCGGTGGTCGGCCCCTACCGGCGGTAGGGCGCGATCACCGAGCGCGCCGAATCAATATCTAATAGGAATAGATGGATAAGATGCGCGGGCGAGTTAGCCCGCGCACCTCTCTCAAAGTTGTTTTTACCAGTTGTTCTGGTTGTTTCCTTTTCAAGATAGCTTCGGCAACGCGCTGGCAGCGCGTTGTACTAGTGTGGCGGGCGGCTCGCCCCACCATTCCGCCGCCAAGGGGTCGGACACCATTGGTGGAGTAGAAGTTGTGGAGTGACTGAATTTTTGGTAAACTGTCTGCCATGCGACATCAAAGGAACTTTCAAACGGCAGGTGTTGCCGTCAGCTCAATCGCTGTGCTTGCGGCTTTGTTGGGGGTGGCGTCCATGCAATCCGCCGCCGCCGATTTCAATGTCCGCGACTGCGGCGCGAAGGGCGACGGGCGGACGAAGGACACAGCAGCCATCCAGCAGGCGATCAATGTCTGCGACCGGCAACCCGACAAGCAGTTCATTACCCGCCATGCGACGGGGTTCAGGTTTGACAACACGAGGTTCGACGATCCGTGAGGCGATTGGATTTTCTG
>CACWIW010000204.1 GCA_902761035.1 uncultured bacterium | reverse complement strand
CCGCAGCCCCGTGTTCGACCTCGTGCGCGAGATGAACGCGGAAATCCAGGCCCGCGCGTACGTGTTCCTCGGCGCGAAGGTGCAGGGCGTGTGGCACACAGGAATCGACGTGCCGCTCGGCACAAAGCGGTTCGACGCGAAGTTCCTGCCGCCGTTCGTCAAGTCGTTCGACATTCCCAACGGCGGCACGGCCGTCGTCTCGTGGCTGAAAAACGGCGACACGGACTACCTGATGGTGGTGAACCGCGACCCAAACGACGACATCACGCTCAAGGGGATGTTCGCTGACGGCACGGAGATCGTGCGCAGGGACGGCACGAAGGTTCCCGCCGCCGCATACGCGGACTACTTCTGGCTCGACTCCGGCGACGCCGCGATTTTCAGCTGTCCGGCGTCACCCTTGCGGAAACTTCGGCCTGCGCGCGTTGTACCGACGTCAGCGGCGACGCATGACTAGCTTGGTGATGGCGACGTAGGTGACGCCGAGGACGAGCGCGCCGAGGATAATCCACACGAGATGGGCGTCGAGCATGGCCTTGCCCTTGTGGACAAGGTCTACGTAGGTGATGTCGCCGGCGGAGCGTCCGAGCGCGTAGCCGATGAGGACGAGGATGGCCGTCCAGATGCCGGCGCCGAGTCCCGTGAAGAACGTGAACTTGCCGAGGGGCATCCGCGCGAGTCCGGCGGGAATGGAGATGAGCTGCCTTATCACGGGGATGAGACGGCAGACGAACGTGGTGGCGCCGCCGTAGCGGTTGAACACTTCGCACGCTCGGTCGAGTGCCTCCGGCTTGATGAAGAACCACTTGCCGTACTTGCGCAGGAACGGCTCGCCGAGCTTCGCGGATAGGTAGTAGTTGAAGTACGCGCCGGCGAGGGAGCCGGCAAGGCCCACGAGGATGGCGAGCGCCAAGTCGGGCATTGGAGCGTGCAGCGAGAGCTCCCCGCGCGCGGCGAGGAATCCGGCCGGGATCATCACGATCTCGCTTGGGAAGGGGATGAAGGAGCTCTCGATCGCCATGAAGGCGAAGATGAGCGCGTAGCCCCAGACAGGGGCGAGCGCGGCGATTGCGTCGAGGTGGGCGGCGAGTGCGTCTAACATGGCGTTTTCGTGTTCCTTTTTTGTTTCTTTGCTCAAGGCAGACGACAAGTGTACCACATCTTTCGTACTAATCAAGGACAGACTTGCCCATTCGGGGGGAATTTTGGTATACTTCAACGGTCAGGACATTTAGGAGAGAACATGGCAGAGAAGAAAGACAAGGCGGCGGAGGTTTCCTCCGCACCCGCGAAGAAGGCGAATACGGCGCTGGACGCCGTGCTGAGCCAGATCAAGAAGGAGTTCGGCGAACTCTCGATCATGCGGCTCGGCGGGCAGGAGCATGCGGACATCCCGGTGATTTCCACGGGCGCGCTGTCGCTCGACCTCGCCCTCGGCGTGGGCGGTCTGCCGCGCGGGCGCGTGGTGGAGTGCTACGGACAGGAGTCGAGCGGCAAGACGACGCTCGCCCTCCACGTGGTGGCGAACGCCCAGAAGGCGGGGGGTGTCGCAGCATTCATCGACGCGGAGCACGCGCTCGACCCAGGCTACGCGAAGAAGATCGGCGTGAACCTCGATGATTTGCTCGTCTCCCAGCCGAACAGCGGCGAGGAGGCGCTTTCGATCTGCGAGCAGCTCTGCAAGTCGGGCGCGCTTGACGTGATCGTCGTCGATTCCGTGGCGGCGCTCACGCCGCAGGCGGAGATCGACGGCAACATGGGCGACAGCCACATGGGCCTGCAGGCGCGCCTCATGTCGCAGGCGATGCGCAAGCTGACGGGCGTCCTGAATCAGACGAAGACCCTCTGCATCTTCACGAACCAGGTGCGCGAGAAGATCGGCGTGATGTTCGGCAACCCCGAGACGACGCCCGGCGGCAAGGCGCTCAAGTTCTACGCGAGCTGCCGCCTCCAGGTGCAGCGCATCGGCGCGATCAAGGATACGTCCGGCACCGTGATCGGCAACCGCACGCGCGTGAAGGTGGTGAAGAACAAGGTCGCGCCGCCGTTCACCGAGGCGGAGTTCGACATCCTCTACAGCTGCGGCATCTCGTGGGAGGGCTCTATCCTCGACGCGGCGCTCGCGCGCGGCGTGGTGGAGAAGCGCGGCAGCTGGATCGCCTACGGCACCAGCCAGCTCGGCCAGGGCTCGATGGCCACGATCCAGTACCTCAAGGACCATCCGGACGTCGCCGCGGAGATCGTGGAGAAGGTCAAGACCACGCCGGTCGTGGCAGGGCTGAAGAGGAAGTGATTAGTGGCTAGTGATTAGTGGCTAGTGGCTAGTGATGAATGTTGAATGTCGGATGTCGAATGTTATGACGCTTGAAGAACAGATAAAGGTCGTGGTTGACGCGTTGGCGGAGAAGAAGGCCGTTGACGTGAAGACGTACGATGTGCGCGGCGTGTCGGGCCTCTGCGATGCTTTCGTGGTGGCCACCGGCACCGCCGCGCCGCATCTCAAGGCGCTGATCGCCGGCACGCAGCGGGCGATGAAGGAGGCGGGAATCTCCTCCTACCGCACAAGCGGCGATCCCGAGTCGGGCTGGATCGTGGTGGACTACGTGGACGTGGTCGTGCACGTGTTCTCCCCCGAGGCGCGCGCGTACTACGCACTTGAGAAACTATGGGAGAAGCAGACATGAGCGCTAAAAAGCCAGCAAATCCATTTCTCAAGAAGGCGTCCGGCGTGAAGCCGCCAACGCGGTCCGCGATCAAGTCGCAGCAGAAGCACGGCGGCCTTGGCCGCATGGGGCGCGGACTTGACTCTCTGATCACGCCGGCCGCGCCGGTTGCGGACACGCGTCCGCCGGTCGTGCCGCTCGTCCCCGCATCCGCCCCTGCCCCCGCCGCACAGGCCGGCGATACCGTTCTGCAGGTGCCGCCGTGGGAGATAGAGCGCTCGCCGTGGCAGCCGCGCACCGAGTTCACGCGCGAGGCGCTGGAAGACCTCATGGAGTCCATCCGCCAGAACGGCATCATCCAGCCGCTTACGTGTCGGCGGAGAAAGGACGGCAAGCTGGAGCTTATCTGCGGCGAACGCCGCCAGCGCGCGGCCAGCGAGGCCGGCCTGAAGCTCGTGCCGGTCGTGGTGAAGGACGTGGACGACGCGACCGCCGCTGTGATGACGCTCACGGAGAACCTCCAGCGCGACGACCTCAACCCGATTGACGAGGCGGTAGGTTACCGCACGCTCAAGGAGGACTTCAACCTCACGTACGAGGAAGTGGCCGAGCGCGTTGGCAAGAAGGGCCGCTCGACGATCGCGAACGCGGTCGGACTCCTCGACCTGCCGGAAGAGGTCCAGGGTCTCGTCCGCCAGCGTGCGATATCTGTCGGCCACGCGAAGGTGCTGCAGGGCGTCCACGCGCGCTATGGCAACGCGGCTGAGACCTGCGAACTCGCGCAGGCGTGCGTTGCGGTGCAGGATCCCCGCACGGGCAAGCTCGTGGGCGGGCTCACAGTGCGCGAGCTCGAGCGCCGTGTCGCTAAGCTTCACGCACCGGCCGTCGAGCGCAAGCCCGGCACGCCGGACATCCCGGAGAGCTACGCCAACTCCATCGCGGACGAACTTCGCCGCACTCTCGGCTGCGCCGTACGCATCACGAGCGGCATGACGCACGCGAACGGCAAGCACACGAAGGGCGTGCTGGAGATCGACTTCGTCAACAACGACGACCTCGACCGCGTTCTAGCGATGCTGGGCGTGAAGATGGGCTAAGAGCGAGTGTAAAGTGTAAAATGGAAAGTGTAAAGTGGAAATGATATGCGGGGATTTGAGAGGAGATGGTTGAGTTGAAGAGACTTGGAGGAGTTGCGACGTGTGTACTGGCCGCTTGGACGGCGGCAGCGGCGCCGGTGGTGTTCACGGATGATGACGCGCAGTCCGCGTTTGACGCCGCAGGCGCCTTCGTCAAGGCCTGCACGCCGCGCCACTCCGGCACGCTGCGCGGACGGCTTGCCGCGAATTGGCTGCTTGACCGCGCGAGCTGGTGCGGGGCGGACGCGACGCTTGATTCCTTCCGCGACAAGACGCCATTCGGCGAGCGGCAGTTCTGCAACGTGATGATAGAGCTCCCCGGCACCAGGACCAACGGACACTGGATCGTGGTAATGTCGCATTTCGATACGCCCGCCACCGCGAAGCAGCCGTGTCCCGGCGCCAACGACGGCGCCTCTACGAGCGGTCTGCTCATCGCCCTTGCCGACGCGATCAACCGCACGGGGCCGCATCCGGACAGCATCGCGCTCGTCTGGACGGACGGCGAGGAATGCTGCAAGGCGTACGCGCCTGACGACGGATTCCACGGATCACGGCACCTCGTGGACTATTTCCGCGAGCGTGGCAGGAGCGTCAAGACGGCAATCTGCCTCGACATGCTTGGCGACAAGGACCTGCACATCATAGTGCCCGCGAACACTACCACCGTCCTCAAGAAACTTGCGCAGCAGGCCGCAGAGAAGGCCGGGCTGAAGGATCTGCTGAAAGTAGACGAGTCGCTCGTGGTGACGGACGACCACTCCGCGTTCCTTTCCGCCGGTTGCCCTGCTATCAACTTCATCGACTTTGACTACGGCCCAGGCAACGCCTGGTGGCACACTCCGGCGGATACGATGGACAAGGTGTCCAAGGCATCCCTCCTGTCGTCAGGCCGCCTGGTTGCAGCATTTCTCAACATACTCCTCTACGGGAAATGAGATGAAAACATTCAACGATCCCAAGAAACTCCAGCGTTGGGCTGCGGCTCAGCGTCTGGCCGGAAAGAAAATCGCCCTCGTCCCCACCATGGGCGCGCTCCACGAAGGGCACCTTTCGCTCATCGCCGCGGCCAAAAAGAAGGGCGCGGACGAAATCGTTGTGAGCGTGTTTGTGAATCCCACGCAGTTCGGTCCGAAGGAGGACTACGCGCAGTACCCGCGCGACCACAAGGCGGACGCAGCCAAATGCCGCGCTGCGGGCGCGACGGCGATTTTCTTCCCCACGCCCGAGAACATGTACGCGCCAGACCACAGCGTGTGGATGATGGAGGACGGCGCGCTTTCGGGAAGCCTCTGCGGCGCGCGGCGTCCGGGACACTTCCGCGGCGTCTGCACCGTGGTGGCGAAGCTCTTCAACCTCACGCATCCGAATTTCGCCGTCTTTGGGCAGAAGGACTACCAGCAGGCGACGATCATCCGCCGCATGGTGCGCGACATGAACTTCGACCTTGAAATCGTGGTTGCGCCGATTGTGCGCGAGCCGTCCGGCCTCGCGCGCAGCTCTCGCAACGCATATCTTTCCGACGCCGAGCGGGAAAGCGCCCTTGCGCTCTCTCGCGCGCTGCAGAAACTCAAGAAACTGGCGGCCGAGGGGCCGCGTCCGTGGAAAGCTCTCCAGCGGGAGACGTGGATCGCTCTTGACAGGGCCGGGCTTCGCACTGACTACGTGGAAGCGGTCAATGCAGATACGCTTGCGCCCGTCAGGAAACTGGATAAGGGCGTGGTCGTGCTGCTTGCCGCCTACGCCGGCAAGACGCGTCTCATCGACAACGCCGTGATGTGACGCCGTGATCGACCTTTCCACTGAAGAATGGAGGGAGGCGCTGCGCTTCGTGCAGGCAGCGTTCGACGCGCCGGGTGACGATGGTGCGCGCGGTGCGGCGTTTGATTACCTCAGGTGCGCGCAGTCGAAGCGTCTTGTGGGGCTTGCGCATCTTCTCCAGCCCGGCGCGACGCAGCGTTCAATCCAGGCCGCACTCGTGCCGCTGGAGCGCGTTGACAAGCGAGCGCGGGTGACTGACGCCGAGATGGGGATACGCACTACGGACTCTCCGTCAGGCCACGCCGACCGTGCGCCGTTCACGGTGGTGGCGGACAACGTGCGCAGCGCGTTCAACGCCGGCGGCATCTTCCGCACGGCCGATTTTTTTGGAGCGGACCGTCTGATACTCTGCGGCTACACGCCGGGTCCCGAGAACGCGCAGGTGAAGAAGACCGCGCTGGGGGCGGACGAGACGACTCCGTGGGAGCGCGCAGGCGACGTGCGCGACGTCATCGACCGCCTTCGCGCGGAGGGACGGCGCGTGTACGCGTTGGAGACTGCAGACGGCGCGACCGACATTGCGTCCTGCTCGCCCGTCTGGCCATGCGCGCTCCTGCTCGGCAACGAGCGCTTCGGACTTGATCCCGACGTTGTGGCGATGGCGGACGAGGTGCTGGAGATCCCCTCGCACGGCATGAAGAACTCCCTAAATGTCGTGAGCGCCTTCGCCGTGGCCGCAGCCTTTTTCCGCACGGCAAGCACATCTCGCAAGTCGTCGGGAGTTTTGTTATAATACGCGCCATGAAAAATATAGCGTTCACAATTGCCGCCGTGTTTGCGGCCACAACCGCTGCCATTGCGGACACATCCATCACCACCCGCGAAGGGCTTGCGGCGATTGCAAATGACCTTGGCGGTTCCTACGCCCTCGGCGCGGACATCGACCTCGGCGGGGCGGACTGGACGCCGATTGGTAACAATACGGCGCCGTTCACCGGCTCGCTCCACGGCAACGGCTACGCCATCCGCAACCTCAGCTGCACGAACAGCCTGTCGGGCAGCGACTATCGCGGGCTCTTCGGCTGCACGAGCGGTGCGGTGCTCGAAGGCTTCTCCGTCTCGGGAACGGTCGCGGGCAAGCAGTACGTCGGCGGACTCGTCGGATGCATCACGGGCGGAACGGTCATCAGCAACTGCATCGCGACGGTTGAGATCGTGGCGACCAACTCCTACGCCGGAGGTCTGGTCGGGGCGTGTGCTGGCGGCAGCGCGGTCAATCGAATCGTCGACTGCCGTGCGGACGGCTTCGTGAGCGGTTCCGGCATGGCGGGCGGATTCATTGGCTACGTCTATGCGCCAGCCGTGATCTCCAACTGTGTGGCGCGCGGCGACGTGCGCTCCGCCGCCAGCTACTACGGCGGCTTCGTCGGGCGGCTCGCCCACGATGACGCGACAATCAGCGACTGCTGGTGCTCCGGTGCCGTGTGGGGCACGGGCGGCGACATTGGGTCGTTCATCGGCCACCACGTGAGAGGAACGAATGTCAACTGCGCGGTTTCGGCCTACGCCAACGGGCCGCGCCCGTTCTGCGGGAGCAACCCGGCCATCACGGGCGGCAGGCTCACGCAGACGGAAATCAAGGCGCTCTCCGATGGCTGGCCTGAAGCGCCGAAGCGCGCCAAGTCCAGCGCGATGATTCCGATCTCGACACCAGAGGAACTGTTCGCCGTCACGAACAACCCCTCGGGCAGCTATGTGCTGACGGCGGACATCGACTTCGTCGGCGAGACCATCGAGCCCATCGGCAACTACAGAAACCCATTCAAAGGCGAGTTCTACGGACAGAACCACGGTTCGTCGGAGAAGTCTGGAATACAAACAGCGTCAACGCCGGCGGCTTCGTCGGCTACACCGCAGACGCGCCCGTCATTCTCCGCTGCTGCGTGGAAAGTTATGTGGCGAACGAGTCCGGCAAGTCGTACACGGGCGGCTTCGTCGGCAACCACGGCGGCGGCTTCATCGCGGACTCGAGTGCCCAATCGTCAGTGGATAGCAGCGACGGCTACGGCGGCAATGGTGGCGACAATGTCGGCGGCTTCGCGGGCGGAGCTACGTCTCGAGCGATGGTGGGCACTATCGCGGCGCGTTCGTCGGCCTGGCCAGTTCCGGTCTCGTCACGGGTTCCTACTATGAGGACACCGAGAACGACCTGAAGGCCGCCGGCACGAGTAGCGGCTCCGACGACTACGCCGGCATCACGCCGCTCGGCGACGAGGAGATGCAGCGGAAAGAGTCCTTCACAGCCCTCGACTTCGACGACGTCTGGAAGATCGACGAAGAGACGTATCCGTACCTGCGGACGCTCTTCAGCGCGTACGAGCTCTGGCTGAATGACGTTGGCATTACCGACGAACCGAAACCGGAAGACATGCCGAAGCCGGAAGATATGGTGAACGGCATTCCGGCCGGCGTGCGGTACGTCTTCGGGATTGACCCTTCGATCGGCCCCGCCGATCTCGCCGAGCCGCTGATTGACATCAAGTTCGATGCGGACGGAAAGCCATACGTGAAACTCCCGCCCATAGTGAACACCGAGGGCGCGACGGTGACGGTGCAGGCGACCGAAGACCTCGCGGGCTGGGACAATGCAGTCGAGCTGCCGGTCGACGTCATGGCTTCAAGAAGACCGGTCGAGAGAATGACGGGGACGAAGAAGATCGCGCGGAAAACGGCGCGCCCGAGCATCTTCTGGTTGAGGATGACCGCGACGAAGAGCGCGAAGATAACGACCGCGGGGACCTCCCAGAGCAGCTGCACGATACCCTCGCCGAGTTTTTGGACGAAGTCGGCGTCCTTGCTGAACATGGTCTTGTAGAACTCGAACCCGTGGTTGACCACCTCGGTATAGGACCAGCCCTCCGCGTCGCTCTTGAGATCGACCGTCATGAAACTGAAGCAGATCGAGTCGATGATGATGGGGAGATAGACGAGGATGAAGCCGAGAACGAAAGGCAGGACGAAGAGCCAGCCCTTGAGCGCCTTACGCTCTGCGAGCGAGGGGTGACCGAGCTTCGGAAGTTTGAGTTTCATATTTT
>CACWIW010000203.1 GCA_902761035.1 uncultured bacterium | reverse complement strand
CATCGAGACCGCGCGGGCGTTCCATCGCCAGCTGTGCCTTGAGCAGAAAACCCCACGCAACTTCCAGCGGGCGATCGGCATCCTCGCCGCTGCGCTCCACGCGCACTACGGCGAGAAGCCGGTCATCCTGATAGACGAGTACGACTCTCCCATCAACTGGGCCGCGACGCGCGGCTTCGGCGAGGAGGCGCTCCAGTTCTTCAGGAATTTCCTCTCATCCGCCCTCAAGGACGGCAAGCACTGCCGCCTCGGCGTGATGACCGGTATTCTCCGTGTCGCGAAGGAGGGTGTACTCTCAGGACTCAACAATCCGAAGGTGTACTCTGTCTTTGACTCAGATTTCTCCGACTGCTTCGGCTTCACCGAGGACGAGGTGCGCGACCTCCTCGCGACCTACGGTCATCCCGAGAAGATGGACGAGGCGAAGGCGTGGTACGACGGATACTGCTTCGGCGGATGCGAGATATACAATCCGTGGTCGCTCCTGAACTATGTCGACGATGGCTTCACGCCGCAACCGTACTGGCTCGATACGAGCAGCAACGACCTCGTGGCGGACGCGATTTCGCGCATGACCCAGAGGCGGCGCGAAGAGCTCGCGGACATGTTTGAGAAGGGTGAGCGGAAAGTGCCGTGCGCCAGGGAACTCGGACGTTACGGCACAATCCAGAACGATCCGGAGATCATCTGGTCGCTGCTCGTACACACTGGTTACCTCAAGGTCCTCTCGGGGCCTGACGAGAACAGCAAAGCGGTGCTCGCTTTCCCGAACCGCGAGTTGAAGCGCGTGTTCCGCGACGATATCCTCGCACCAATCAAGCGAACGCCTGCGACTGGCGACGACCTCTACGACTTGCTTGACTCACTCACGTCCGGTGACGGCGAGGCGTTCCGCAAGTCGGTCGAGCGTTTCCTCGTCTCGTCCGCTAGCTACTTCGACACGGCGAAGGAGGATTTCTTCCATGGTCTCATCCTCGGACTTCTCGCTATCGGGCGGGACTACTTCGAGATCCACTCCAACCGCGAGGAGGGCGACGGTCGCCCCGACATTCTGATGAAACCGCTTCCCGGCGTTCCGCTTCCGGGCGTCGTCCTCGAGTTCAAATCGCCGAAGATTCCGCGCCGTGTCTCGCAGAAGCGTCGTGACGCACTGCTTGCCGCAGCCGCGAAGAAGGCGCGAAGGCAGATCGATGAAAAAGGCTACGCCACCGATATGGAGTCTGCCGGCATCACTGTCCTCAAGTACGGCATCGGTTTCCACGGCAAGCACGTCGCGCTGGCACCTGCCTTGCGAATGGAACACCAATGAAAATAAGCAAAATAATATCGGTCGCGTCGGTCGCGACATGTGTGCTTGCGCCGTTCTTTGCAACGGCGCAGGAGTATTTCGTGGCGACGAATGGCGACGACGCGGCGGAGGGATCTGCGGCGAAGCCGTGGCGCACGATCGGGAGGGCCGCGCTTGTCGCGGCCGCTGGCGACGTCGTGACCATACGCGGGGGCGTCTACCGCGAATGGGTGAAGCCCGTGAACGCGGGACGCGCGGACGCGCCGATCACGTATCGGGCCGCGAAGGGCGAGAAGGTCGTCGTGACCGGAGCCGATCCAGTCAGGGGATGGACGAAGCGTCCCGATGGGCTTTGGGAGAAGCTTGTCGCGTACGACACCTTTGGCGGCCTGAATCCATTCACCGATTTCATCACGGGACGGTGGTTTGAACGCAAGGGGCGCGACCACTTCCGCACGCGGCTCATCCAGGACGGGCGACCGTTGAAGCTGCTGGGAGTCGAGGTTTTCCGCGACATGAACGGTGTGCCGAAGCTTGAGAAGGGGAGCGCCGCGCTCGTTCCGGGACGAGGGGCGAGCGGAAGGATCGTGGCGGCGTTCGCGCGCGATCCGAACGAGTCCGTGCCGGAGCTCGTCGTGCGCCCGGCTTGTTTCTATCCCGTGTCGCAGAGGCGCGACTATATCACGCTGCGCGGCCTCTCGTTCGTGAACGCCGGTCCGGATTGGGCGTATCCGCGTGCCGAGCAGGTCGGCGTGGTCGGGACGAACTGGAGCCGCGGCTGGACGGTCGAGGACTGCGAAATCGCGGGATCGAGCTGCGCCGGACTGACGCTTGGAATATGCGCAAACGACTTCGACTCATTCTGGCGCGACCCCAAGCAGAGGTTTTACCTCTGGGCCAAGCGGATGTCCGAGCGCGACTGGAAGGACGTCGGACATCATGTCGTGCGCCGTTGCCGCATCACCGACTGCGGACAGGCCGGAATCTGCGGCGCGTACGGCGGGGCGTTCTCCACGATTGAGGACTGCGACATATCCTACTGCTACTGGAAGAAGCCGTACTTCGGACAGGAGATGGGATGCATCAAGCTCCATGCGGCCATCGACGTGACGATTGCCCGCTGCCGTCTCCACCACAGCGGCACCTTCGGAATCTGGCTCGACTGGATGGCGCAGGGCACGCGCATCACCGGCAACAGGCTGTGGGCGAACGGCGCATTTGACATCTACCTCGAGGTGAACCACGGGCCGATCCTCATCGAGGGCAACGACATGCTTTCGAACATGGCGTGCTGGTCCGCCACGCAAGGCGCGGCGTTCGTGGGGAACCGCATCAGGGGCGGCTACCGCAAAGGAGGGGACGAGGCGCGGCGCACGCCTGTGTTCAAGCCCCATTCCGTCGTGCCCGACTCGCTCGACAAGTATTCGTGCGAACATGGCGCGTTCGTCTACGTCAACAACATCCTCGGTGGCAATCCGCGTTTCAAGAACGAGGTGCATCCCAGCCGCTACGAGGACAACTGGCCCATTCCCGCGAAGTACTGGAGCGTCGACGACGCGACGGGCGCGTGCACAATCACCCCGCCGGAAGGGTCCAAGGCGCCAGACTTCAAGCCGGTCGACGCGAAGCGCCTCGGCAAGCCGCCGTTCGTCGACCAGGCGTTTCCCGAGCCGACATTCTGCAAACCACAGTTGCCCGCAAGGGCAACAACAGAGGTTTCGTCCAGCGCGTCGCCCTATTCCCGCTGAAGTAGACCAACAGATCATAGTTGACGTCACAGACCAGAATATGGTAGAATGCGAGGCATCAACCGACAAGGAGAAAAAGAAATGCCTGCAACAATGAGCGTAAACGAGGCAAAGGCCAATTTTTCGGGCTTGCTTTCCGAAGTGGAGTCGCGGCTTGTTTCATTTACAATAGTCAGGTACGGGCACCCCGTCGCCAGGATCGTGCCTGTCGAGCACGTGCGAAAGATTCGGCCTTTGCCGCGGTATGGGGCGCAAATCGCCGTCAAGGGCGACTTGTTCGCGGATGATTCCGATCTCTGGGAGAATGCCTGATGCGGTACTTGCTCGATACGTGCGCACTCATTTGGCTCGGCATGGGGGGAGGTGACCTGAGCGCCGAGGCAAAAAGACGGATAAGCGTAGCTGCATCCCTCTGCTATTCCTCCATCTCCGCATGGGAATTGACGCGGCTCCAGAAGGAGGGGAAGATTACACTTCCTGCAGCGCCGGAAGATTTTCTTGCAGACCTCTCGAACGAATACGGAATAACCGCTATCCCTCCGACCGATGACATCATGATCCGTACGGCACGCTTGCCGGATCACCACAAGGATCCGGCGGATAGGATCATAATCGCGACTGCGCTCATTCATGATCTCACGGTGATCACGGGCGACAGAAAGTTCAGGCAATACGATGTCCGCGTCGTTGCTTGATTAGGAGAAAGACATGAAATGCGGCGTTCTATGTGCAATTGCGCTGGTCTCCACGCTTGTCTCCATGGGCGCTGCGACCACAGATGTGTTCACGCTTGACGGGCCTGTCAGGACGAATGCGTTCAAACAGGCGGACTTCAAGTGGGCGGTCCATCCCCGCCACGACTACTCGAAGACGTACGTCACGAAACTCTTCCTCTCGCAGGCGGAGTTCGATCCGGTGCATCTAGGAAAATACAAGATGCGCGACAACGGCAAGCAGAAGGTCTACATGAGCTGCGAACAGGCGCTTGAGGTGATCAAGGGCATGGACGCGCTCACGCTCGGGCTTCCGAAGATCGTCTATCTCGTCGGCTGGCAGTACAACGGACACGACTCGAAGTATCCCGCATTCTTCGAGGGCAACAGGGCCGTCGCTCGCGCGTGTGACACGGATCCGCTCGACAGCATCCGCTGGCTCATGCGGGAGGCGAAGAAATACAACACGACGGTGAGCCTGCACGTGAACCTCTTCGACGCATACGACGACAGTCCGCTCTTCAAGGAGTATGTTCGCGCGGACGTGCTCGCACGCGAGAAGGACGGCACGTACATCCTCGGCGACTGGGCTTACAAGGTGAGCTATGCGGCGGAATGGGAGAAGGGGCTGTTGCAAAAGCGCGTGGACCGCCTGTGCGAGCTTCTTCCCATCTGCGAGGCAGGCACGATCCACATCGACGCATTCCACTCCGCGGTGCCGTTTCCGGTGGTCGGGGCCAACGGCAGGCACTCCATCAGGATGCGTTCGCCCATCAGCCCATGGCACGGCCATACGCGCGAACAGGACATCGACGCAAAGCGAAACATCATCAAGTACTTTGACTCGAAGGGCATAGACGTGACGACGGAGGGCGTCGGCGGCATGGACGTTGGCGGAATCAGCGAGGGATGGTTCCCGATGTACTGGCATTACGGCTCTCGCCAGCACGCGCTCTCCCTCAAGGCGTCGCAGGCGTGCGGCGGCAACGTTTACGGCAGTCAGTGCGCCTTCGGCAGCAACGTGAACGGCGAGGCGCTGTTCCGCAACCACCCCGACCTTGCAAAGGCGTTCGACGTCTTCAAGCGCGAGTTCTGCAAGACGACGCTTATCTGCCAGTACCTCAACACATTTGGACGCCAGGCGCTGATCGAAGGCAAGAACGGCAGCATTGGCGTGTTCGAGAAGGGCGTGCGCACGATGTGGAAGGGCGGGAGGCTGAGCGTCGCAAAGGACGGTGAGATCCTCTCCGACGGCAGCGACATGCTCATTCCCGCTCTGTGGCTTGGCGACGGCGCGCTCGTGGCGTATTCCGAAAAGGGATGCCGTGACCGCACGTGGAAAGTTCCGGCAGGTGTGAAGCTCTCTGACAAGGCGAAGGGCTGGACGGTCACATCCACGGGGCGCGAGGCGTTCAGTAAGTTCAAGATCGAAGGCAATTCCGTGACCCTCACGCTCGCACCGAACGAGATGGTCTTGATCCGGTGACGCGCGATGGCATCGTGGAATTTTGCGCCAGTCAGCCGCGTCAGTTCGCGCTCCCTGCAATGAGCGTCGCCGCATCGAGCAGGGCAGCGAAATATCCACACCCTGCGAGCCGTGGATCAAGCTCTCCATCGTAAACCAGCACGGGGCGTACGCTCATCCCCCTGCGCAGCTTCAAGCGCCGGACCTTCTCCTCCACCTCTTCCGCCACATCCATTCCGATGACGTTCTTCCGCTTGATCTCCACGACATACACCGTACGCGGCGTCTGCACGAGCAGGTCGATCTGCACACCCTTCCTGCTGTCCGAGGACGTGCGCCGGTAGGGCGCGGCCGACTCGACGATGGCGTTCCCGACGCCTATCCGCGACAGAATCTCTGGCCAGTTGTTTACGATGAGATTCTCGAAGGCGAGTCCGAGTATCGCATCCCAGCCCGGCAGCTGCTCGACGGATGCAAACCTGTAGCCGCCAACGGCGATCTCCTTCTTCTTCGGCTCAACGCAGCGGAGATAAAAGCGCGTGTAGTTGTCCCGCAGCCTGTACCGGTCTATTCGCGCGCTCTTCCCCGTCTCGGGGTTGAGTCCGCTGTCCGCCGCGATGAAACCGCCATCCGCGAGAGAGCGAAGGTGTTCCGAGAAGTGCCCCGTGTTGGCAACGCCCAGTTCAGCCGCGAGTTCCGCCCCGCTTTTCGGCCCTGCCGCCAGTGCCATGAGGATTGACTTCTTGGTTGCCGCCACATCCCCGAACACGGCGGAGAACATCTCGTCAAACTCCTTGAACAGCTTGCCCTGCGGCGTGAAGAAGAGCCGCCGGATGTTCTCCTCTGCGGAAAGCGCGGGGTCAATTTCCTCCAAATACCTGGGTACACCGCCCGTGACGGAAAGAACATCAAACATTTTGCGCGAGGAGACCGTTTTGGCGACGGGTCCCCAGAACGCGCGGCAGACGGAAAGCGGAAGTTCCGGCGAAATGCTCGATCAGCGTGCTTTTGCCAATGCGGCGACGCCCCCGGCAGGCGACAAGCGACGATGTCGTTTTTCGCCACAACGAAGCAAGATCATCTAAATACTCTGTTCTTCCAACAAACATGAAACCTCCTGTGGGACGTGAACGCGAGAATTATAACATTTCACGTCCTTGGAAGTCAATACAACACGGACGTGAAATCTCAAAAGGAGGTATTTCACGTCCCACGGCGAAGCTGCTTACGCCACATCGTCGGCGAAACTCCTGTTTTCCTGGCAAAAGCCACTTTTTTTGGTATGGCGGCGAACCGCAAGATGTGCTATAATCCGTGCATGAAAAGAACTCTTCTGGCTCTAGCTGCAGTCACAGGCGTGGTCGCTTCCACATACGGGAACGCCGCGCTGGTGGCGGCGTTGGCGGGCGGCGCGGAATACGACATTGCCGCGCTCGTCTATCCGGGCTACCATCCTGAGCCGAGGTGGAAGGAACTGGGGCTCTTATCCGAGGGGCAGGGCGAATGGTTCAACGTGAAGGACGCGAAGCCGAAGTGGCCGGGGCACTACCAGCCGCGCGTTCCAGTGTGGGGATACGAGAACGAGGCCGATCCGAAGGTGATGGAGAAGAAGATCGAGGTGGCGTCTTCACATGGCGTCAACGTGTTCATCTTCGACTGGTACTGGTACAGGGAGCGTCCGTCCCTCGAGGGCGCGGTCGCCGACGGATTCCTCGGCGCGAAGAACAACGGCAAGATGAAGTTCTTCCTCATGTGGGCGAACCACAACTGGACCGACTGCGTCGACAAGAGGGCGACGGAAAGGAACAGCAAGACCATCTGGACCGGTGGTGTGGACGGCGAGGCGTTCAGGCGGATGACGCGACGGGCGATCGAGAAGTTCCTCTCGCGTCCGAACTACTACCGCATCTGCGGGAAACCGGTGTTCATGATCTACGAGGTCGGCACGTTCGTGAAGGGGATGGGCGGCATGGAGCAGGCCGCCGCCGCGCTCCGCCAGTTCGACGCGGACTGCGCGAAGGCGGGGCTTGGCGGCGTCCACCTCATGGCGTGCAGCTCGAGTCAGTGCAGGCCGGAGCACATCGCCGCGCTCGGGATCGAGTCCGCGACCATGTACACCTACAGACATCACATACACCCGAAGGGCGACTATGCGCAGTGGGCAAAGAGGGGGTTGGCGAAACTTGATTCCGAAAGGGCTCGGCTCAAGGGCCTCAAGGCGTACTTCGCCCATGCGTCCGTGGGCTGGGACGACAATCCGCGTTATCCCGAAAAGCGGCCGTACGTGACCGGCTCGTCGCCGGAGAAGTTCGAGAAGG
>CACWIW010000202.1 GCA_902761035.1 uncultured bacterium | reverse complement strand
AAAATCGGCCTCGCAGGGGCCGAACGGGAAGGCCAAACCGCAATCACAGGCCGAAGGACTACTTTTTCAACGCGAATCTTTTAGGATTTGGAATCCGTGCGCGGCCCTGCACGATCGGGGCGCATCTGCGTTTTCCACCCATACGTATTGGGGTTTGGAAACAACCATGACAACATTCAAGAACAACATTATCCTTCGGGCGCATCTTGAACATTGAGAATTGTGGTAGTTAAGGATCGGCAAATGGGCGCGGGCGAGTTAGCCCGCGCGCCAAAGGCAAGTTGTTTCAAAGAGTTGTTTCCAATTATCAGAAAGCTCGGCGGTGAATTGTGCCCTCGGACAGTCGATTGTTGCTTTCGCTGTTTGGAGTTTAGGAGTCTTGGAGGATGGGAGAATTTTTAACATATTCTCCAACTCAGAAACTCCCAATCTCCCAATAGCAAAAGCAAAAAAGGTTTTACAAATGACTCACTTGTCCTCAGTCAGGACGATGCGGTCGATCATGAGGTTCGGGCCGGTTGTCGCCTGACATGAAAGCTCTATCTTCCCGTCAAGAAAATCCTCGCGCATCACCGGCAGCTTCGCCCACCAGATGCCGTCCTTCTCCTGTTGGTGCTTCGGAACCGTAAACGGACGCCCTTCGCACGTACCGCGTCCGGAACGGTTATTACGGTTGGGGTCGCGGAAGCGCACCCAGAGCGTCCCGGCCACAGGCTTCACGTCCGTCAACGTCACGGTGAGCTTCTGCCCATGCCAGAACGAGCCGGTGCTGTCGCGCCACGCCCCCCAGCGTCCTTTGCCGGAGACGTTGTAGCCACCCTGCGACATCTCCGCAAAGTCGAGCGACTTCTTCCAGTCGACGCTCCGCTCCGCCGCGTCCAGCTCCACCGCCGCCGCGATGTAGACGGGTGCGTCGCGGAACTGCGCCGGACGCAGCTTCGAGGCCGTCGCTTGCGGCGCGAACGCCTCCTTGAACGTTTCCATCTCGATGGCGGTCGCCGGATTGAAATCCTTCGACTCCATGTACGAGAGGATGCTCTTCCGAATCGCGCACACCTCCGGCAGCGTCTTGTCGGAAAGGTTGAGTCCGCACACCATGAGGCGTCCCGTGCCCACTTTCAGATCGAACAACATACCCATCTTCGTCGAGTAGTGTAGGTCGGGAACCGGCATGACGATCGGGTCGATACCCTGCGGCAGATCGGCGATGCCGTGTTTCACGCCCCCTTCCACGAGGTTGTACCACTGCCAGTCCGCCCAGTCCTCGGTCGGGAAACCGCGCAGCGCCGGATGGTCGGCGCGGACACAATAGCCCAGCGTGGAGAGTTCAGCGTTCGCGCTTTTGAAATGCCCCGTGGACCAGTAGACCGGCTTGAAGTGCGACTTCGCGCTCTTCGCGCTCGGGCCCGTGTAGAGGACGATGCCACCCTTCGCGAGCGCGGCCACCGCCTCGTCAAAGGAGGAGGTTTCGAGGATTGTATCCGGCGGTCGCGGGGCGACCGCCCTACCGTCTTGCTGTTGTACGCTTGCTGTCGTGGCGAACACCCAGAATGGCCAGTAGTTTCCATCGAAGCGCAGCATGAATTTCTTGCCGGCCATGTCGGCGGTAAGCGGTATGGACACTTCGCCAACCACACCGATATCGCCAGGGTAGATCGTCTTCGAAAGGCGCAGTTTCCCATGAAGATAGCTTTCGCCAAATGCATCTAAAGTCGGACGATCCTCCACGTCGTAATAGGATTCGTGACCTTCGAGAATCGGCTCTTCCGTACCATTGCGAACCAGGATCGTGGCCTTGTATGTTTCGCCCACGCTCCAGACATACTTCTCGAAGCGGGCAAGGCCTGCATACGACGTGAAGATTGTTTCGAAAAAAGGACGCGGCCGCATTCCCTCCACAGCCGGCTTGAGGTCGTAGAAACTGTCGCGCCAGCCGATCAACGCCTCACCCTGCCCGGTGAAGTCCTGCACGCTCAGCAGCTGCAGTCCTGCGCACGACGGCGTGCGCATGAAGCTTTCCACCTCGTCCTTGTACATCAGGCGGTTGAGGTGGGCGGACGCCTTGCAGAAGCGCGGCCAGAAGCGTTCGGTACCGGACTTCACCGCCACGTCGCGATAGTGTTCGAGATTGTACGGACGCATCACACCCGTGTATTTTGCAAGCTCGTGCTTCCAGTCCACGTAGATCGGCCACTGTCCGATCTCGTGCGCCACCACAGGAAGACGGGTCTTGCCGTAAACATCCTCATAGTCCCAATCCGTGGAGGGTCGGAACCGCCCGCGCACCATGCCCACTTCAGGGTGCCGGTGCGTCGTGGTGTAGTCGTCGCCTGGGGATATCTCCCTGGCCGTGGAGGCCAGGTACAGGCGGCTCGGATCGAACGCCCGGCAGTCGTTCATCCACTTGCCCATGACCTTGAAGTCGCTGCCGCCGAGTTCGTTGCCGATGCCGAGCGAGATGAAGGACGGCGAGTTGCCGCGTTTTTCAAGGATGTTGCGCAGCTCGTGCTGGACGAATCCGTCGATGGGCTTGCCGAAGCCCATCTTGTCGGCCGTCGTGTGCCAGCGGTCCACCCAGATGCCCGCCTCAACGACGCAGAACATGCCCAGTTCGTCCGCCGCGTCGAACGCGGCCTTCGGCGGCGTCCAGGAGTGGAAGCGGATCGTGTTGATGCCGTCCTGGTTGCGCAGCTTGCGGAACGTCGTGCGCCACCATTCCACGGAGGTCTCCGGCGCGCCCGTGAGCGGAAAGTGGCAGCAGTCGAGGTTGCCGCGCATGAACCACTTGAAGCCGTTGATCCAGATCGCGTGGTCGTGCGCGGACACGCTGCGGAATCCAAAGCGTATCGTATGCGTGAAATCAGTCTCGGCGTCGTGCAACACGAGCGAATAGAGATAAGGATGGTGTTCCGACCACGCCTCGGGCTCGTATTCAAGAAAGAGTTCGATAAGGTTGAAACCCCTGCGGTAGGGAGATGGTGGTTTGATGCTTCTTACACGCACGCTATTGCAATCCGGCGGCACGGCGTTTGCATGAAGCAAGCGTATGTTCCCATCGAGATCCTTCGCCTTGAACGACTCAGGCACTTCAACGACCAGTCGGTGGTTTGCGGGCCATGAGGCAAATACGCGCGACTGCCTGAGCGGACTCTGCCGCCGCAGCGCAAACTCTCCGACCACGCCGTGCCACACGCTCTGCATCACGGGACCGTAGCTGTGCGCCCACTCCGAAAAGTTATAGCGGTTGGAGTTGTCGAGCGTGAGGCGGATTGTATGGCGTCCCGGCTTCGTCAGACGCGGCGGAATCGGGTAGACGTGTTCGACGGCGAGCGAATCGCACGAGCCAACCGTCTCGCCGTCGATGGCGAGTTCGGAATGGAGCATCACGCGCTCCATCACCAGTTCAAGGGGATACCGCGCCTCTTCCTCCGTGAGGTCGATCTCGCGCTCATATACGGCCTTTCCGCGATACTGATATTCGCGGGTCAACGCGCCCTTCGACTGGCGAGCAGTGTCCTTCTCCCAGTCGGCGGCGGTCATGCGCCGTCCGAACCTAGCGTCCGCAAGCGTGCCGGGGAGTCGTACGACGCCGGACAATCCCTCACCCGTCACGCGCCACGTTCCGGAAAGGTCCTTGACGGAATCCGCCGCCGCCGCAAAAGCGGCAAACAGCGCCGCCACCGCGCAAACCTTAGTTGTTCTTGTCGCATTCATGCGCAACACTCCTTTCAATTGAGTTCTCTACCTTTTGTTTCTTTTAGGAAAAATGCCGTGACGACGAAGCCGACAACGCATATCGCGGCGTACAACCAGAACGTTCCCGCAGCCTTAAGAGCCTCGTTGATTGGCTTGAACGTGAGCGTAAGCCCGAAGCACGAGATCCACAACGACGCCACCGCGACCGACATCGCAGTGCCGCGCACGCGGTCCGGGAATATCTCGCTCAACACCACCCACGTGATCGGCGCGAGCGTCATCGCGTAGCACGCGATCGCAGCCATTACCACGATCAGGACGGCAACGCCCTTCACCTCGAAATGGTAGCAGCAGCCGAGGATCGTGTAGAGGGCCGCGAGCCCGCCCGCGCCGAGTAGCATCAGCGGACGCCGCCCCCATTTGTCGACAAGACACATCGCCGCGACCGTAAACGCGCAGTTGACGATACCTGTTATCACCTGATTGAACATCACGCCCGAAACGTCGTAACCCGCCGCCTTGAATATCTCCTCCGCGTAGTTGAACACAACGTTGATGCCACACCACTGCTGGAACGCGGCCAGGAACACGCCAAGTGCAAGAATAGGCCATACTGGAGAGACGCGCTTCTGCACGCCCGCCCCCGGTAGGGCGGTTTCGATGAAACCGCCATTTTGCGGCGCGTTCATCGAACGCGCCCTACCGACTGCTCTCCACCTCTCGCTCTCCGGGATGAAAAACGCCAGTGCGAGGAAGAGCGCCGCCGGCACGGTCTCCGCGCCGAACATGACGCGCCACGAGACGTCGCTCGTCACCGTGCGAAAAACAAGGTAGTTCGCCAGCTGCGCGAAGATGATGCCCAGCACGATGGTCATCTGGTTGAGCGAGACGAGCCGCCCGCGCATCTCGGGCGGCGACACCTCGGCGATGTAGACCGGCGAGACGTTCGAGGCAAGTCCGATCCCGACACCGCCCAGGATGCGCGCGGCGATGAACGACCAATAATCCGTGGCGAATGCTGTCCAGAGCGCGCTCACGGTGAAGCAGATCGCAGCGAAGATCAGCGACGGTTTACGTCCGAAACGGTCCGGCAGCCAGCCGAGGCCGATCGCGCCACCGATACAGCCGAGTACCGCCGACCCCATCGCAAACCCGGACTCCCATGCCTGAGATGGATCGTTCAATCCGAAATACGGTTCGTAGAACGGCTTCGCGCCTCCGATCACCACCCAGTCGTAGCCGAACAGCAATCCGCCCATGGCGGCCACCAGACACACCATCATCAACTTTGCCTTAGACATTTCCACCTCCATTTGCCACTGCTGCAAGCCCCTTCTCCGCAAGCGCGACGAGGTTCCGCATCCGATCGTTCTTGACTGCTTCAAGGTCGTCGTCGAAGATAAGCAGAAGCGGAAGCGACGTCGCAAAATAGTCGATCTTGAACGGCGTCTTAAGCCCCTTCTCGGCAAACGCCTTCATGTCCGTGAAGAGCGCCTTCGCCTCTTTCTTGAGGCCGAGCGCCGCAAGGGCGAGTCCGCGATAGTATGAAAGCTCCGAATACTCCGTGACGGCCATTGATTGGAAGTCGCCGGCTTCGTCGGCGGCCGCCGTGAAAGCGGCTTTCGCCTCATCTTCGCGTCCAAGTCCACGAAGCGCAAGCCCCTTCAGGTAATTGACATCTGCCTTTGCTTGCAACAGGTGATACGCCTCGCCCAGGTTCTCCGGCGTGTCAAACGCCTTCTCGGCGTGTTCAAGCGCAATCTGGTAGGGCGAGCCGTCCCCGGCGAGCCGTCTCTGGTGGGGCGATCCGTCCTCGGCGAGCCGCATAACCGCCGCCCAACCCAACGCCAAATGCGCGCGCGTGTACTGCGCGAGCACCTTCCCTTCGCCACCCTCCCACGGGTGGAACCGACGCGAGGCGAGTACCTTGAGCGCGTCCTCGTACCGTCCTACGTCGTTCAGACACGTCACGTACTGTACCGTCGCGTCATCGCGTGTCGCAACGAGCGCAGCCTTACCTTCGAGGAATTTCAGCCGCTCCGCACTCGACACCTTACACTTCTCGCAGAGCTGGTCATACTCCGCAACGAGGCGCGCGTCCTTGGGATCGGCCTTCATCGCCTTCCGATACGCGGACATCGCGCCCTTTGCGTCGCGCCGCACGTTCCAGAGCGCCACCCCAAGATTGCGCCACGCCGTCGCGAACAACGGATCGGCCTTGACAGCAACCTTCCACATCGCAAGTGCCTCCTCATGCCGTTTGCGGTCGTAGAGGAAGTTGCCGAGTCCGTACGCGACGTTGCGCGACCTTTCGCCCCGCTCCCAGAGATCGCGCAGCACCCGGTAATCCCACAACCTCGACGGGAAAAACCAATCAGGCGATTCCCCCTTGCTGTTGTACGCTTGCTGTCTCCCCAGCCACTCCAACACATACTTCACCATCAGGTTACTTTCACCCGCAACGCGAGTACCCTCCTTCAAATACCTCTCCAACAGTTCCCTCGCCTCATCCTTCTGCTCCATCTCGATCAAATCATACGCCGCATCCAGTGCCATATCGGGGCTGGAAAGCGACAGGTCCTTTTTCTGACGTGAGACGAGAGACGTGAGACGCGTGATTTTTCCGCGCCGCATGTCGATCATCGCGAGGCGTGTTTCGGCCGGTGACTTCCACGCGCCGTCCCATGTGGCCTTGTAGTAGGCGTCGTAGGCGAGGTCATCTTTGCCGAGGAAGTCGAGTGCGAGGCCGAGATAGTAGTGCGCTTCGCCCGTATATGGATTCGGATGCCTGAACGTGAGCCGTGCGACGGCCGCCGTGAAATGATCCCGCGCCTCTTCAAAGAGCCCACGCGAAAGAAGCCTCTTGCCGTAGAGGATGTGCGCGCGGCAGTCGCCCGGATCGCGCCGCAGAAGCTCGTCGAGGTATGCTTCGGGTGCGCGCGTGGGATGACGATACTGGTCGAGATGCTCCGCCGTGAGGAACAGCTCGTCGGCGCTTGCGATGTCCTTTGGCGCCGGCGGTTCTGTCGCGACGGGACGCTTGTCCTTGATTTCCTCAAGCTTGCGTTGCTTTTCCCTCGCCGCCACTTCGCAACGTATCACTTCATTTTCGCCGTCAAGCACAACAAGGGCATCCCCCGCCTTGCTGTCGTACGCTTGCTGTCGGCGCGGCCGGAGTCCGCGCCCTACCTTGCTGTCGTACGCTTGCTGTTTCGCATCCGCTCCTGCAATCCACGGCCTCTCCGGCGACAAATCAACCTCGATCTCCTTAACGACCTTCCCGCCGCGCATCACGCGGATCTTCGCACCCTTCATCGGACGCGACACGGCAACGCCAATTTCCCCCTCGGCGAACCGCACCGCCGCGTCCCTGTTCGCATTCTGCGGCACGCCGATCTTCTGGTACGGCCACCAGTACTGCGAGAACGTCTTCGTCTCGTACGGCATCAGGTACGTGAAGTCGGGCTGGTTGTCGGTGTAGACGCCGGCCATCAGCTCGATGTAGGGTCCGCTGTCGTCCGTCAGCTCGCGGTCCCATGCGTAGCCGAACGGATGGTTGCCCCACGTCCACTGCTTCTTGCCGGGGGCGATGTGCCGGTCGGCGACATGTACGAACCCGCCCTGCGCCGCATGATCGTAGCCGCCGAAGAAGTCGTACTTCGTCGCGCAGATCATGTACGAGGTCGGCACGGGGATGTTCTTGTACCAGCAGAGGTTGTTCGCACCCTTGCGCGCGGCGTAATCGACGCCATAGTACTTCTGGAGAGCCTCGGGGAAGGACGACATCGCGCGCACCGCGTGGTCGGCGACGTACTCGACATCCGGCGGGAAGAAGCTTTCGTACTGGTCGTGGACGCGCGCGGCAACGTTCGCCCACCAGAGGAACGTCTGCGTGAACGGCGTGCGGTTGGTGAGACGCACCTTCAGCTCGACGATGCAGCTGCCGGGTTTCAGGCAGATGCCGTGCGTTCCCTTCATGCGCGTCAAAGGATCGTGGTCGCTCATCCACACCGTCACGC